>JAJDUS010000114.1 GCA_022826535.1 Prochlorococcaceae cyanobacterium jk18x1bzbins.87
CAGCACCACGCCATTGATGTAATCCGGCTGATTGGGTGGACCCCCCACTGCCCCGGAGCGAAACCAGGGGGAGCAGCGCAATGCACCACCTTCAGCCATGGATTGGAGGGCTGAGACAGCCCAGGGCAAGGTGGACAGGGGGTCCCCCAGATTGCTGCCCAGGGCAATGGCGACAGGTTCAGGGCAGGACATCACCCCAACAGGGACCGCTTCCCAAGACCATAGCCAGCCCATGGACACAGGCAAGGCTGAATCCTGCTGCCGGACTGGGGGGTGCCATGGTGGGAAAGGATTGCCCCACCATCCCCGACATCTTCCCCTGATTCCCGCGCCCCATAGGGGCTTGGCCCTGGCCTGCAGGACTCGACATTGGCCTTCCAATGAGACGGGGCGTGGTTGTCAAGCCATAGGGTGTGCTACATTGGAACTCTTTCATAGAAAATTCTACATGAATCTCGCGCCAGACTCAGTAGAACCAGATTTTTCTTTACTGGCTGCCCGCCCAGCACCCGGCAGGCCAAAGCAGCCATTGGCGGTGGTTGGCGCCCAGGCCCTTGGCCACGGGAGGGGGAAAAGTTATCCTGGCGGGGAAAAGCCCATCTGCTGCCCCAGTCCCAGGGGCGCAAGGACCCTGGAGCCATGACATGCCAATGCTTCTCCATGGGATTGCGCTGGCGGCATGGATGATTGTGTTGGGCGGGTCCGGCCCGGCTGGGGCCCAGGAGCGGGTTCTGGTGAGCAATATCAGTCAGGAGGACGGTGGTGTGGGTTTGGGGGTCAGTCCTATTTTCATTCTTCAAAGGTGGAATGATCACGCCCAAAAGTTCAGAACAGGTAACAACAGCTTAGGCTACCGGCTAAGCAGTGTGGAAATCCAGTTCGCAACATTTGATACGGGCTTCAGCTATACTGTAACCATTCAACAGAATAATGGCGGCAATCCGGGTGGAACTGTGGGCACCATGTCCAATCCCACCGCCAGCCGGTTTACCAGCGACAGGGTGTTGAAGTTCTCAGCACCGCAAGGTGGCACGCTGCTTCAGCCAAATACCGACTATTTCGTGGTCTTCACGGTTGGTGCGAAAACGGGAGACTCCACTCCTAATGTTTGGTGGCGCATCACAGCCTCCGACCATGAGGATTCCAGTGGCCTCACGGGTTGGCGCATCGGAAATGAGCACCGTCTCAGGATAAGGAACGGGAGTTGGCAGGCTAACGCTCTTGCGTCCACCCTGAAACTGCGATTGAACGGTTCAGTTGTTCTGGACACCACGGCACCGACAGTGACCTCCATTGTGCGGCAGACGCGGTCGGGTGCAACGACCAATGCCGATGAGCTCACCTGGCGGGTGACGTTTTCGGAAGCGGTGGCCAATGTGGACGCTGCGGATTTTCGGATCACTGGTACAACAGCTGTCTTGACCGTGGCGGCGGTTACGGGTACGTCTGGGACGACCTATGATGTCAAAGCCTCGGGCGGGAATCTGGCCGGTCTCGACGCCGATGTGACGCTGGGCTTTGCCAGTGCCCAGAACATCGAGGACACGGCGGGCAATGGGCTGTCCAACACCACGCCAACGGGAACCAACCATAATCGCTACGCCATGGACAACACTGCGCCGACGGTGGCCATCAGCGGGGTGCCCACCACCAGCACAGGGGCCTTCACTGCCACCTTCACTTTCTCGGAGGCGGTGACCGGCTTTGCAGTGGGGGATATCACCGTTGCCAATGGGGTGGCATCGGGATTCGCCGAGAGCACAGGCGGTGGGATCGCTGACAATACGGTCTGGACAGCACTGATCACGCCTTCGGGCAGGGCGGTCACAGTGGATGTGGTGGCGGGTGTGGCGCAGGATGCCGCCGGCAACGGCAACAGCGCCGCAATGCAAGAGGGTTCCACCTATACCGAGCCCCGGGTGGTGGTTAGTCCGGCGACACTTGCCCTGGCGGAATTGGACCCGGACAGCGGCAAGAAGAGCTACACGGTGGTGCTGGACACCGATCCGGGCGCCGACGTGACGATCACCGTGAACAATGGGGACACCAGCGCTGTGGATGTGGATACCCACAGCAGCATGGACGGCAACCAGAACACCCTCATCTTCACTGCAGGCGGTGACGGAACGGGAAGTGGCGCAGGCAATGGGAACTGGGGTGTGGCACAGACGGTGACGGTTCAAGCACTGAACGACGGCGACGCCGCCAACGAAACCTTCAACCTTACCCACAGCGCCAGCGCCGCAAGCGGCCCCTACAAGGGCATCAGGATTGATCCGGTCATGGTGGTGATGGTCGACGCAGGACACGGGGTCATGATGTCTGAATCCATGCTGTCGGTGGCGGAGAATGGCGGCATGGACACCTACACGATGGCGCTGAACAGCCAACCGACGGCCCTGGTGCGCATCACAGTTGCCTCCGGCACAACAGCAGCCACGGTGAGCCCGGCAACCCTCACCTTCACCACCGCCAACTGGAACAGGACGCAGACGGCGACGGTGACCGGCATAGACGACAATGTGGATCAGAGTGGCAACCGCAGCGCCACCATCACCCACAACGCCACTTCCAGCGATCCCAACTACAACAACATCGCCATCCCTGATGCTACAGCCATAGTTGTGGATAATGATAACGCCGGGGTGACCATTAACGAGCCCGACGACTCCACATCAGTGGACGAGGCACCTGGCGCGGGCCGCACCGATAGCTATACGGTGGTACTGGACAGCCAGCCAACAGCGGATGTGAGCATTGCAGTTGTCTCCGGCACAACGACGGTAGCCACGGTGAGCCCGGCAACCCTCACCTTCACCACCACCAACTGGAACAGGACGCAGACGGTGACGGTGACCGGCGTAGACGACAATGTGGATCAGAGCGGCAACCGCAACGCCACCATCACCCACAACGCCACCTCAACCGATCCCGATTACAACGGCATCGCCATCCACCATGTCACCGTCACCCTGGTGGATAACGACATGTCGGATGTGGCCATCACCGAGTCTGACGGTTCCACATCGGTGACCGAGGCGTCTGGCGTGGGCCGCACCGATAGCTACATGGTGGCGCTGACCAGCCAGCCAACGGCGAATGTGAGATTCGTGGCCGCCATCCCCGACGGTGCAGCAGCTACGGTCAGCCCCACAGCATTGACCTTTACCTCATCCAACTGGAACATGGCGCAGGCAGTGACGGTGACCGGAGTGGACGACAGGGTGGACCAGACCGGCAGCCGCAGCGCCACCATCACCCACAGCACCCTCTCAACTGATCCAAAGTACAATGGCCTCATCATCCCCAGTCTCACCGTCACAGTGGAAGACAATGACACCAGTGAACTGGTGGTCACCGAATTTGGCACTCCACCTGATACATCGGTGACTGAGGAGTCTGGTGCGGGCAACACTGATACCTACACGGTGAAGCTGGCCAGCCAGCCCTCAGCGAGTGTGAGCATCGCTATCACCTCTAGCAGAACGACAGTGGCCACAGTCAGCCCCTCTTCATTGACGTTCAGCACCTCCAACTGGAACACGGCACAGACAGTGGCGGTGACCGGGGTGGACGACAGGGTGGACCAGACCGGCAACCGCAACGCCACCATCACCCACACCGCCACCTCAACCGACAGCAAGTACAATAGCCTCTCCACCAATGTCATTGTCACGCTGGTGGACAATGACACGGCGGGCGCCACCATCATCCAGTCCAGCGGCTCCACATCGGTGAACGAGGCGTCCGGCCCAAACCGCACCGATACCTACATGGCAGTGCTGGACACCCTGCCCTCAGCCAGTGTTGAGATCACCGTGGCCTCCGACGCTACGGGAATCGCCACGGTGAACCCCGCAACATTGACCTTCACCACCTCCGACTGGAATACCGGGCAAACAGTGACGGTCACCGGCGTGGACGATCACGTGGATCAGAGCGGCAACCGCAACGCCACCATCACCCACACCGCCACCTCAGGCGATCCCAAGTACAACGGCGTCAATATCGACGACGTCACCGTCACACTACTGGACGACGACACGGCGGCAATCACCATCAACGACTCCGGCGGCGTCTCAGTGAACGAGGCGGCAGGAGCAGGTCGCACCGATCCCTACACGGTAAAGCTGGCCACCCTGCCATCAAGCACTGTCGTGGTCACAGTCGCCTCCGGTGATACGGGAGCAGCCACGGTGAGCCCCGCCACCTTGACCTTCACTACCACCAACTGGAACACGGCACAAACGGTTACCGTCACTGGGGTGGACGACAGGGTGGACCAGGACGGTAACCGCAGGGCCACCATCACCCATACCGCCACCTCAAGCGATCCCAACTACAACACCATCGACATCGACGATGTGATTGCCATGGTGGTGGATAACGATACGGCGGCAGTGAACGTGAGCCAGTCCGGTGGTTCCACCTCGGTGAACGAGGCGTCTGGTGCAGGCCGCACCGATACTTACACAGTGGTGCTGGCCAGCCAGCCAACAGCGGATGTGAGCATTGCAGTTGCCTCCGGCACAACGGCAGTGGCCACCGTGAGCCCCGCCACTTTGACCTTCACTACCACCAACTGGAACACGATGCAGACAGTTACCGTCACTGGCGTGGACGACAGGGTGGACCAGGACGGTGACCGCAGCATCACCATCACCCATACCGCCACCTCAAGCGATCCCAACTACAACACCATCGACATCGACAATGTGGTTGCCATGGTGGTGGATAACGATACGGCGGCAGTGAACGTGAGCCAGTCCGGTGGTTCCACCTCGGTGAACGAGGCGTCTGGTGCAGGCCGCATCGATACTTACACAGTGGTGCTGGCCAGCCAGCCAACAGCGGATGTGAGCATTGCAGTCGCCTCCGGTGATACGGGAGCAGCCACCGTGAGCCCCGCCACCTTGACCTTCACTACCACCAACTGGAACACGATGCAGACAGTTACCGTCACTGGCGTGGACGACAGGGTGGACCAGGATGGTGACCGCAGCATCACCATCACCCATACCGCCACCTCAAGCGATCCCAACTACAACACCATCGACATCGACAATGTGATTGCCATGGTGGTGGATAACGATACGGCAGCAGTGAACGTGAGCCACTCCGATGGTTCCACCTCGGTGAACGAGGCATCTGGTGCAGGCCGCATCGATACTTACACGGTGGTGCTGGCCAGCCAGCCAACAGCCCATGTTGAGACCGAAATCGAATCCGGCGATACGGGAGCAGCCACGGTGGGCCCCACCATATTGACCTTCACCCCTTCCAACTGGAACACGGCCCAGACGGTCACTGTCACCGGCGTGGATGATGACGTGGACCAGAGCAACAACCGCAGGGTGACCATCAGCCACACCGCCACCTCAACCGATGCCAGCTACAACAACATCAGCATCGGTGCCATTACCGTCATGGTGGTGAATGATGATAGGACTGGTGTTACCGTCACCCCATCCGACGGTTCCACCTTCTTGGTAACCGAGGCACTGGGGCCGACGAACACCGATACCTACACGGTGGTGCTGGCCACCCAGCCAACAGCAAGCGTGAGCATTGCGGTGACCTCCGACAGAACGGAAGCCGCCACGGTGCGCCCCGCCACCTTGACCTTCACCCCTTTCAACTGGAACACGGCGCAAACAGTCACCGTCACCGGTGTGGACGATGGTGTGGATCAGAGGGGCGACCGCAGCGCCACCATCAGCCACACCGCCATCTCAAGCGATCCCAAGTACAACACTATCGACATCGACGGTGTGACCGCTACGGTGGTGGATAACGACACAGAGGTGAGCATCACGGGTGATGCTGCGGTCATCACTGAGGGGGAGGAAGCCAGCTTCACGGTGACCACAACACCCCCACCCCCAGCGGGGATCACCATCAGCGTCAATGTGATCATCAGCGACAGCGGCAGTTTTGTCAGCAGTGGCCAGACGGGCAATCGGGTGGTCACCATCAACGAGGGGGGTACCGCTACCATCACCGTCGCCACCGAAGATGACATCACCCCTGAAACCGATGGCAGGATCACGGCAACCGTGGGCACAGGAAGTGGCTACAGACCCCATGGCAACAATGGTTCGGCATCCACCACCGTTGAGGATAATTTTGATGATGCCCCGGCTCTGGCGCCCTCTACAGAGATGCTGACGGTGACGGAAGGGGGCGCCGCCTCCTACACCATTGCCTTGGATAGCCAGCCCATGGATGATGTGACCGTAACCATCAGTGTCAGCGGTGAGGAGGGCGTGGTCCCCACTCCTAATTTCACCAGTCCGGGGAGGAGTCCACTTGGCGGCTCCAACGCTATGGATGGGGGAGCGGTCATCAGCGTCTACCCCACGACGCTCACCTTCACCCCTTCCAACTGGGATACTGCCCAGCGCGTCACCATCACCCTGTCGGAAAACTCCGATGCCGTCGGCGCTGCCATCACCCTGACCCATACCACCAGCCGGGGGGGCCATCAGGGCTTCACAGCCCATGTGCTAGTGATGGTGGAGGCTGACGATCCGGCGGAGAAGACAGCGTGGCACCTGCGCTTTGGCCGTACGGTCTCCCACCAGGTGGTGGCTGCCCTACAGGAGCGCCTGACCGCTCCCCCCACACCAGGGTTGCAGCTCACTGTTGCGGGGGAGCCCGTCACCAACGCCCCACCGCTAGCGGAACATGAAGGGTTGCTCTCCAAGATCCTGGGCTTTGAAGCCGTCACCGGCGAAGCGTTGGTGGAGAGCTCTTCCTTGGGCTTTACACCAGAGTCGGAAGGAGCAGGGCCGCGACTGGCTTTCTGGGGACAGGGATCATTGTCCTCCTTCCGTGGAAAAGAGGAAGACCTTTCCCTTGCCGGGGATATAACCACCCTCCTGCTGGGGGCAGATTGGACTGGGCAGCGTTGGCGCGCTGGTGCTGCCCTCACCCAGTCCTGGGGCCGTGGCAGCTATGGGGGAGAGGGAGACAGTGCTGACGGGGAGATCAACAGCATCCTGACAGGGGTGTTCCCCTATGGCCGCTATGCCCTCACCCCACGGCTGGGCATCTGGTCCGCCGCCGGCTATGGATGGGGGCAACTCTCCTTCCAGCCCGATGGGGAGGACGAGTTCACCCCCAGCACCACCATGGCCATGACCGCTGCTGGTCTTGATGGGGTGCTCCTGGATGGGGGCAGTGAAGGCATCACCCTCATCAGCACCGCCGATGTGCTCACTCTGAAGGCCGCCTCAGCAACAGTGGACAGGCTGCCATCATCAGAAGGCACCATCTCCCGCGTTCGGGTGGGATTGGAAGCCGCCAGACCCTTCCCCTTGTCCCATGGCGCTTCCCTTCTCCCCTCCATGGAGATGGGCATCCGGCAAGACGGTGGGGATGCAGAAGCCGGCTATGGCCTGGATCTAGGGGCTGGCATTGTCTGGAGTGATCCGGAGCGGGGCATCAGCGGCGAGATGAAGGGTCGTACCCTCCTGATCCATGCAGAAGAGGAGTTCCAGGAGCAGGGCCTGGCCCTCTCCTTCTCGTGGGATCCCAGCCCATCCAATCGTGGCCCGTCCCTCTCCCTGAGTCACACCATGGGTGCCACCCCATCAGGAGGTATGGATGCCCTGTTGAATCCCACCACCATGGAGGGGCTGGATGCCACCCCCAGCACCGGGCAGCAGTTTGAAGCAGAGTTGACCTATGGCTTCCCTGCCCACAACGACCGCCTCACCCTCACCCCTGCTGTGGCGCTGGCGTTCTCCCCCATCAGCAGGAACTACAGCCTGCTCTGGTCCTTGACATCCTACTCTGAACAGGTCCAAGCTGATCCTTGGCAACTCTCCCTGACGGGTGAGCGGCAGGAGCAGAAGGCCTCCATGTCGCCGGTGGAGCATTCCCTGAAGCTGATCTTCTCCACCCTGTTCTGAGGGGAAAGGTGGTGACTCATGCTTGCCGCCTTCCACCCATTCTCCATCATTGCAGAGCCAATATGAGGACACCTGGCCAACGTCAGTTTGATGGTGAGAGTTGGCATTCTCCTCTATTCAAGTCCCATTTCCAGTGGTTTTCCAATATCTTGGCAAACACTGGAAGATCCCTTTCTGGCTCAGTCCCGGCTTTTGAAAAGCCTTGCTGTAAGAGAGGAGTGAGAGTCTTCATGTGAAAGCGCCTTGAAGTTTTCCAGGCTTTCCTTCTCCATGGGAGGAGGGATGCAATTTTTCGTGGTGCCCTTTAGACAATTCCTTCAAAGCAAGGGTATCCAAAGCCAATTCATTGAGGCTGATGAAGCCGATGCCCCCAGTGATCCTTCACTTTACCCAGCAATGATGCACCGCGTGAAAGGACAGCGTGAAAGGCCTGGAATACGCTGATTATCCCACTCCACTCATCAAACTATTCTCTCTGCCAAGGTCGAAGGACGTAAGGTCATGTATGCTTGGCCGAGTCGTGACAGGAAGCGAGAGTTCCCCGTTACCACTTTGGCATTACTCCAAGCGCCCGCAAGGGCAGGATTCAACCCTATCATCTATGACCCATGGGGGCTGGGAGGCCCCTTCCCCTGACCCTTTCTCAGCATGGCGCGGAGCGGTTACAAGGACTACTGGAAAATCCTCCAGGTGTCCAAGGGTGCTGATCAGGCCACCATTAAGCAGGCTTTTCGCCGATTGGCGCGGCAACACCATCCCGATGTGAAGCCCAACGACAAGGCGGCGGAGGACCGCTTCAAGGAAATCAATGAAGCCTATGAGGTGCTCAGTGACCCGGAGAAGCGGCGCCGATATGAGCAGTTTGGCCGCTACTGGAGCGGGGGCAGTGGCCAGACCAGCGGTGGGGCGGGCATGGATATGGACTTTCAGAACTACGGTAATTTCGATGAATTCATCAATGACCTGCTCAGCCGTTTTGGGGAGGGGAACATCCCCGGAGGGTTCAGCGCCAGTGGGTTTCCCCGCCGACCCGGGCGCTCCCGCCCCCTGGACCTGGACGCGGAAGCCTCTCTGAAGATTTCCTTTGCCGAGGCCTTCCATGGTTGTGAGCGCACACTCTCTGTACGGACATTCGCCAACAAGCAGGAGTCCGTGCAGGTGCGCATTCCGGCCGGCATCCTTCCCGCCACCCGCCTACGCCTCAAGGGCAAGGGTAATGTTCAGCCAGGCACAGGGCGCCGTGGGGACCTTTACCTCAAGGTTCAATTGAAACCCCATTCAGTGTGGCGGTTGGAGGGGGACCAGTTAAAAGCCGATTTGCCTCTGGGGCTGGATGAAGCGGTATTGGGGGGTGAGATTGAGGTGCCCACCCCCCAGGGCACAGCCACGGTGACCGTTCCGGCCGGCATTCAGCCAGGTCAAAACCTCCGGCTGCGGGGCCAGGGATGGTATTCCTCCAGTGGTCGGAAGGATCTTCTGTTCACGGTTGTCATCCATGTTCCCCCCTCCCCATCCCCCCAGGAATTGGCCCTGCTGCGGCAATGGGCGGCCTGCCGAAAAGGCTCGCCCCGGCAGGCCATGGCCCGGCAGGCGGTGCTCCCCAAGTCCTTGTAGCAAGGTCCAGGGGGGAGGGCTGGGGGATTGAAGGGGATTCCGTAGGATTCCCAAAGCTGTTGCCGCCTCCCCATGCTGGACATGCTGGACCGCCCCCGCCGACTGCGGCGCACCCCTGCCCTGCGGGCCATGGTGCGCCAGACCTCTCTGCAGGCCACGGATCTGATCTACCCCCTCTTCGTCCATGAAGGGGCCAGGAATGAGCCCATTGCCTCCATGCCCGGCTGCCAGCGCTGGTGTCTTGACGCCCTGGGGGACGAGGTGGGGCGAGCCTGGGATTTGGGGATCCGCTGTGTGGTGCTGTTCCCCAAAGTGGCCGATGGCCTTAAAAGCGAGGACGGCGCCGAGTGCTTCAACGAAGGTGGCTTGATCCCCCGGGCCATCCGCCGCCTCAAGGCGGAACACCCGGACATGGTGATCATGACTGATGTGGCCCTGGATCCCTACTCCAGCGATGGTCACGATGGCATCGTGAGCCCCCAGGGGGTGGTTCTCAATGATGAGACAGTGGAGATTCTCTGCCAGCAAGCCCTGGCCCAGGCCCGGGCCGGTGGGGATCTCATTGGTCCCAGCGACATGATGGACGGCCGGGTGGAAGCCATCCGCACCACCCTGGATGACCATGGCTTTACGGATGTGAGCATCATCTCCTACGCCGTCAAGTACTCATCGGCCTATTACGGTCCCTTCCGGGATGCCCTGGATTCCGCCCCTCGCACCAGCGGCGATAAACCCATCCCTACCAATAAGGACACCTACCAGATGGATCCGGCCAATAGCAGGGAGGCCCTCATTGAAGCCGATCTGGATGAAGGGGAGGGGGCCGATATTCTCATGGTCAAACCCGGCCTGGCCTATCTGGATATTGTGGCCAAGCTGCGGGAAAATAGTCATCTCCCCATTGCCGCCTACAACGTCAGTGGCGAGTATGCCATGGTGAAAGCTGCTGCAGAGCAGGGCTGGATTGAGGAGCGCCCTGTGGTCCTGGAAACCCTGCTCTGCTTCCGTCGTGCTGGCGCTGACTTGATTCTCACCTACCATGCACCGGATGCTGCCCGTTGGCTACAGGGGGGCTGACGGCAAGGGAGGATTCAAGACAGGCTGACGGTTTCCGGGCAGCGTAGCCGATCACGCTCCAGCAGCCTCTGAAGGTGGGGCGTGATGCCCAGTTCCGCCCCTTTCCAGAGTCGGCCAAACTCACGATCAAAGGCGGCGGCCACCTTGGGATGCTTGATCACCAGCAACGTCTCATCGTTTTGATGGGCCGCTGAAGCACTCCAGTTGAAGCTGCCGGTGATCACCGTGGTGTTGTCCACCACCGCAAATTTGTGGTGGAGCTTGTCCCCCCGTGCCAACCGGGGAACGCCCACTTCAGCCAACCCCGGGGGCCAGGGCTTGTTGCCCCTCTCAATGCGGCAGCGGTGGTCGGGGCGCACCACCCCTGCCAGATCCAGGAGTTCGCTGTAGTTGCGGGTGGCAAAGCCCGGATCAATCAGGAGGCGGATTTTGACGCCCCGCTGGGCCAAGGTCTCCAGGTGGTTGGCAATGCCTTGGTCGCTGAAGACAAACAGGGCCATGTCCACCTGCTCCTGGGCTGTCGCCAGCACCCGTTCAATGAAGGCGAGACCATTGTTGCGGTCATCCTGTCGGGGATGGGGCGTAAAGAGCACCTCCAACTGGCCCTCTCCCTGCCGGAGCCCAATGCTGCCGCCACCGCCCTTGCCCAAGCCGAAGCGGCTATCCTCCAGGCCGCCGGGGCCGTCCCCCCAGAGGCGGGCGAATTCTTCTTCAAAAAGACTGGCTAGGGCGGTGGAGCGAATTCTCACCATGTGGTTGGCGTTGCCCCGGGAGCTGGGGGCACCAGCATCGCCATGGATGCCGGAACTGGTAAAATTGGCTGAGCCGGTGACCACCTCCTGGCCATCCACCACCAAAAACTTGTGGTGCATCAATCCACTGCCAGCGGTCCCGTCTGCAGTGTCATCCACCAGGGGCACCCCATCCTCCAGCAGCAGCGCCACCGCATCCCCCGCCCGCCGTTCAGCCTGGGTGGCCGTGCCATCCTGGTTGCTGTCGGCCAGATCATGGAGCCGTTGCCAGCGGTGGCGAGCATGGTTATCCAGTTCGGAGGGATGGTGACGACTCCATGGGGTGGAGTAGCTGTTTTCCAGGACCACCCGCACCCGCACCCCAGCACGGTGACGCTCCACCAGGGCCTGGGCGATGCGGGGCAGGGTTAACTCCTGCACCGCCAGGCTGATGCTGCTGCGGGCCCCGGCAATGGTATCCAGCACCACCTGCTCCAGGTCGTCCCCGTGGCGCATGGTCCCCGTCAGCGGGCTGGGATAGCGCACTTGGCGCCGTTGATTGAAATAGACGCTGATGCCATCGGCCGCAGCGGCAGGCCCCGCAGCCTGCTGCTGCCCCACAAACCGGGCAGGCGCTGCGCAGGATGCCAGCAACAGCGCCAGGGAGAGGGCCACGGGCCATGGCCTGAAGACTTTGGCCCAGCCCATCGTCGGATGCTGACCATTGGCCACAGGCTCAAGGGGAATCATGGGCGCCACTCTCCTGCACACCGGCAATGAGGCCAGGATCACGGCCCCGTTGCAGGGAAAGCCGCACCAGCTTCAGGCGCTCCAACTGACCCTCCAGGTAGTGGCCCAGGTGAGGATCCGGCTGGCGGCCCAGGCTTTGGAGAATGTCCAGTCGTTCGCCATGGTCATGGCGACATCGCTGCTCATGGTCATCCAACAGGGCTTCATCCAGGGGGTGGCCCTGAAGGCAGAGGGCATGAAGTTCGGTGCTGACAGAAGCACGGCCCTGGGCCCTGGCCAGTTGGGCTTGGCTCAGCATGGCGCAACGGTGCAAACATGCTTGCAGGATTCCCCCACACCAGCATGGACATGAGCAGACCCACCTGGTAACGGAGGAGTGGACCAGGGGGCCATATGGTATCCTTCCGTAAGATTTCAGCCGCCCAGTTTCGGTAAAGACTCCCATGCATGTGGAGCCTCAAGTGAGACCCCATTCCTGGCGCCAGGCGCAATGCCTGAGCGCCAAGGACGTTCAATTCATGATCGAGGTCAAGCGCCGGACGTTCTCTCCAGATGTGTCGCTGGACATGATGCCTGCCCTGGACGTGATGGAAGCAACGGAGTGAGGGCCGGAGATGACGATCCATGAAGACTTCGTCCCGGGATTACAGGAGCAGCCCCAGGACCTTCCCCCTGGTGTTGAGCGCCGTGCCGTGCGTCGGTTGCCTGAAGAGCGGCCGAACCGCTCCCTGGGCCGGGAGCAGGGGGCCCTGCGCATTCGCTTAAGCGACAATGAGTTGCGGGCGGCCCAGTTGATCCAGGAACGTTTCCAGTTGCGCTCCACCGTGGCCGCTTTGGGATTTTGCCTGCGGACCATGGCCCAAATGGTGGAGCAGGGGCAGCTCAGCGGGGAGAACCTGGCAGCCCAACTGCCACAACACACCGGTCGCCGTGCTGGAGGGCAACAATCCACAACCCAGACACCAGCAGTGCGCCCTGATCCCCTGGCGCGACCCGTCATCAAACAGGATTCCCAACCCCTGGAGAACGACCAGGGCCCTGACCCCGCTCCGGAAGGGGATGCTTCCACCACAGACTCCCCCCAGCGGGAAGAGGCGTGATGGGGCGCAAGCGGGTTCTCTCTGGCGTGCAGCCCACGGGCGCGCTCCATCTGGGCAATTGGGTGGGCGCCATTCGCAATTGGGTGGCGTTGCAACATCAGCACGACACCTTTTTCTGCGTGGTGGATCTGCACGCCATCACCGTTCCCCATGATCCAGCCCTGCTGGCGCGCCAGACCCAGCAAACTGCGGCCCTCTACCTGGCCTGTGGCATTGATCCCCAACTGGCCACGGTCTTTGTCCAGAGCCATGTGCCAGCCCATAGCGAACTTTGCTGGCTGCTCAACTGCATCACCCCCCTCAACTGGCTGGAGCGCATGATCCAGTTCAAGGAAAAGGCCAGCAGACAAGGTAGCCAGACTTCTGTGGGCCTCTTGGACTATCCGGTGCTCATGGCCGCGGACATCCTCCTGTATAACGCTGACCTGGTGCCTGTCGGGAATGACCAGAAGCAGCACTTGGAACTGGCCCGCAACATTGCCCAGCAGCGTCTGAACGGCCAGTTTGCCGCCGCTGGGGCGACCATTCTCAATGTGCCCGAGCCATTGATCTTCCCGGAGGGGGCCCGGGTCATGAGTTTAACGGACGGCCGCAACAAGATGAGCAAGAGTGACCCCAATGACAACAGCCGCATCAATCTCCTGGATCCCCCGGAGTTGGTGTGCAAAAAGATCAAGCGGGCCAAGACCGATGGGGCCATGGGCTTGACGTTTGACGACCCGGAGCGACCGGAAGCAGTCAATCTGCTGGCCCTCTATGCCCTTCTCGGTCACCGTAGCCGCGCCGGGGCTGCAGCAGAGTGTGGCCAGATGGGGTGGGGCCAATTCAAGGGGATGCTCAGTGAGGTGGTGGTTGAGGCCCTACGCCCCATTCAGCAGCGCTATGGAGAACTCATGGCTGACCCTGCCACTTTAGATCATGTGTTGAGCCGGGGGCGGCAGCAGGCGGAAATGGTGGCTCAGGCCTCTCTGGAGCGGGTGCGCACAGCCCTGGGGCTGACGCCTCGCCCCCCGGAGATCCCATAAGTCATTGTTGATGGAGAAGTTTATCACAGAACCAGGGCACAATTCGGGCAAGACCCCTGGGGGTGGTGTACACTTCCTGGACTGGACAATTTGCGATCTGTTGTAGAAAATTCCAGCCATTCTACTGGGCATGTCTTCCTCTTTGTGCCCTATGGGCTTGTCTGCCCCTCCCAGAGCCCTGGCCCTGTCCGTCCTCAGGACTGCTGTCTTAACCTCTGCCTCACTCTTTACCCCGGCTTTTTCCTTTTCCCCCTTCCCAACAGCGCTCCATCATCCCCAGTCCGTCGCCGTGGGCAATGCGGCCACACCGCTCCCCGCTCGCCACCTGGAGAACATCAGCAACGGGATGGAGGCCCTGCTGCGCACCATCCGCTTTGCGGAGGGAACCTGGAGGGGCGGTACAGAGGCTGGCTACCAGGTCATCTATGGGGGGCGTCTTATCTCTGAGGTGATCCCTGGTTCCGATCCCTTCTCCAAACATCCCGAGACGGTGATGAGGGTCAAGCAAAGTGTCCTCAACAGTGAGGCGGCTGGTGCCTACCAGTTCATGGGGGCCACCTGGAACCGGGTTGCAGCCTGGCTGGGCATTACGGATTTCTCCCCCCGTCGGCAAGATCAGGTGGCCCTCTGGCTGGTGCGCAATCGCCTCAGCGACGCGGAAGAGGCCAACATCAACCGGGGCCTTCTCACCCGTGAAGCTCTGCACCAGTTGGCGCCGGAATGGGCCGCCCTTCCCAACCGCTGGGGAGCCAGCCACTATGGCTACGGCCAGACAATGAAGTCCTGGAACCAACTGAAGGGCTTCTACGACGAACAGTTGGACTTGCTGCGCATCCAGACAGAAGCCTAGGTTCCCTCCCCCATCTTGAGGCCAGCCTTCACACCTGCATCAGCAAAGCAGAAAGGCAACGCATCAAGGCTCCCGATAAATGATTCGCCCCTCCAAGTCATTGGTGACATGGAGGCAATCCTCCTGCATCAAGTGTTCCAGTTCCAGGCGAATCTCCTCAGGGGAGTGGCCCAACTCCAGCACCGCATCATTGACGGTGAATCCCCGCACACCGCGACGTCGGGCCAAGGCCAGGATGGACTGCCCCAAGCCCATCGGCGGCGGCTGGCCACTGATCCTGGCCAATCTGCTATTAAATGATCGCACTTGTTCCGGGATAAGGAACAGGTCAACCACACTGCCCACGCCACAGAGCCCACCCGTGAACAGCCAGAGCAGGCCTGTTTCCCAGCGGCCCGTGTAGAAACGGTGCAGGCCCGCCACCGGGACCGGGATCGGCAATATGGACGGAATCCAGAGCAGATAGGCCATCCCCACACTGCGCCGCTCGCGGGGCGGCGCCTGGTCTTGAGGGTAGGCCATGGGGAATCCAGGTGGTCCGGGTGGTGGGGAGTCTAAATCCTGATGGAGCCGCCAACACCTGGCCAGCCTCCCGGGTCAAGGATGGACCGTCAAGACTCCAGATGCCTGGGTGGTGAAGGGGTGGGGAGTTTAGACTTCTTCCGGGCCTGTTCTGCTGCCCGGATCATTCATAGTCAGTCCTTGTGTCAACCCCCTCCGCCCCCCTGCACCTGCCCCGCACCAGCGAGAGCGATCAGTTGTTGCGGATCCGCCATAGCTGTAGCCACGTCATGGCCATGGCGGTGCAGCGCCTGTTCAAGAACGTTCAGGTCACCATCGGTCCCTGGACGGAGACGGGCTTCTACTACGACTTTGACGCCCCGGAACCCTTCACCCACCAGGACCTCAAGAAAATTCGCAAGGGCATGCAGAAAATCCTACGGCAGAACCTCCCCTTCCGCCGCGAAGAGGTGAGTCGCCAGGAGGCCCGGCAGCGGATTGAGGCCATTGGCGAGCCCTACAAGCTGGAGATTCTGGACGACCTGAGGGAGCCCATCACCCTCTACCACCTGGGGGATCAATGGTGGGATCTCTGCGCAGGCCCCCACGTGGCCAACACCTCCGAGATCAATCCCGATGCCGTGGATCTGGAGACCGTGGCCGGGGCCTACTGGCGGGGGGACGAGACCAAGGCTCAGTTGCAGCGTATCTACGGTACCGCCTTTGAAACCCCGGAACAACTGGCGGAGCATCAGCGTCGCCAGGAGGAAGCACAGAAGCGGGATCACCGTCGTCTGGGCCGGGAGTTGGGCCTGTTCCTCTTCAGTGACAGTGTTGGCCCCGGACTGCCCCTCTGGACACCCCGGGGCACCCAACTGCGCAGCCTGCTGAAGGACTACCTCCGTCAGCAGCAGCAGCAGCGGGGCTATCAGCATGTGGTCACTCCCCACATCGCCCGGGTGGACTTGTTTCGCACCTCGGGCCATTGGCAAAACTACAGGGAGGATATGTTCCCGCTCATGGCGGAGAACGATTCCGACCGCGCCGCGGAGGAGGGCTTCGTGATGAAGCCCATGAACTGCCCCTTTCACGCTCAGATCTACAAAGCAGAACTGCGCAGCTACCGGGACCTGCCCTACCGCTTGGCGGAATTTGGCACCGTCTACCGCTATGAGCAGAGCGGGGAGTTAGGGGGGCTGACGCGGGCGCGGGGCTTCACCCAGGACGACAGCCACCTTTTTGTCACCCCGGAGCAGTTGGACGAGGAGTTCCGCCAGGTGGTGGATCTGATCCTCACGGTGTTTCAGGATCTGGAGTTCCGGCAGTTCAAGGCGCGGCTCAGCTTCCGTGGCCCCCAGACCACCAAAATGATCGGCCGCCCCGAGGCTTGGGACCAAGCGGAAGCTGCCATTCGTCAAGCCGTGAACCACCTGGGCATCGATACCGTAGAGGGTCCTGGGGAGGCAGCCTTCTATGGCCCCAAGCTGGATTTTCTCGTGTATGACTCCCTGGGGCGGGAGTGGCAGTTGGGGACGGTGCAGGTGGACTACAACCTGCCGGAGCGTTTTGACCTGGAATATGTGGCGGCGGACGGCTCCCGCCAACGGCCCATGATGCTGCATCGGGCCATCTTTGGCTCCCTGGAGCGGTTCATTGGCATTCTCATCGAGGATTGTGGGGGGGATTTTCCCTTCTGGCTGGCGCCTGAGCAGATTCGCATCCTGCCGGTGACCACAGCGGCGTTCCCAGCCGCCCAACAGTTGGCCGCCCGGCTGTGCAGCCATGGTGTGCGGGCCACAGTCGCCAGCAGTGGGGAGCGGCTGGGCAAGTTGATTCGCAATGGGGAGACCCGGAAAATCCCCGTGCTGGGCATCCTGGGGGAGCAGGAGATGGAGGCGGATGCCGTGAGCCTGCGTACCCGACGGCAGGGGGATCTGGGCACCATGGGGCAAGCCAGGCTGGTGGAGTTGGCCCGTGATGCCGTTGCCAGCCGCCGCGCCACCTTGGTCCCATGACCACCACCGTGCTGGCGGCCGATGTGGGGGGCACCAAGACCGTGCTGGCCTTCTATGACCTCACGGAAGATGGCTTGTGCCTGCAACGGCAGCATCGCTACGCCTCTCGGGCGTGGCCCTGCTTCGACCAGATCTTGACGGACTTCCTCCAGCGGGAGGGTCCTGACGGGAACCCAACCCGGCTTGCCAGCGCCTGTTTTGCCGTGGCGGGCCCCGTGCAACAGGGCCAGGCCCATCTCACCAATCTGGACTGGGTGGTGGATCAGCAGCAGCTGGCCCGGTCCCTGGGGCTGTCCGCCGTGGAGGTGGTGAATGATACTGCTGCGCTGGTCTATGGGCTACCCCATCTCCAGCCCGCCATGGCGGTGGAACTACAAGCCGGTGAACCGCAAACGGGCGGAACGGTGGCCATTTTGAGCCTGGGGACCGGATTGGGCATGGCCATAGGCATCCCCACCCCCGTTGGTTTGACCAGTTGCCCCAGCGAGGGTGGACACCAGGAATTCTCCCCCTGCAACCCACGGGAATGGCAGCTCAGGCAGTGGCTTCTGGCGGATCTGGGCCTGGAGCGCCTCTCGGTGGAGCGGGTGGCGAGCGGTACAGGCCTGGGGCACATCGGCCGCTGGTTGCTCAGCACCCATCCAGGCTCCCATCCCCTGAAAGCCCAATGCGCCAACCCGACCGCGGACCTGCCTGCCCGTGTTGCGGCGGCGGCAGCCCAGGGAGATGCCCTCTGTCAAGAGGCCTTGGCCCTCTGGACAGAGGCCTGTGGAACAGCAGCAGCCAACCTCCTCCTCACCAGCCTCTCCACAGGAGGACTCTGGCTGGCTGGGGGGGTGACAGCCAAGCAGTTGCCGCAGCTGCGCTCGCCCCGTTTCCTGGACCGTCTCCAGCGGGTAGGGCGGTTCCAGCCCCTTGCCGCCAAGGTGCCCATCCACGCTCTGATTGCACCGGACACCGGCCTGTTTGCCGCAGCACAGCGGGCCTATCAACTGGCCCATCCCCTGGCTGGCCCAGATCTGGTCAAGATCTCCCCAGCAGGGATGCAGGCCGTGGGGCAACATGGAAGCTGATTCTTAACAATACCACGACTGTCGTGTCAGACAACACCTGCGAGCGGTGCGTCATCACCGTACCAGCCACCACTGCCAACATCGGCCCCGGTTTCGACTGCCTGGGGGCCGCCCTGCAACTCAACAACCGCTTCAGTCTGCGGCGGTTGGCGGAGCAGGAGGAGGCGTTTGAACTGATTGTGGACGGGCCGGAGGGGGCCCATCTGCGGGGTGGCAGGGACAACCTCTTCTATCGGGCTGCCCGCTGCGTCTGGGAAGCCGTTGACCACCCCCCCATTCCCCTGGAGGCCAGGATCTCCCTGTCTGCACCACCTGCCCGCGGCCTGGGCAGCAGCGCCAGCGCCATTGTGGCTGGCCTCTGTGGTGCCAATACCATGATCGGGGAGCCCCTGAGCCGGGAAAAGCTGCTTGAGTTGGCCATTGCGGTGGAAGGTCATCCAGACAACGTGGCGCCCTCTCTTCTGGGTGGACTTTGCCTCGCCTCCCGCATCCCGGGTCAACGGTGGCGGGTGGTGTCCTGCCCCTGGCATGAGCGGGTGCGGGCTGTGGTGGCCATTCCCAACGTGCGCCTCTCCACCAGTGAAGCCCGGCGCGCCCTACCCTGGACCGTCCCCCTGCAGGATGCGGTGAACAATCTCTCGGCCCTCACCGTATTGCTCTCCGGTTTACGCAGTGGCAATGGCGCCTTGATTGCCGATGGTCTCCGGGATAGCCTCCATGAGCCTTACCGCTGGCCCCTCATTCCCCACGGCCCCCAGGTGCGACAGGCGGCCCTGGCGGCAGGTGCCTGGGGAGCCGTGATCAGTGGCTCCGGCCCCACCATCCTGGCGCTGAGCAGCCGGGAGGCGGAGGTGAACGTGGGCAAGGCCATGGTGCAGGCCTGGCGGGAGCAGGAGGTGGAAGCCCACTATCACGCCGTGGGACTCCAGAATTTTCCAGCAGTCTGCCAGGCCGTGGAATGAGCCTGAGTACTTCTACTCAGAAGCCTGGCGCAAGCTGATAGGGTGACCGGTGCCCCTTGTCCCTTGGCAGGGGAGGCTGTTGTTTTGTCTGTTGTCTTGTGGTTTGGCCCATGGGTTCTGCTCTTTCCAGCTCGGCTTTCCCCTGGCTGAGCGCCATTGTGCTGCTGCCCCTGCTGGCTGCACTGATCTTGCCGTTATTGCCGGAGGATCGGGTGGCGGGACCCAGGACCATTGCCGTCAGCGCCTTGATGGGGGATCTGCTGTTGATGGCGCTGGTGTTCAGCCGTCATTTCGTCAGTGGCGACAGTGGCCTGCAATTGGTGGAGCGCATCAGTTGGATTCCGGCCATCGGCTTGGAGTGGTCCCTGGCTGCAGACGGGGTATCAGCCCCCCTGGTGGTGCTCAGCGGGCTGGTGACCCTGCTGGCGGCTGTGGCCAGTTGGCCGCTGGCCCGCAAGCCCAGGCTCTATTACGGCTTGCTGTTGGTGCAGGCCTCTGCCCAGGCCATGGTCTTCCTGGCGCAGGACTTTCTGCTGTTCTTCCTGGCCTGGGAACTGGAGTTGGTGCCTGTGTATCTGCTCATCTCCATCTGGGGCGGCCCCCGTCGTCAATATGCCGCCACCAAGTTTATCCTCTACACCGCCCTGGCCTCTCTGCTGATCCTCCTCAGCGGCCTGGTGCTGGCGTTCATGGGGGAAAGCTTCAGCCTCGACCTGGCCACCATGGCTAGCCACCCTCCCCAGGGCAGTGTGGCCCTGCTGTGTTACCTGGGGTTCCTGGTGGGGTTTGGGGTAAAATTGCCCATGTTTCCCCTGCACACATGGCTCCCCGATGCCCATGGGGAGGCCAGCGCCCCTATTTCCATGTTATTGGCCGGGGTGTTGCTGAAAATGGGGGGCTATGCCTTGTTGCGTTTCAATGTGCAGATGCTGCCGGATGTCCATGCCCAACTGGCACCGGCGTTGATGATTCTGGGGATCGTCAATATCATCTATGGGGCCCTCAATGCCCTGGCCCAGGATAACGTGAAGCGGCGCATTGCCTGTAGCTCCATCAGCCACATGGGGTTTGTCCTTTTGGGGCTGGCCGCCATCAACAGCCTGGGCTTCAGTGGTGTGATGTTACAGATGATCAGCCATGGACTGATTGCAGCGGCCATGTTTTTTGTCACTGGCGTATTCTATGGACGCACCCGCACCCTGTCCATTCCCAACATGGGGGGCTTGGCCAAGGCGATCCCGGTCACCTTTGCCCTGTTTCTTACCAGTTCCCTGGCCTCCCTGGCCCTGCCGGGCATGAGTGGCTTTGTGAGTGAGATCACCGTGTTTCTGGGCATCACCTCTGCTGATCAGTTCACCACGGCATTCCGGGTGGTGGCGGTGTTGCTGGCGGCGGTGGGGCTGGTGCTCACGCCGGTCTACCTCCTCTCCATGTGCCGCCGGGTGTTTTTCGGGCCGAGGATTCCCGCCCTGGCCCAGGTGGGGGACGTCAATCCCCGGGAACTGACCATTGCCCTCAGCCTGCTGGTGCCCACATTGGCCATTGGCTTTTGGCCCCGGTTGGCCATTGGCTTCTATGAACCCACCACCACGGCCCTGGCTGAGGCTGCTGCCCAAGCTGTTTTCCACGGCTGAGGCATGTGGTATGATACATTGACTAAACGACTTTTCTCAGATGGCAGTGCTTGCTTGCCCCCCCCCAACACCGAAGGCCAGGTCTCGCTTCTTAGGGGGCAAGTCTCAAGATCTGATCAAGTTGCCCTGTTGGACCTGGCCCGTGGCATTCTCTCTTATAGGGGGGCTCCTGGCCTTGCCTCCTACAGCCCAAGGCCAAGCTGAAGAGAGTAGCACCAAGAGTAGTCTGCAACGGAGGATTGAAGCTTCCGAACGCAGAGCTGCCGAGAACGAATGTCTGATTTTGCGTCAGCAAGGCAGGCTTTGTTCTCTTGATAGTGCTGACACCATGAATCCAGATGTAGAATCAAATCTAATTCCATTTGACGTGGAAATCTCAGTTCAGATTCCTCCTGACTGGAAATCCTTTGCTCAATCCAAGAAGCTGCCATATTCAAAAATCATCAAGGTGAATCAATCTGACAACTCTTCTGAGTATTTTATCCTTGATAGAGATCATTTTCGTCAAACTAACAGCTCAGGTGGTATTAACGAAGTATCATTGGAGACCAAGTGGACAGTTGACTCACTTGAAGGTAATTTAATAATAAAACATGGATGTTCTTTGTTGTTTGGTTGTGTAGGAGGAGTAGAGTCTTATCCTTTTTCAAGTCCTATAGAGATTGATGTCAGTGGTAAGAAGTTCAAATTGTACGGCGAAAATGGTCAATTTGTTTTACCATCAACAGTAGTAAAGACAATCTCAGACAATCCATCTTATTTGAGAATTGAGCTTGGAGATAGATACAGAAATCTATTGCAGCTAAGGCGCGGCAGATTTTCAAATAAACTGTCTTTAAAAATCGGTGCAGAAACTCTTGGTTCGTTAAAAAATCTTTATGTCTCTTTATTGAAAACTACAGAGCCACCTAATTTCAATCTTGTTGCCATGGAAACACCAGACGTAGGCACCTTTCAGGCTTTAGTTGGTGAAACACTGCAAAGAGTTGTAGCAATCAAAAGAGGATCTGCTTCTGGAACAGGGTTTATTGCAGAACCTCAAGGACTCATTTTCACAAACAGGCATGTAGCCGGACCATCCAAGAAGGTTGATGTCACATACTTTGATGGGACAAGACTTGAAGGAGATGTAATTTTCAAGAGTTACGAATCTGACTTCGCTATGATTCAAGTCGATCAACCACCTAAAATCTCTTCACTACCATTATGCTACAATACTTATCCTAATCCTGGTGAAAATATCACAATTCTAGGAAGTCCATTGGGCTTAGCAAACACAGTAACCAAGGGAATTGTCAGCGCAATTCGTACTTCTTCTAGTGAGTTCAGCAATATTCCCAAAGGCGTAGCACTGATCCAAACAGATGCTTCTGTCAATCCAGGCAATAGCGGTGGACCAATGATCAATGACAAAGGAGAAGTGATAGGAATTGTAACTTACAAACATAGTTTTGGAGAGGGGCTAGGATTTGCAACCTCAATCGTTGATGTTCTTGAGAATTTAAATGTGCAAAAGCCCATTCAGAACGCCGCCACTGCCATGACACCCTGTGGAAACATTACCAGCGGAGAACAGCTTTCAACCTCTCTGAACTGATGAGTACTGCTTAAAGATCCACACCACCGTCCTGCTGCGACTGCTGGCTTGGCCACCCATAATCCTGGCTCTGAATAAGGGCAAATCAAGAAGGGATAAACCCTTGCCGCGGGAACCCCTGCATGGGGAGAAAGCCTCTGTTGTAGGGGGCTGGTGATCCAGCAAGCTTCTCAGCTGTGGGAGAGGCCATGTCACCTGGCCCCCATAGGGGGGTGCTCCCCCAGCCGGGCATGGCTTGATTCAGTGGCTGTGTCTTTCCCCAAGGGGAAGGCCCCTTCGTCGAAGACCTTGCCGTCCCGCCGGTCTGGTGTCTTGATGACTTTGCCAGGATTACCAGCCGCCAGGGCAGGGTGATGGCCTTAGCATCTCCTGAACCGATCCAGCACCGGGGTTGATCCATGGTCCACATTGTCCCCTGCCGTCGTTTTGGGCGAACCGGGCTGAATGTTCCCGTTCTCTCCCTGGGGGGTATGCGCTTTCAGCAAAGTTGGAGCGACCTGGACTGGGACCAGATCCCGGACGACAATCAAGCTAATGTGGAGGTGCTCCTGCGCCGCACCCGGCACCTGGGGATGCACCATATTGAAACAGCGCGCCACTACGGCAGTTCGGAGCGGCAACTGGGGCGGGCATTTGCCGTCACGCCGGATCTCCAACGCATTGTGCAAACCAAGGTGCCCCCCCGGAAGGATGCCCGGCAGTTTGAGGCGGAGCTGGAGGAGAGCATGGCCTTGCTAGGCTGTGGGCGCATTGATCTTCTGGCCATCCACGGCATCAATCTTCCGGAACACCTGGAGCAGACAACCCGCCCCGGTGGCTGCTTGCAGGTGGTGCGCCGTTGGCAGCGGGAGGGCCGCATCGGCCATGTGGGTTTCTCCACCCATGGTCCCACCGATGTGATCGTGGCGGCCATCGAGACAGACGCTTTCGACTATGTGAACCTGCACTGGTATTATATTCGCCAGGATAACCACCCAGCCATTGCTGCTGCCCGACAGCATGATATGGGGGTGTTCATCATCAGTCCCACGGATAAAGGTGGTCATCTCCACAGCCCTTCCGCTTGCCTGCTGGCGTTATGCGCCCCCCTGCATCCCATCGTCTTCAACGATCTATTTTGCCTTGCACAACCTGGTGTTCACACCATCAGCGTTGGGGCGGCCCAGCCTGGAGACCTGGAGTTGCATATGGAGGCGGTGGCGCAGTTGGAGGATGCCCCGCGGTTGCTGCCGCCGATCCGCCAGCGTCTTGAGGCGGAGCAACAGAAACGCCTTGGCGCTGAATGGGTCCGCTCCTGGAGACAGGGGCTTCCCCACTGGCAAGACACGCCTGGACAACTGAACTTGGCGGTCCTGCTCTGGCTCTATAACCTGTGGGCAGGGTGGGATCTGGAGAGCTATGTGCAAGCCCGCTATGGGCTGATGAGTAGGGATAACCACTGGTTCCCAGGCTGCAACGCCAATGCCCTGGATGAGGGTGTCAGCTCGGAATCACTACGCCATGCCCTGCGCCACTCCCCCTGGACAGAGCGCATCCCGATGGTTCTGCGTCAACTCAAAGCCCGGTTTGGACAGAGCAAAGTCCAACGGCTCAGTTCAGCTTGAGCACAAGAGCAGAAAGTCCCCCAAGAGATGGTCAGCCTGTGAAGAGAGAGATTTTTCAGGAGAAGTGATGGCTATGGCGATAAAGGATCCGTCTCCTCGCTCAAGATGGCAGGATATTGCCGATAGGCAAGCACGCGGCCCCGATACTTCCCGGTGATGTTTTCCAGCAGCGCCAGTTGCATGAGTTGAGCAAGTGTCTCATTGACCGTCGGCCTTGTTCGCTTGACAAGCTGCTTTGCCATCAAGTATGGGCTCCACTGAAACTCCTGGTGAATGCGCAATACGGATTCTGTGGATCTACAAAAGCAGTCCTCAATAACTGAATATATTAACAACTAAATACATTGCTAAGGACACATTGGAAAACTTCAAAGCGCTTTCACAGAAGACTATCACTCCCTTCTTACAGCAAGGCTTTTGAAAAGCCAGGACTGAGCCAGAAAGGGATTGATTTCCCAGTGTTTCCCTAATCTGAACCTCAGTTCTGGATAAGGTCAGGGGAGAGTAGGGATGTGGACGCTATGGACAAAGGCATTGATGGGGGACCGGTGGTGGCTGTGCTCCAACCCCATGCCTGACTTCAGCTTTGTAAAGGGAGTTTCTAATACCTCAATTCTGGATAAGATCAAGAGGAGGTTGTGATGCTGGGCATGGTGTTGGGGATACCGATGTTGCCAATGTTGACCTTGGGTTGTGCCAGGGTGTAAGCCGCCAGGGATGAGAGAATGTGGAGGAGGGGGTTGCTGGGGGATCGGTGTCGGGTGTGCGCTAGGCCCATGCTGGACTTCAGCTGGTCAAAGAGGGTTTCAATAATGAATCGTTTGGGCACCAGCCCTTTGTCCAGCATGGGTATCAAGTCGTTCTTCATGTTGCGGCGAATGCTGGTGACCAGGTGAAGGCCCCGTTGCCAGAGTCGCTCCAGCAGCAA
>JAJDUS010000121.1 GCA_022826535.1 Prochlorococcaceae cyanobacterium jk18x1bzbins.87
GAAGACCTGGTGGCCCGCCAGGGGCAGAACCAGCAGGAACAACACGCCCTGCTGACCAGACAGGAGCAGCTCACCCAAGCGCGCCATCAGAAGATGCAACGCCTGCAGGAGGTCCAGGAGCAGGTGAAAGCCCTTGGAGAAAGCCGACTGTTATCAGTGCAGGGGGAGTTGGCAGGGTTGCAGAGCCGGGAGCGGGAGCTGCAGCGCAGCTTGCAGAGCCAGGACCAGGGGGATCTTGCGCAACGGCAACACCACTGGCGCAGCCGCTGTCGCCAGTTAGAGGCCGCAGCAGAAGCGTTGGCCGGCGTCAACCATGCCGCCCAACTGGAAGCTGTGGAGGCCCGCTGCGCAGACACGGATCGAGCTGTGGCGCAACAGCGCCAGCAGCTGGGGGAGTTGGCGGACCGTTCCGGAAGCTGGCTGCAGGCCTATCAAGACCGGCAACAGGCCATGGCCACACTGCGGGCCGGCATCCAGCCCCTGCGCACCGAGCAACTCCAGCTTCAGGAGCGGCTCAAGCAGGAAGAACAGCAACTGAAGGACTGGCAGGAGAAGCAGCAGCAGGCGGAAACCAGCCACCGGCAAGACCAGGCCCGGCTCGATGACCTGGCCGCCCAGAGGACCCAACTCCAACAGACGTTGGAAACGCTCCAGACAGCGTGCAACGAAGGGAACAGAACACTGGGGCTGTTGCAGCGCAGCCGCCAACGGCTGGAACGGGATCAGGCGCAGTTGGAGCAGGACCTGGCAAAACTGGAAAGCCGCCGTGAAGTGCTGCAAGAAAGCCGCGGCACTGGGGCGCTGCGCTTGATTCTGGAGAGTGGGCTGCCCGGCATCCACGGTCCTGTTGCCCGGCTGGGTGAGGTGGATCCACCCCATCGTCTGGCGTTGGAAGTGGCTGCTGGCGCCCGCCTCAACCATGTGGTTGTGGATGACGACCAGATTGCCGCACAAGCCATTGCGCTCCTCAAGCGTCACCGCGCTGGGCGCCTCACCTTCCTGCCCCTCAATCGACTGCGCCCCTCCGCAGCCCGATCCGCCATGGCGCACGGGAACTTGCAGTTGCAAGGCCTGGTGGACCGTGCTGTGAACCTTGTTCACTTTGCCCCCATCTATGGGCAGGTTTTTGCCTATCTGCTGGGTGAGACCTTGGTGTTTGAGACCCTGGATCAGGCGCGCCGCCTCTTGGGGCAGCACCGTTGCGTGACCCTGGAGGGGGATCTCCTGGAGCGCAGTGGCGCCATGACGGGTGGGAGCCTTCAGCGCCGCCGGGATCGCCTCGGCTTCAGCAGTAGTGAACAGGCGGATGAGGCGGAGCCTCTCCGGCAGCGGCTGCTGGAGTTGGGACAGCATCTGAGCACCTGTCTGCAGGAAGAGGCCAAACAGCGCCAAACTGTGGATGCTGTACAGAAGCGGTCTACGGAAGTCAGTTGTCGGCTGGCGGCTGTTGATGCAGAGCACGGCAGTCTGCTGGCGCAACATGGTCCCCTGGCCAGGACCCTGAACCAGCAACAGCAACGCATCACCGTCAGCGGTATGTGCATCAGGGAGAGCCGGGCGCGGCTGCAAGCGCTGGACGAAGAACTGAAGGTGCAGCAGCAACAATTGGCCCTGCTGGAGGCGTCCGCTGCAGCCGAGGATGACGGCGCCGACCTGGCCAGTGGGCAGTGGCAACACCTGCAGGAGATGCTGAAGGCGGCAGAAGCGCAACACACTGCCAATCTGGCCCAACGGGAGGCCCTGCGATCTGCCCTGCGGGAGCATCAGTTGCAGGAGCAGCGCCTCGCCGACCAACGCCAACTGCTGAACCGGGAAGGGAAGCAGTTGCAGCGAGACCGCCAAGCCCTGGACCAGCGCCAGCGGGAGTTGGCCACGGAGCAACAGCACCTGGACCAGGAACGCCAGACCCTGCAGGCCAAACTCCAGGAGTTGCAACAGGCCCTGGGGCAGCGGCGTCAGCATCGCGATCAACTGGAGGCGGCTGTGGCGCAGCTCAATCAAAAGATCCACGAGGGCACATGGCGGCGCCAGCAGTTGGAGGAGAAGCAACAGGCCTTCAAGGATCAGCAGATGGTCCTGGAGGAACAGATTCGCCTGCAGCGGGCAGAGCTGCCGGATCCCCCTCCCCAGCTTTCTGACGCGCTGAGGGCTGCGGGCCTGGAGTCCTTGCAGCAGCACATCCACCAGCTGGAACACCGTTTGAGCGCCCTGGAACCTGTCAACATGCTGGCGCTGGAGGAGTTGGAAGAGCTGGAGACACGGCTTGCCGCCATTGGGGAGCGGTTGACCGTGCTTCAGGATGAGCGAGAGGGGGTCTTGCAGCGCATTGAGACCATGGCCACGCTGCGGAAAAAGGCCTTTATGGAGGCGTTTACTGGTGTCAATGGGCATTTCAAGGAGATCTTTACCCAGCTCTCCGATGGAGAAGGCCACCTCCAACTGGATGACGAAACAGACCCCCTGTCCGGCGGCCTCACCCTGGTGGCTCATCCCAAAGGCAAGGTCATGCGCCGTTTGAGCGCCATGTCCGGGGGGGAAAAGTCCCTGACTGCCCTCAGCTTCCTGTTTGCCCTGCAACGTTTTCGCCCCTCCCCTTTCTATGCTTTGGATGAGGTGGATAGCTTCCTGGATGGAGTCAATGTGGAGAACCTGGCCAGATTGATTGGGCAACAAGCCCAGCTGGCCCAATTTCTTGTGGTGAGTCACCGTCGCCCCATGATCGCCGCCGCCCAGCGCACCATTGGGGTGACCCAGGCCCGGGGGGCCCATACCCAGGTGATTGGTCTACCCCACCGGGCTGCCTAGTTGTCTTCCAGACAGACTGTATTCCGCCTCTGTTCCAGAATGTCTGGAACAATTGAGCCACTCACCGCTGAACCTTTTGGCTTCTATTTCCTCATCCATCACCACCATCCCGTCCAACCGTCTCTGGTTACGCTCCGAGTTCATGGGCACCCAGGTGATTGCCAAGGATTCCGGGCGGCGCCTCGGTCTTGTGGGGGAAATTGTGGTGGACGTGGACCGTCGGGAGGTGGTGGCGTTGGGTCTGAGGGACAATGTCCTGACCCGCCTGCTGCCAGGGGTTCCCCGCTGGATGTTCCTCCGGGAGATTCGCCAAGTGGGAGACGTGGTGCTGGTGGACTCCTGTGATGCCGTGGTGGAGGGCTTTAATCCGGAGCGCTACAGCCGCATGATCAACTGCCAGGTGATTACCGAGTCCGGAGAGCAGTTGGGTCGTGTGTTGGGTTTCAGCTTTGACGTGGAAACAGGGGAGCTGGTCACCCTCCTGATTGCTGCCCTTGGAATCCCTGTCCTGGCCAATGGGGTGCTCAGCACCTGGGAGTTGGGGGCGGCGGAGATTGTCAGCTCCGGCCCTGATCGCATCATTGTCTATGAAGGCGCAGAAGAGAAGCTTGAGCAGGCCAGTTCCGGACTGCTGGAAAAGCTGGGCATCGGCGGCGAGAGTTGGGAGCGCCAGGAGCAGCAGACCTATGGCGCCGTCATTCCCGTGGAAAACCAGTTGGCCCCCGGACAGTCCGACCAGGAAGAGCAACGCCAGCAGGAAGCATTACGTGGTGATTTCACCCTGAATCAGACCCGGAGCCAGTACGACGAGACGGAGCCGGAGTTGGAGTATGTGGATGCTGAGCGGGGCCGCCGCGACGCCGCGTCCCAGCGTCTTTACCTGAGCGACGACAGTCCTGCCCCACCGCGTCAAACTGCCAATCCCTATTGGGAGGAGGAGAGTCCCCCCCCTGAGATGGGGTCCCATAGCCGCCAGCGTTCCCGGCCCACCGACGAGTTGGCGGATCCCTGGCAGGAGGAGGGCGATGTTTAGGGCTGCGCCGCCACAGGCGGCAGGGGCTTACCGCGGCGGCAGTGGAACTGCAACCGCAGCACCTCCAGCACCATGGCGCTAAGGGCTGCGGTTGCCCCCCCTGGTCCCCGTAACTGCCGCAATGCCATGGCCATGGCCTCCAGGCTGGCGGGATGGCGCAGCAGAACCAACACCTCCTGGGCAATTTCCGTTGGGGTGATGGGTCCGATCCTCTCCGGCACAACCATGCGACCCGCCTGGAGATTGGGCCAGGCCAGGCCGGAGCCGCGCCCCAGTACAATGGACAAGGCCGCCCTGGTGACGATGGGCCCCAGGAGGGGCGCCCGGCTGAGGAGGCCCAACGGTCCGTCCCAGGCTCCCATCACCTGGGGGTGCTGGGTGGGCAACACCACAAGCATGGGAACGGCAAGGCCCCCCAGTTCGGCGGTATTGGCCCCAACGGTGGTGAGGGCCATGGTGCAGCGCCGGAGCTGTTCATGGGCGGGGTGGCGGTCCACCACCGCAATCCGAACCCCTGCAGCCGTGCAGAGTGACCAGTGGCGATGGGATGGGGAAGGGGCCTCCAGCCGAACGGCGCTGGCGCCAAAGGTGGCGGCCAGGGGATTCTGTGGGCCGGCAAAATGAAGCAGGTCCTGGCAACGCACTGTGGGGGCCAGGAGTACAAGAAAGCGACAGTCTGGATGTTGTTGGTGGAGTTGCTCAGCGGTGGCCAGCATGAAGGGCAGCCCCACACAAAGCTTGGCTGGCTTGGAGCCGGGAAGCAGGGCAATGGTGGCTGGGGATGGTGGCTGGACCGGTTGCCCTGGGGGGGAGATGGTTGGGTCTCGGGTTTGGCCCTGGGGGACATCCCCCATCAGGTCGCCAACGATTTGCGCCCGTGGGCGCCAGCGACGTGGCACCCGCCCATAAGCCGTGGGCCCCATGGCCGCAATGCGGTCACACCAGCGTGGCCAGCGGGCCACCCATTCGGCATAGCAGATGTGGCGATAGCCCAGCCGGGCTGCCAACAGCACGGCCCACAATTGATCACCCCCCAGAAACACCACCACCCCTTGGGGACGCCAGCGCCGGTAGCGGCGAGGTTGTAACAGCAGATGCCAGAAGAAGCGCGCCTGAATGATTTGGTCAAACACCCCCAGCTCAGCCGCAGATCTGGCCTCCTCGCCGTGGGCATGGGGGCATGGGGTCAGCACCAGGTGGAGTTGGGCCGTGGCAAGGGCAGGGGTGGAGACCAGATCACGGTGCAGCTGACGGGCCAGGGGGCGCACCCAGGTCAGCAACTCACCTGGTCCGTTGGACACCAGGATGATGTCACTCTGGGGAAAAACCATGCGGATGGCGAGATTTGAACTCGCAAGGCCGAAGCCACACGCCCCTCAAACGTGCGTGTCTACCAATTCCACCACATCCGCTGTTGTTGGGCAGTTCATGGCTGCCCTTTTATTAAACACCATGCATCCACCCATTGGCCTGGTGTATCAGGCACTGATACGATCCACCATTGCTGGTGTCGCTGTGGATGGCCCTTGGCAAGGTCTTAATCGCCAACCGAGGTGAGATTGCGCTGCGGATCATCCGCAGTTGCCGTGATTTGGGCATTCCTACGGTGGCCATCCACAGCACTGTGGACAGCAATGCCCTCCATGTCCAGTTGGCGGACGAGGCGGTCTGCGTTGGGGAAGGCCCCAGCGCCAAAAGCTACTTGAATGTGGCCAACGTCATTGCCGCCGCCACATCCCGCGGGGTTGATGCCATTCATCCAGGCTACGGGTTCCTGGCGGAGAGTTCCCGCTTTGCGGAAATCTGTGGAGACCACGGCATCAAGTTCATTGGCCCGTCTCCGGATGCCATTCGCACCATGGGGGACAAGTCCACGGCAAAGGCCACCATCCAGCAGGCCGGTGTCCCCACGGTGCCCGGTAGCCCTGGTCTTGTGGAAGATCTGAACCATGCCCGTCAACTGGCGGATGAAGTGGGCTATCCCTTAATGATCAAGGCGACTGCAGGTGGGGGCGGCCGGGGCATGCGCCTGGTATCCAAGCCGGAAGCCCTGGAAAAGATGTTCAAAACAGCCCAGGGGGAGGCGGAGGCAGCCTTTGGTCACCCGGGGCTTTATATGGAAAAGCTGGTCATCCGGCCCCGCCATGTGGAGATCCAGGTTTTGGCGGACAGCCGCGGCAGCGTAATCCATCTGGGGGAGCGGGACTGCTCCCTGCAACGGCGCCATCAGAAAATTCTTGAGGAATCCCCAAGCCCGCACCTGACGCCAAAATTGCGGCGCAAGATGGGGGAAGCAGCGGTGCGTGCGGCCAAGGCCATCCAGTACGAGGGGGCCGGGACGGTGGAGTTTCTCCTGGAGCCCGGCGGTCAGTTTTATTTCATGGAGATGAACACCCGCATCCAGGTGGAACATCCTGTGACGGAGATGGTCACCGGGATTGACCTGGTGGCGCAGCAGTTGCAGATCGCCGCTGGCCAACCCTTGCGTCTCACCCAGAAGGACGTGCGCTTCCAGGGTCATGCCATTGAGTGTCGCATTAACGCAGAGGATCCACGCCATGGGTTTCGACCCGCACCGGGACGCATCAGTGGTTGGCTTCCCCCAGGGGGGCCTTGGGTGCGGGTGGACAGCCACGTGTACACCGACTACACCATCCCCCCCTATTACGATTCTTTGATCGCCAAAATTATTACCTGGGGACAGGACCGGCCACAGGCCATTGCCCGCATGGGCCGCGCCCTCAGCGAGTGTGCTGTGACCGGTGTGAGCACCACGATTGACTTCCACCGTCAACTGCTGGAGCGGCCCGAGTTTCTCAAGGGGACCGTGCATACAAAGTTCATTGAGCAGGACATGCTCAACCGGCCACTCACCTGATGGCCATGGTCAGCAGGCCCTGTTGGCCCACCAGCAACTCCCGCAACAGGCTCACCAGACCCAGCCAGATCACCGGGGTTACATCCACACCGCCGATGGGGGCCACCCAGCAGCGGGTGGGGGCCAGAAAAGGCTCCGTGGGACCATGGATGAGGCGCCAGCCCCCCTGCTGAAGATCCACCTGGGGATACCAGGTGAGAACAATGCGAAAAAGAAACAGCAGGGTCCAGGCGGCCAACGTCAGACCCAGCAGCAGATGGAGCAGGGGCAAAACCTTGGCCAACACCAGCAGATGGGTTGTGCCAACAATGGTCTCAGGGGGCAGCAAGGGGGAGACGGAGGAGGTCTGAGGGTTGTGGCCATCCTAACCCGAACCCGAAGTTCCGGATCTAGAGAGGGAACCTTGCCAAAACGCGGCCAAGATTTTAGGTTGAGCCAACCCCTTGCCTGCACCTGCCTCGATGCACTACTTAGAGTGGCCATTCGTTGCTGTGCATTGCCCCCGGCACTTGCTATGGCGGAGCAGGAGCAAGCACGAAATCCAAATCCTGAGGCGGAGGGCTCAATCATTGGGGAAAAGCAAGCAAAGTCAGGGCGCCGCTGCAAGCAGGGGCTGGGGATCAAAAGGGGAGGGCCGTTTCCGGTTGATACAGGCCCTTGACATGACGGCCATCAAAATCACTCTTTATTTAGATCGCCGGATCGCCGGATCGCCGGATCGCCGGATCGCCGGATCGCCGGATCGCCGGATCGCCGGATCGCCGGATCGCCGGATCGCCGGATCGCCGGATCGCCGGATCGCCGGATCGCCGGATCGCCGGATCGCCG
>JAJDUS010000133.1 GCA_022826535.1 Prochlorococcaceae cyanobacterium jk18x1bzbins.87
AAAATGATGGTTTTGGCAGGTCTAACCAATCTCTATCTGGCAAGAAATAGATTATTAGCAATGGCAGCATAGACGTGGGAGTAGTGTGTCAACACACTGCTTTCACGGTGTTATTAAGAACCATGAAGGCCATTGAGAAGCGAAATAAGGCCTTTTGACCCAGAAAACGCTCTGTCAATTACATAATTCAGCTTTCTCCTTCTTATTATTGGCTTGAATCGGGGGTTTCCAGCGTTTCCCTGGGTCAACTCTTGATAGAAATCATCCCGGAGAAGCCTGCCACTGAGTGCCGAGTCGTTGGCGTGGAGGACGACTCTTCCTGTTTTGCCTGGGGGCGTTGATATGGTGACCACATAGTTGGCTCCGGAATTCCAGGGGCCCCTAGTCCTTGCAAGACATGCAAAATAGAGTGGCTGAACTGCATCCGGGTTGGAGGTGGACATCTGAATACCACTCTCCAGATATTGTTTTGCGGACAGGGCAAAACCCCTCAGGTCTCCGGAATCTGCAGTGACTTCCGGGGTGGCAAGTGGGTTGCTCAAAATAACATCGGAGACCGGGCAATTCTCTGCAGATTGGGCGAACACAGGGGTGGCAATGGATTCATGAAGCGTAGGGACGAAGAACAGGAGAGGGGCCAGTAGCGCCCCGGAGAAGGTTAGGGAAGTGCCCCCAGGAAGCCCATGGCTGGACCTGCCTTGGAAAAGCATCCGGGGCCAGGTGGGGCGATGTCCCACCCCCTGACTGGTGCAGAAGAATTGGATGGGTAGGGGCCTGCCCCTGGCCGACCTGTGCTGTCGCAGGAATCAGGGGGTCATTGGGCATTGGGCATTGGGCATGGCCGCGCTGAGCAACCGCCTGGGGCCTATATGGGGACTTGATACATCCCTGCAGGAGGTGGCAAACCATTTTAAACCCAGCCTCCAGCCTATGGGCTTTCCTCTCTTGAAGAGATCGTTTCAGCCTGCCCAAGTCATGGGTGTCAGGCGCTGGCTTCTCTGCCCAGGACCCTATCCAGGCGAAGGATTCTTGCCAGCCCAGTTCCCATGGTTGGGGAAGCCTGAAGTCCACTTGCACAGCACACCCATGGGTTTTCCTGCAGCGCTGGAACTGGCCACAGGGCAGCGGTTGGGGGAGGCGGCCCAAGGCTGGAAAGTGCTGGACACATGGCTGGCGCTGCCGCCCTGGGGAGGTGAATTGACTGCTACACCAGGATGGGCGGCTGTTGATCCTGAGCTGGCCTTGGCGAACTCCCTGGGCTGGCGGCATTGATTGACCAATGCAAGCAGAACCGGCGAGGCCTTCCCTAACCAGTCAATTGGGCAAAAGCGGTTGTGGCAATCCGTTGCCGCCTGCGGACTGTGAGTCCCTAACCCTAACCCCAGTTCTGGATAAGGGGAGTTCAAAGAAGGGGCCACCAGGCGCTTTCGGGAGAGACCCTCCATCAGAGGAAAACCTCTGGGGGACAGTTCTGTTCTGTTCTGCTCCAACAGGCCTCTCAGCCTGGGAGCAGGCAGCGTCCCCAGGCGCTCATGGGGGTGAGAGGACTCTTCCCAAAGCGGGCATGACCCGATTCAGTATCCGTGTAACCACACAAGCGGCAGGCCCCCTCATGCAAGATTCTACCGTCGCACTCTTCTGCTGTCCGGATGACTTTGCCAAGCTCTTCAATGACTGGCAACAGCACCACTTGCTCCCCTCAGACGGCCAGCGCCGACGGGCAGGCACGCTCTCCCTCGGCGAGATGCTTTTCATCATGGTACTCTTCCATCTCTCCTCCTACAAGGATTTCAAGCACTTCTGGCGCTATGGCGTGGAGCAAGAGTTCCGCCATTGCTTTGGCCAACTCCCCAGCTATAGCAGATTTGTGGCCTTGATGCCAAGGCTCCTGCTGCCCTTGTACCTCCTCCTGCATTGTTATCGTGGCCAGAAAACCGGCATCTATTTTGCCGACAGCACCAAGCTAGCGGTTTGCCATAACCCACGCATCCGTCGCAACAAGGTGTTCCGAGACCTGGCCCAACGGGGCCGCAGTAGCATGGGTTGGTTCTTTGGCTTCAAGCTCCACCTGCTCATTAACCATCAGGGCGAGATCAGGGCATTCAAGATCACAAGCGGCAATGGGGATGATCGCAAACCATTGGAGCGCATGGTCAGCGCACTGCGGGGCAAGGTATTCGCTGATAAGGGCTACATCAGCAAATCCCTCATGAAGCGCCTGTGGCAGCGTGGCCTGCACCTGATCACTGGCATCCGCCGCAACATGAAGAACTACCTCCTCCCCCTGCTGGACAGGCTCTTACTGCGCAAACGCTGCATCATTGAAACCCTCTTTGCCAAGCTGAAGGTGGGAATGGGTTTGGAGCATAGCCGCCATCGATCTCCCACCAATGCCTTCGTCCATATCCTCTCTTGCCTACCGGCCTACACCCTGGCACAGCCGAAGCTGAGGATGGGCACAGTCGCCATCCCTAGCCTCTCCTGACCTTATCCAGAACTCGGGTTTGAAACTGGCCATGGCGGGGATCACGGCCTTTGTGATCGTCAGCAGTATGGCTGCCGTGGGGGTGGTGCTGGTGATCGGTCTCATGTGTGCGCCCGCCCTGGTTGGCCTGGCCGGGGCCACCAGCCTGAGACAGGCGGTGCTCAGCGTTGGCGGCTTCCTGTTGGCCCTTCTGCTGAATCTCCCCCCAGGCCCCTTGATTGGCGTCCTTTGTGTGGGGTTGGTGGTGGTGCGGAGGAGGAGGTAGGCTCAAACTCCACCCTTGGCCGGAAGATGGCGGCAGGGCAAATTGCGGCATCACAACAGCAATGTTCACCTCCCTGCACCTGAAGCAGTTCAAGTCCTGGACAGACACCGGCCCCATCACCTTGGCACCGGTCACCCTGGTGTTGGGGACAAACTCTTCGGGAAAATCCTCCCTCATCCAAAGCCTGTTGCTGCTGAAGCAGACAGCGGAATCATCGGATCGCACCATCCACCTCAACTTGGGTGGGGATATTTCCACAGACCTTTTCAATTTTGGAGAGCTCAAGAGCATCCACAAACGGGGAGCAAAGGATCGCCATTTCTCCATTAGTTTCTCCTTCCAGCGGACCATCACTGAAAGACGCAATCAGGTCAAAAGTGGCCGCTTTGCCGCCAGCTACGGTCAAACTCGGGCGGGCTCAACGTTCATCAAGGAGCTTCGTCTTCAGAATTCCAAAGATGGCCATTGTTTCCGCATTGAACGCTCCATAGCAGCATCTCCACGTGGCTCCAGAAGATGAACTTGGCCGACCGGTTCAGGGTTCGCCAAGTTGGTCGCTCTAACCACTATGAAGTTGTGATTGATTCACAGGCTGTTTCCGCAAACCTTTGGGACGTGGGCATCAGTATCTCCCAGGTGTTGCCCGTTCTCACCGCTGCCTTCTTCGCCCCGCCTGGCTCCTCGGTGGTGCTGGAAGAGCCGGAGATTCACCTTCACCCACAACCCATTATACATTGGGCGTCCACTCACCCCAACTATCGTGAACCGCTCTCATCTGCTCGTCGCGCTGGTGGCAGGACTCTGCTGCGGCCCTGCCGCTGCTGACCACCTGCCACCAGAGAAAGCCTGCCCATCCTGGATGGACAACTGTGAAGCCCCGCAAGGCATCCCCGCGTCTGAGGCCCATATCCCATGGGGCTGCAGCATCTCACCACATGAGGGCGTCTTCTGCCGTGATGCCCTGGACCGTGCCGTGCGTGACCCAGAGATGCTGCACCCCAATGGTTGCGGGCCTAGTCCGTTGCTAAACGAGTTCGAGAACAACACATTTCGGATTCCGCGCTGCAGAGGTGCGTTGTCATTTGCAGCCGAGTACGCCCGGTACGGCGGGTCGCTACCCGCTGCAAATGAGACGCGGTGAGGGGCACTCCATAGGTGACTGCTTCTGTGTGGATTCAGCCCGGTGCTGCGGTGGCTGGGTTGGTGGGAGAGGTGTTGGTCTACTGGCGGAGTGCCTTCCGTCTAGTCTTGCTCCCCCACGGTTCTCGAATCTCACCTACCCAAACCCCAAGCACTAAAAAATCCCCGAACCTCGTAATGGTTTAGGAACCTGGGCGGCACGACGCATTTTCTTTAGTTGTTCCTCTTGTCTTTTATATTGACCTTCACAAAATCTTGAACATTCATTCCTACATCTTTTGCAATACGCCAGGGCACCACGAAAAATAAGAAAAGTCCAAAACAGTTTAGGAGTGTGTCCACAGAGGAGAGCGGCTGTTGTCTTGTAATAAGTCTATGTAAAGAGTGTGAATAAGTCTGAAGAAATCTTGCAATGTTTCCAGGTTTTCTGG
>JAJDUS010000048.1 GCA_022826535.1 Prochlorococcaceae cyanobacterium jk18x1bzbins.87
ACCCAAGAGCTGGACAGCCTGAAAACAGGTCGCAACAGGGTCGCCTCTTCCCCCTCTTCCCTCTTCCCATCAGGCTTCCCACAGCACTCAACCAAGGCAAGAGGATCTTCCCTCCAATCCCCTTATACAGAACTCGGGTTACTGAGTAACATGGCCTTAGGCTTATCTTTTATGTACTCTAATGAGAATTTAGACATGGCTTCCCATAGCATCGAGACACACATTCAGGACTTCATCTCTGGGGGAAGGGTCAGGATTACGCCCGAAGAAGTTCATGCATTTCAGGCGTTTGCCCAAATTCTGGTCAACGACTATCGCTGATTATCGCTATCCGAAAGAGCACCTACAGACCCCACCTCAGTGGCGAGTGAAAGTCCGTCCTATCGGATACTCCCAGACCCCTATCAAGCCCAAGAGCAACGTACAGTTGACTACCCTCCTGGTTGATACGGTTCCCCAGCGGTTCCCTATGGCTTCCCCGCCCACAACGACCACATCACCCTCACCCCTGCCCTGATGCTGGTCCTCTCCCCCACCAGCAGGAACTACAGCCTCTGGTCGGTGGCGCCCTCTTCCCAACAGACCCAAGCGGAGCCATGGCAAGTCTCCCTGGTGGGTGAACGGCAGCAGCAGAACATCTCTACGTCACCGGTGGATCATTCCCCGGAGCTGCGCTTCTCCACCCTCTTCTGAACACAAAAATCACTGCTCTGCTGCTGCCGCTGCTGCCGTAGCTCCAGCCACAGGAGCAGGGCGTTCACATCCGCTGGACTCACACCGGGAATCCGGCTGGCCTGACCCAAGGTGAGCGGTCGCACATGGCTGAGGCGCTCCCGCCCCTCTTTGGAGAGGGTGCCAATGTTCTCGTAGGGGATGGTTGGCTCCAATCGGCGACTGTCCTGCTTGCGCACCGCGGCAATTTGCTGGCGCTGACGCTCCAGATACCCCATGTACTTGATGTCGATTTCTGCCCCCTCTTGAACTGCGACGGGGACATGGCCGGGAATGAGGCCATGGCGGAGGAGATCGTCGCTATGGATACCAGGGCGGCGCAAGAGTTCCGCCAGACTGATGGAGCCTTTGATGGCAGCGCCGCTGACCTTGGCCAGGGCCACACCTGCTGGATCACTGGCCTTGAGGCGGGTGGTCTCCAGCAGATCCTGCTGGGCCTGGATGGCCATCTGCTTGGCCTCGAACAGGCTCCAGCGGCGATCATCCACCAGGCCCAACTCCCGCCCCATGGGCGTAAGCCGTCGATCAGCATTATCGCCCCGCAACAGGAGCCTGTACTCACTCCGGCTGGTGAGGACCCGATAGGGCTCCCGCAGGTCTTTACTCACCAGGTCATCAACCATGGCGCCCATGTAGCTGCTCTCCCGAGACAACAGATGGGGGGGCTGCCCCCCAAGCTGCCGTGCCGCATTGAGACCCGCCAGCAGGCCCTGGGCCGCAGCCTCCTCATACCCGGTGGTGCCGTTCAGTTGGCCTGCTGTGTACAGGCCATGGATCCCTTTCACTGCCAAGCTGGGCCAGCACTGGGTGGCGGGAACGTAATCATACTCCACCGCATAGGCGGGCCGCAACATGACGCAGCGCTCCAACCCCGGCAGGGTGCGCAGAAGCTGTAATTGCAACGCCTCGGGTAGCCCTGTGCTGAAGCCCTGGATATACAACTCAGGGCTGTCAAGACCCTCAGGCTCCAGAAAAATCTGGTGGGACTCCTTCTCGGCAAAACGGACAATCTTGTCCTCAATGGAGGGGCAATAGCGGGGACCCTTGGCATCGAGAAAGCCCCCATAGATGGGCGTGAGATGGAGGTTATCCCGGATCAGTTGGTGGGTGGCGGCGGTGGTGCGGGTGATGTGGCAACTGAGCTGGGGGCCATGGATCCACGCCTCGGGATCAAAGCTGAAGTAACGATCCGCCGCATCACTGGGCTGTTCCTCCAAGTCATCCAAGGCCACACTGTCCCGCTCCACCCGGGCGGGGGTGCCGGTTTTGAGGCGCCCCACCTCCAAGCCCAGCCGCTGTAGAGCATCTGTCAAGCCGGTGGCAGCAGCCTCCCCGGCACGGCCGGCGGGCTGGGAGCGGCCGCCGATCCAGATGCGCCCCTCCAGGAACGTGCCGGTGGTGAGCACCACCGCCTCAGCGCCATAACGACTGCCGAAGTAGGTTCCTACACCATGAATCCGGAGGGTGTCTGCGCTCCGGCTACCGCTGGTGAGCAGGTCGGTCACCATGGCCTCCCGCAGGGAAAGGTTGGGTTGCCCTTGCAGGAGCCGCTGCATGCCAAGGGCGTAGCGCCGCTTGTCCGTCTGGGCCCGCAGCGCCCAAACCGCCGGGCCACGACTTGCGTTCAACATGCGCTTCTGGATGGCGTGGGCATCCGCCAGCTGGCCAATGACGCCCCCCAGGGCATCCACCTCATGGACCAATTGGCTTTTGGCGGGGCCGCCCACGGCCGGATTACAAGGCTGCCAGGCGATGCGATCCAGATTGAGGGTGAACAGGGCGGTGGAGCACCCGAGACGGGCGGCGGCCAGAGCGGCTTCACAGCCAGCATGGCCACCGCCCACAACGATCACATCAAACCGTTCGCTGCAAGACTCTTCCACGACTCCACTCTAGGGTCAGGACCCATCATGCGAGGAGTGGCCCCCTCAGGAGAGGAGGCGCCCCAAGAGAGCACCAGGAGAATGGGTGATGGTCCGGTTGTCTGGACTGAGCCAGGGGCAGGTTGCCCGCATCTGCCCCCTCTTCCCCAAGGAACGGGGTGGGAAGCGGGTGGATGACAGGAAGGTGTTGAGCGGCATTATCCCTGTCATTCAGAAGGGGCTGCGCTGGGTGGATGCCCCTGCTGCCGATGGCCCCCACAAAACCCTCTACAACCGTTTCCGTCGCTGGTGAGACAAGGGTGTTTTTGATCTGATCTTTTCCGAGTTGTCAGCATCCGATGCCATAGAGCCACCCGACTCCGCAGAGCCAGAGGTCCTGATGATTGACACCACTGACATCAAAGCCCATCCCACGGCGGTCCAGCCTCAACAAGGGGGGGACCCCCGCCTGATTGGTCGTACCAAGGGGGCATGACCAGCAAGCTCCATGGGGTCTGCGACAGCAAAGGTGGTCGCCTGCAGCTCCACCTGCGTGAGGGGCATGCAGTGACTTCACGGGTGCTGATGCGGTACGCAAGGACCTGCCGCCTGCGGCCACGGTGATGGGGGATCAAGGGTATGACAGCAACAAAATCCGTAAGATGCTGTCCCGGCAGGGCATCCCACCTTGCATCCCGCCCCGTCACTGCCGCAAGAAACCAGTCCATTACAGCAAGAGACTGGATTGCAAGCGTCACAAAATCGAGACGCTCTTTTCCCGATAGAAGGACTGGCGACGTCTTGCCACCCGCTACGACCCCTGCGCCGCCATCTTCCGTTCTGCCATCCTCCTGGCCGCCATTGTCCTCTTCTGGTGACGAGTCCTGACCCTAAGAGCGTGGCACTGGTGGACACTCTGGGCATTCTCATTGGCCTCCTCCTTCCAGGGCAGACCACCACCACGGCAAGGGAGGAGCACCACTGATCCATCACCTGCCTTTTGGCACCCTGCTGGCCGACAAGGCATTGGACACCAATGGGCTGCTCACAGCTTTGGATGCCCATGGAGCAACAGCAGGCATCCCGCCAAGGCTAGCCCCAAACACCAGAGGGCCTATGCCAAGGAAGCCTGCAAGTGGCGCCACCTGATGGAGAATGTCTTTGCCAGCATCAAGGGAGACCGGTGCAGTGCCACCCGTCACGACAAAACCGACAGCAGTGATGCCATGCACTGGAATCTGGTGACAGCCCTTCTCGCTTCTGCTTCAAGGTCAATCCTTTTGTCCACAGGCCCTGGCGGGCTTTTCAGGGGAAGCCCATGTCCTGGTCAGTGCAGTGCTGGTGGTGCTTGCGCAAGATCCATTGAGGGCTTTTTAAGGGTAAAAGTGGAGTCTCCCCGCCCATGGTTGATCAACAACAGGCTGGCAGTCTGTCGTAACGCACGGATCAGCTGGAGCAGGGTGTTCCAAGGACTGGCCCAACGGAGCCCCACCGCCATGGGCTGGTCCTTTCTTTAAGCTCCATCGAGATCACAGGGGGCAACACGGATGACCGCCAACCGTTGGAGCCCATGACCGCTGCTCTACAGGGCAAGGGGGTCGCCGACAGGGGATACCCCCATGAAACGCCTATGGCGGCGGGGTCTCCACCTGTCCACCATGAACTCCATGGCCAGTGGTGCTCAACATCAGCACTGACCCCAATCCCCATGGAGACTGGCACAGCCGTTGCCGCCATGACTCTTGCTGCCGTTGCCTCCGACGGCGTTTGCACCTGGGAGATCGCCCCATTCCCCACAGCGCAGCATCAGCCACCATTGTTCTGATGCCCTAACCCCCAGGTCCCCACCCTTGCCAGATCATGGTCAGCAACAACCCCTGATCACCAGCCGGCACAACCCGCTGGTGAAACAACTGCGGCAACTCCACACAACCCGGGGCCGGCGGGAGGTGGGGGGGGTGCTGTTGGAGGGGACCCACCTGCTGGAGGAGGCCTTGCACCATGGGCTGGCTCTCCAGCGGCTGGTCTTTACCCAGCGCTGGGCTGAGAACCATCCCGCCCTGCTGGCCCAGTTCCCCCCCTGTCTCCACCAACCCGTCAGCGGGGCGGTGCTGACGGCTGTGGCCACCACGGTCCATCCCGATGGGGTGGTGGCTACGGCCCTGTTACCCCAGCCGCCATGGCCTCGGCGGCCCCAGTTCCTTCTGGCCCTGAACCACATCCAGGATCCAGGCAATCTGGGCACCCTCCTGCGCACCGCCTTGGCAGTAGAGGTGGACGGGGTGGTGTTGGCCCAGTCCGCGGATCCATGGCAACCCAAGGTGTTGCGGGCCGCTACTGGGGCCAGCTTTGCCTTGCCCATCCGCCAGCTCCCCACTGTGGAAACAATGCTGGAGGAGGCCCATGGCCGGGGGCTACGCACTGTGGCCACCTGTATGGCTGGTGGCCTCCCCTACACCCAACTGGACTGGTCCCTGCCCAGTCTGTTGCTCCTGGGCAACGAAGGCGCAGGACTACCCCCTGCCGTGGTGAGCCGCTGTCAGGTGGCGGTCTCCATCCCCCACAGTGTCGCTGTGGACTCCCTCAATGTGGCGGTGGCCGGAGCACTGCTCCTCTTTGAGCGATGGCGGACGGCTTGAGTTGCAATTTCTGTTGCAAACGCCCACCATGGGTGCCGATGGACTGGGTTGGCGGTCATTCGGAATGGCATCGGAATCCAACCCCGGTTTTGAATTCAGCTCAGGAGAGATCAGGGATGGCGACTGTGCCGATGTTGACCTTGGGTTGGTCCAAGGGGTAAGCCGCCCGGCAGGAGAGGAGATGGACAAAGGCATTGAGGGGAGCATGGTGGCGGCTGTGCTCCAACCCCATCCTCTGCTTCAGCTTGGCACAGAGGGTTTTGATGCTGGATCGTTTTCTCAGCAGCAGCTTGTCCACCAGTGGGAGGAGGGAGGTTCTTCATGGTGCAGCAAATGTCAGTGAGCAGGTGGAGATCCCCCTGTCATGGGCACCCCATCGTGCCTTGGAAATGTATCCCCTATTGCCAAATACCTTGCCCCTTAGAGCAGTAGTCATGGGCTCCAGCGGTTGGCGGTCATCGGTATTGCCCCTGTGATTTTGAAGGCTATGATCGGGTCCTGGTGGTTGATGAGCGGGTGGAACTTCAAGCCAAAGAAGCCCATGGCAGTGCGGCCCCGTTGGGCCAGCCCTTGGGATAGCCTGTTCCGCGTGATCCGTGCGTTTTGCCTTGAACATCCCCAATGTGGGGCTTCCTGATGGCACCTTCCCCCTCAGGCGGCGGGCGGCGGAGTGGATCCAACCAGCCCCTGGCTCAGGGTCAGCACCTGGTGGGCCAATCGCTTGATGCGGCGGCCCTTGGGGTCGTCGCCTGTGCCCAGGATCTGCTGCCGCAGGCCCGCACTGGCGGGGGCGGTGTGCTTGCCTGGTAACACCACAAGTTGGCTTTGATCTCCGCTTCTGGCTTGAAGCCGGGCGTGGAGGCGCAGACTCTGATCAATGGCATCGTCACGGAAGCGCACCAGCAGGTTCCGGGGCTGGCGGTAACGCTCAGCCACCAACTCCATGGTGCGGCGCGGCGGTGGGTTGAAGTCCACCGTGAGACCAAGGGATGACCCCAGCCGGTTCACCAGGGGAATGGCGCGGCCGGCGGGGTAGTTATTGAAAGCCAGCATGGCGGCGCCACCGCAGCCCATGCCCCCGTCAGGGGCCAACAAAAGAAGTTTGCAGCCAAGGCTATGGCCCATCCGCAACAGGGGTAGCCGCACCAGACCCGGCTCTTGCCGCAACACCCGTTCCAGGTCCAGAAAGGCCTGGTCCGCCTGCTGTTGATGGTCCAGGCTGAGGCGATAGGCCCAGGCCATCACCCCCCAGCCCTGGGCCTCGAACGCCCGTAACAGCCGCTGATAACTCCATTGCGGCTGCACCGCCAGGCCATTGCCGCCAATGAATTGGATGATGCCCACGGGTTGGGGCGGCAGCGTCATCCATACACTGCCCAGTTGGCGCCAGTGGCGGGGAAGACCGCTCAACGGGACAGTTGCTCCAGACAGGCCCGAGCCTCCCGAACATGGGCCTCGGCATTGAACAGGGCATTGAACACGAGGCGTACCACCCCCTCCCGATCAATCACATAGGTGACCCGACCGGGCAGGACCAGGGCAGAGGGCACCCCAAACCGTTTGCGTACCCCATTGCCCACATCCGCCAGCAACGGGAACGTGAGGTGATGCTTCGCGGCAAAGCGCTGGTGGCTCTCCAGATCATCCCCGGAAATCCCCAGCACAGTGGCGCCCAGGGCTTGGAATTGGGCCAGATTGTCCCGAAACCCGCAAGCCTCCGTCGTGCAGCCCGGTGTGTCGTCCTTGGGGTAGAAAAATACCACCACCGCTTGCCCCCGCAACGCCTGGAGACGGATGGTTCCCCCTTGGCTGGAGGGAAGTTCGAAGTCTGGGGCCTGATCCCCCACGCCGATGGCCATGGCCACAAGAGAATTGCCCCCAGCCTAGACAGAGAAACCCGCCAGCCGATGGCCATTACCACACCGCCTGTGCCCACAACCCTGTTGATCCTGGATCTGGAAACCACAGGGCTGAATCCTGGGCAGGACCATTGCATTGAGTTGGCGGCGGTGCTGTTTTCCGTGCCACTGCGCACCACCCTGAGCCAGATGTCCACCCTGTTCCCTGTGGCGGACAATCAGGCGGAGGGGATCAATGGGATTCCGGCAGCCGCCAGCCAATGCCGCCAGCCATGGGAACAGGCCCTGGCGTTGTTTGCTGCCATGGCCCAACAGGCCGATATGGCGGTGGCCCACAATGTGGCATTTGACCGGCCATGGTTTGGCCGGCCCCCATTGCCTCCGTTGCCGCTGCCCTGGGTCTGCACCTGCGACGACATGGTTTGGCCGGCATGCCTCAACCTGAAACCCAAACCCTCCTTGCGGGATCTGGCCCTGGCCCATGGAATCCCTGTCTGGGCCACCCATCGGGCCCTCACGGATTGCATCTATCTGGCCCAGGTTTTCTCCCGTTGCGGCGATCTTGAGGGGTTGCTCCTGGAGGCCCGCCAACCCAGGCAACTCTACAAAGCCAAGGTGAGCTATGGGCAGCGACACCTGGCCAAGGCGGCAGGCTTTCACTGGAACAGTCTGGTGCCCCAAGCTTGGGCACGCCGCCTCTCCACCTCCCAACGGGAGCGCCTCCCCTTCCCCGTTGAACCTGTGGAGGAACCGCCACCTTTCTGAAGACCGCAGCGGAGCATGATCCCACCTGCCATGGGCACCAGAGGAAAGGCGTCACACTGGGTGTTTACATCTTCCTTGGTGATTCATTGCATTATCAGTGACGGCAGATGGTCAATAGACTGAGGCGACCAGGTCTTCCTGGAGGTCAATGAGTTGTGGAAATATATCTACATATCTACCCCAAGAGATCACTTTAAATCTTGCGCAGAAGGGGGCAATATGATTCCAGTCAACATCATTGAAACGGGAACTCAGGTGATACCCTTGATTCCCCTTATCGCACAGGGAGAGAACCTGTCCCATGGCTTCATTGGACTGGGATTCTGAAGCTTTGTCGTTCCACACATCAGAGGCAATTCTACGATATTCGCCGCTGCGGTCAGAGAGCTCCCACACCAGACTTACGGTTGCATCATTTGGCGGTGACCATCTCCTGGCCTCACAACCCGTAGCCACCACACTGAAGGCGCTAAAAAACATTGCTACCACCCGGATTCTCTTCCCTAAGGAAAGTCTGGAAAACCCCCAAGGGATCCCTGCCGCGCCAGCGGTCTGAGTGTGGTTGGAGTGAGTGTGAATTGTCAAGGAAAGGATGGGAGTGAAGGAGCAGCAGTTGGGCTTCAGCGACTGGGAGCAGAGAACAGTGGCGGCCAGGAGGACGGCAGAGTGAAAGATGGGGACGCAGCAATTATAGCAGATTGCAATGAGCTGCCAGTTCTTCAGTCGGGAAAAGAGACTAAAGCCAAGGTGAGCTATGGGCAGCGACACCTGGCCAAGGCGGCAGGCTTTCACTGGAACAGTCTGGTGCCCCAAGCTTGGGTGCGCCACCTCTCCACCTCCCAACGGGAGCGCCTTCCCTTCCCCGTAGAGCTTGTGGACAAGGTCAATGGATGAAGGGGAAGAACCTCGAAGGCGGATCAAGAGCTGATGCGCACAATCTTATAGATATTCTCTTGAGGAGTTGCAGCGGCGCCAGTAGCCCTGGGCGCTTGCGTGGACACAAAGCATAGGAAGCTTCCAGGGAAATGCCACATTTCGGGGGAAAATAGTTTGAGGCGGCCTGGGGCGGGCATTCTAAGTCCGCGAAAGGGGCCGCACGGGCGCCTGCAAATGAGGGACTGCGGGCAGCATGCATACCACTGGACCGTAGCGCGAACTCAGGGCAGAATAGGCAGCCCGCATATCCTGGAGCCAAGCATGAATCGCCCAATCGCCACCTTTCTCTGGTTCAACGGCAACGCGCAGGAAGCCGTCGAATACTATGTTTCGATTTTTCCCGAATCGAAAATCAACCGGACCACACTCAAGCCCGATGAGCCTGGGGCCGGTTCCGTGATGACCATTGAGTTCAGCTTGCGGGGCGGGGAGTTCATCGCTTTCAATGGCGGGCCGCAATTTCAGTTCAATGAGGCGATTTCCCTGATGGTGGGCTGTGATACCCAAGAGGAGATCGACTATTACTGGGAAAAGCTGCTGGAAGGCGGCGTATCACTCGCCGCTGGCTGGCTGAAGGACCGTTACGGCCTTTCCTGGCAGATCACGCCCCGGGAAATCTTCGAGCTGATGAACAGCGCCGACCAGCAACAGAACGCCCGGGTCATGGCCGCCATGAACACCATGATCAAATTCGACCTGGAAGCCCTGAGAGCAGCAAGCAGGGGGGGTATTGGAGAGGCCCGGTCGGCGCAGCCGACAAGAAGCACAGCTTCTTGAGGGGCGAACGGCTGGACATGATGTCGAGACTAGGGAACATCTGAATAAGTCCCCTTGAGGCCCTGAGAGCTATTGAAAGCTCAGTAGAGACAGGGAAAGCAGGAGTCTGATGGCGGACAACTCCGGCTTGTTCAGAGGTTCCCTAGGGGTTAGAGAAGCCACAATAGCCGCGCCAGGTATGGCATGCGTCAACTCAGCCGGAGGCAGGTGCCCGGTCGGCTATGCCGATCAGGCCGGATCCCATTCAAGCGGTTCCAGGCGGCAGTGGACAAAAGGGTTCGCCATAGGTTGGGATCTGGCAGCGTATTGCCCCGCTGCTACCGGGCAAGGCCACGGATCGGGGCTTTACCGCACGGGACAACCGTCTGTTTCTCGAAGCCCTCTTCCGGAGAGTACACACGGGCGACCCTTGGTGGGACCTACCCCCTGCTTTGGCAAGTGGAACAGCCAGCTCTGCCCCTTCCGACGGTGGGCCACCAGCGGGGTGTGTGAGCGCCTGTTCCAGGCCCTCAGTGGCACCCCTATCTGGAGTACGCCCGCACGAGGGCGCCATTGTCCCGGTCCACCAGAAGGCCGCTGGTGCAAAAGGGGGACGCAGCATCAGGCCATTGGCCAATCCCGCAGCGGGTTGACCACAAAGAGCGGGGCATTGGTGGACGCGATGGGTAGCCTCATGCGCTTCCTACTGCTTCCAGGGCAGACCCACCACAGCAAGGGAGTCATGCCCCTGATTAAGGCTGTGCCTTCTGGCGCTCTGCTGGCAGACAAAGTATTCAAAGCATTGGACAATGACCGGCTGCTCACCGAGCTGGATGCCCGTGGCGCAACGGCAGGCATCCCCCCAAAGGCCGGCCGTAACCACCAGAGGGACGACAAGGAAGCCTGCCAATGGCGCCACCTGATGGAGAATGTCTTTCCCAGTATCAAGGGAAACACTGGGAAACCCCTTTCTGGCTTAGTCTTGGCTTTTCAAAAGCCTTGCTGTAAGAGAGGAGTGAGAGTCTTCTGTGAAAGCGCTTTGAAGTTTTCCAGGCTTTCCCAAGGAGTACCGGAGCATGACCACCCGTTACGACAAAAACGACAGTAGCGATGCTGCTAACTGCAACTTGCTGGCAGCCCTTCTTGCCTCAAGCTCAATCCTTTTGTCTACTGGCCCCAGCAAGGGAGGAGTGTCCAGCTTGAGGGGAAGGGGAAATTTGGCTTGGATTCAACGTTTAAGCTGTAACGTTTTGAGTAGATACTCCATGCCTCGGTCTTCTTTAACGCGGTTACAGTGTCCGCACAGTAGTTGAAGGTTGCTGATATGGTTAGTCCCCCCTTTCTGTGGGGAGATGATATGATCAATTTCCAGGTTGCGGATCTCGAAGTGGGTGGCACAACCTGCACAATAGCCTTGCTGCTGGCCGTAAAGCAACGTTCGATTCTCTGGGCAATTATAACGGGGGAGTTTCCCCAGGTCAGTGCGAACCGGAATATCGGTGCGGATTGAGCCTTGGAAGAATAGATCAAGCTCGTCACGCATTCTCTGTTGCACAAGATCAGTTGCCTTTGACGATATATCAATTCCGGTCCATTGGCGGTTTTCCATTTGCGCCGCAATGCAGGCAGTGGCGCATCCACAGAAGGGGTCAAGCACCATGTCACCCTCATTGCTGGAGGCCTTGATGATGCGCCGTAGGAGGCACAATGGTTTTTGTGTGGGATATCCGGTTCTTTCTCTTGCTTGGGAATTCAAATAAGGTATTTCCCAAACATCTCGCATGGAAACTAAGTTATAAACGCCATTTTCATCTTCATAGAACATGGCTTCGCCTGCGCCATAATTAACTAATCCCGCCTTTCTATTCTTGCTTTTTGTATAGGCTTTTTCCTTCTGCATGTTAAATGTCGCTCCGTCAGCAGCATAGTAGAACAATACATCATGCTTACGGGCAAAATACGTTCTCGAGACGCCACCGGTTCGATAGGACCAAATGACTTCATTTCTGAAATTTTTCCTTCCGAATATTGCATCCATCATGATCTTGATGTAATGGCTCATGGTGGGATCACAATGAAGATAAAGACTTCCGGTTGGCTTGAGCAGACGGTGGACTTCAAGCAGCCTCACTGCCATATAAATCAAATAGGACTTGTCGCTATCTTTCATGGATGCGTGAATCACGCGATTCAGTGCCGGGTATTTGGCTTCAATTAAATCCAACCAGGTAATGTCCAATTCCTTAAGTGTCCATGTATCCTTGAACTCAGCGCCGGCAGCCTGACTGCCGATGGGGGCAGCGTAGTTTGCGTTAGAATTAAAGGGGGGGTCAAGGTAGACAAGATCAACACAAGCAGAGTTCATCCCTCGCATAATATTGAGATTATCTCCGGTCCATAGGGTCTGATGGCTCCAGTTCGGCCTTCCGTTTTTTACGTTTAACCCCTGGCTGACCCTTCTTGATTTGCCTGGATTCTGTCCCATACAACAGGTTGCGTCAAAACTCTGCTGGCAGTTTATGGAAGCCCTGAAGAAGGGCAAGGGCAGTCAGTGATATTGTTTACATTTGTCGGTCCCTATGCCCCCCCACGGCCCAGCCATCACCACCCCACCGACGGACTGTGACGCCGTCGTGGTGGGTTCCGGGGCCACCGGTGGCGTTGCCGCCATGACCCTTGCAGAGGCAGGGTTGGAGGTGGTGGTGGTGGAGGCGGGGCCAGCGCTGGCGCCGCAGCAGGCCTTTGGGGGAGAGCCCCGCAACACCTGGAGGCGCCTCACCCATCTGCTGATGGGGCAGCAGCGGCGTCAGGCCTATCACCCCGGCTATTGGAAGACCAATCCGGAGTTATTTGTGGATGAGCGCAAGCATCCCTACAGCACACCATCGGATCAACCGTTTCTGTGGACCCGGGGGCGTCACGTGGGGGGGCGCAGCCTCACCTGGGGGGGGATCACCCTGCGGTTATCGGATCGGGAGTTACGGGCGGCGGATTGGGATGGCTATGGCCGCAACTGGCCCCTGCGCCACCGGGATCTGGCTCCCCACTACACTTGGCTGGAGCAGTTCCTGGCCGTGCGGGGGCAACGGGATGGGCTGGGTGTACTTCCGGATGGGTGCTATCGCCAGGCCAGCCCCCTGACTGCAGCGGAGCAGCACATGCGCAGGGCCTTGGCCTGGCATCGTCCCCAGGATCAACTGATCCCCTCCCGGGGCTTTGCCCTGGAGCCCAATGGGGATGGCCGGAACCCCTGGCCGCGGCGCACCAGCCAAGGGGCGGCCCTGGCGCGGGCCATGGCCACCGGTCGCTGTCGTCTGCTCAGCGGCGCCGCCGTCAGTCATGTGGCCATGGGCAAGGGGGGACACCAGGCGGAGGGGGTGGTCTACCGCACCGGGAGCCCGCCCCAGGATCGGCTGCTGCGGTCACGCCTGGTGGTGTTCTGTGCCTCCACCATCGAAAGCTTGCGCATCCTGCTCCACTCCGGTCCGGACCATCGCACACCGGGCCTCCCTGATCCAGCGGGCCTCACTGGTCGGGGCTTGATGGACCATGTGTCCGTTGCCCGCTTTTTCCATCTGCCTGGCGTGGCGGTTGGTGAAGCCATGGCCCCCCTCTCCGGTGCGGAGAGCTTTTTCATCCCCCACAACGGCAGCCACAACACCGCAGCGGCTGGGGCTGGGGGCGCCCCGCTGCGGGGCTACGGGTTGTGGGGCGGTGCCCAGCGCCTGGGGGTGCCGGCGCCGTTGCGGCGGGTGGGACCAGGGGCCATTGGATTTCTGGTGGGCCACGGGGAGGTGCTCAGCCATCCGGATAATCGGGTTCAACTGGACCTGACCCGCCATGACCATTGCGGTCTGCCCGTTCCCCTGATTTGCTGCCGCTGGCGATCCGCAGAGCAGGCCCTCCTGCGCTCCATGGAGCGCCATATGGCCCAGGTGGTGCGGGTCAGCGGTGGGGTGATGACGAGTCTGCCGGAGCTGGTGCGGATGCCTGGCCTTGCTGGCCTGGTGCGGTCTGTGGAGGAGCGCCATCGCCATGGGGCGCCACCGGGCTATTACATCCATGAAGTGGGTGGCGCACCCATGGGGACCAGCCCTCAGGAGAGCCTTCTGGATCCGTGGAATCGCCATTGGCACTGCCCCAACCTGCTAGTGACAGATGGGGCCTGCTGGGTGAGTTCCGGTTGGCAAAGCCCCACCCTCACCGCCATGGCCCTGACCCGTCGCGCCTGCCAAGCCGCTGCTCAGGACTTGGCCCATCACTACCATTAGCTGTTGAGTTTCAGAACCGCCATAAACGCTTCCTGGGGCACCTCCACCTTGCCCATGGCCTTCATGCGTTTTTTGCCTTTGGCCTGTTTCTTGAGCAGCTTCTTTTTGCGGGAAATATCACCGCCATAACATTTGGCCAGCACGTCTTTCCGCATGGCGGAAATGGATGTGGCGGCGATCACCCGGGAACCAATGGCCGCCTGGATGGGGATTTTGAATTGTTGCCGCGGCACCAGCTCCTTGAGTTTATCCACCAAAGCCCTGCCGATCCCATAGGCTTTATCCCGATGCACAATGGTGGTGAGGGGATCAGCCCGTTCCCCATTGATCAGAATATCCAGCCGCACCAACTGGTTCTCCCGATAGCCAATTAACGCATAATCCATTGAGGCATACCCCTTGGTGCGGGATTTCATCTGGTCAAAGAAATCATTCACCACTTCGGCCAAGGGCAATTCATAAATCAGCATGACCCGTTCCTGGGTGATGTATTTCATATCGATGAATTCACCCCGCCGTTCCTGGCACAGCTCCATCAAGGCGCCATTATAACTGTTGGGGGCATAGATTTCCAGGCGCACATAGGGTTCTTCAATGGAGAGGCGCTGTTGCGGATCCGGCAGGGTGGCGGGATTATCCACAAGCTGGGTGGTCCCATCCAGACCCATCACCCGGTAGATCACCGATGGGGCCGTGACAATCAGATCCAGGCCATATTCCCGCTCCAGCCGCTCCTGCACCACGTCCATATGGAGCAGCCCCAGGAAGCCACAGCGGAAGCCGAAGCCCATGGCGCTGCTGGTTTCCGGCTCATGGTGCAGGGCGGCATCGGAAAGCTTGAGCTTTTCCAGGGCATCCCGCAGATCAGCGTATTGGTCCGCCTCTGTTGGAAATAACCCACAGAACACCATGGGTTTGGCTTCGCTATAGCCAGGGAGGGGGGATTCCGCAGGAGATGTCACCGTGGTGATGGTGTCTCCCACCCGCGCATCGGCCACCGCCTTGATGGAGGCCGCCAGGTAGCCCACCTCCCCGGCGTGCAACGTCTCCACTTGTTGTTGATTGGGGGCCATCACCCCCACTTCATCCAGGGCATAGCTTTTGCCGGAGGCCATGAGCAGGATGGTGTCCTTGGCGCCAATGGTCCCAGCCATCACCCGAAAGTACACCACCACCCCCCGGTAGGGGTCATAGTAGGAATCAAAGATGAGGGCCGCCAGGGGTTCTGCGGTGCGCTCGCTGGGGGCGGGGATACGCTCGACGATGGCTTGGAGGATGTCCCTGATGCCCAGGCCTGTCTTGGCGGAACAGGTGATGGCCGTGCTGGTGTCCAGGCCGATGATCTCTTCGATTTCCGTTTTGACCCGTTCCGGCTCGGCGCCGGGGAGGTCCACCTTATTGAGCACCGGGATGATCTCCAGGTTGTTCTCCAGGGCCAGGTAGACATTGGAGAGGGTTTGGGCCTCCACCCCCTGGCTGGCATCCACCACCAGCAACGCCCCTTCACAGGCCTGCAAGCTGCGGCTCACCTCATAGGAAAAGTCCACATGACCAGGGGTATCGATCAGGTTCAGGCAATAGGCCTGTCCATCTGCGGCCTGGTGCATCATGCGGGCGGCCTGCAGCTTGATGGTGATGCCCCGCTCCCGCTCCAGGTCCATGGTGTCCAGGAACTGGTCCTGCATGTCCCGCTGGGCCACGGTGCCCGTGTCCTGCAGCAGCCGGTCCGCCAGGGTGGATTTGCCGTGGTCGATGTGGGCAATGATGCAGAAGTTGCGGATATGGGAGGTGGGAACGTCGGTCATCGGCAACGCCAGCCCGCCGGCCAACGGTTGGTCAAGGTGGGCCGATGCTAATGCCTCAGCAAAAACGCCCCACACCACTGCAACAGCCGTCCCGTGGCGTTCCCACCCAATGGAAGCTGCTGCGTGGTCTTGTGGAGACAGGCGCCCTGGAAACCCATCCCTTAACCCCCACTGCCGTCCCCCTGGAGCCACTCGACGGACTTATCAATAAAGCCCAGGGTGGCAGCATTTTCCATGGGTGTCCGCACCTGGGCGCGGTTCAGTCCTGTGGCCACTTCTGCGTCGATCTCCAGCTTCAAGGAGACCTCTGCGCCGGGAAGCATGGTCAGTTGCTCGACGACGGCTTCCACAATCCTGCTCATGTCCCGGGCCGGACGGTCTGCCGAGAGCATCACGGTTCCCCGGAAACGGTTCGGGCTTGGATCTGCCGGCGCCTTGGGCGTTGCCCCCAGGCCAGCGGCTGCAGATGACGGCGCCAGGACATTGGACTGTGGCTGACCACCATGGGCAGGGGAAGACATGACCTTTGTCTCCGGGTTCGGCGTACTGGGCTGCTCTGTCCCTACCATGAAGGTCGCCACCGGTCGGTGAGCTGTTCTGCCTCTGTTGTGGGGATCGCCACCGGTTGATGGGCAGCGGCAACCTGGGGGCGCACAATGAGGGAGGCGCTGTCAATCACCACAGGGGCGTGGGGAGCGTTTTCCACCACGAGACTGTCATAGGAGCTGTTCTCGGCATTCCACCGTTCGGCGTAGGCAAAGGGGCCGGGCTGGCCGCTGATGGCCCCCTTGACGGCCTTGACGAGGGTGTCCCGCTCCTTCAGGCGGGGGAGATAGGTGTATCGGTTCAGGTAGACCCACAGCTCCTTCAGGGACAGGTGGGGTTTATCAGCCCAGATGGTTTTCTCCAGTTCACGGTTCAGCCGCACGGGGCCGATTTCAGGGAGGAGGGCTTCATCGGCCACCAGCTTCTTGCTGGCGCGGCTGAGCACACCGTCTTGGGAGGGGATACGTACGGGAGGCGTGAAAGCTGACGTCGGATTGGAGGGAGCTCTGGTGGGGGACGATCAGGTAACACCAGGCCTCCTTGAGGCGTGTTTGAACGGTTTCCCCGGCTTCTGCCGCCTTTTTTTGAGCAAGGGCGCTTTCACTGGTTCTCAGGTCCAGGCGGCGGGCGGCGCCATCTTCTACGATCTTGTCCCAAGCGATACCCATTCCCTAGGTCGTAGCGTTTATCTGAACAATAAACAAATAGTCACATCGCTTCTTATATCTGATGCCAAGCTCTTGACAGTCCAGAGTAATAGTCAGACGGTCAGAATGAGATAGCATCCCTTCAAGTCGAACCTCGCATTCGTCTCCCTTGCATCGCGAAACGCGACAGGAAGCAGGAACTTTTCCCGCTATTGTCTGGACTAAGACTAAGCTCTTCATTGGCCCCTTCTCGTTTGAAGATGTCTGGAAATCTCCACGCCTTCATTGTAAAGAGCTTCACCGACCACATCATAATCTATTGGATATAAGCCAGTGTCATCATCCAAGATCAATTCTTCCACCACCGACTCTTTCAGCCTTTTCTTTTGCCTGAAGAGCCATGCCCCCACCTGATCCGGGCGGAGGGAAATGTTGCCACGTGAAGCTGTCTTGTCCTGCTTCTCCACAAATGCTGAACGGCGCACCATGTTGGCCAGCTCCTCAATGACCCATTCACTATGGGTTGTGATGACGACTCTGACCCCAGGCTGGACAAGTCTAGCCAGTTGGCGGGTGAACTCAACCTGCAGGGCCGGATGTAAAATGGCCGATTAGAGAAAAGCCTTGGCAAGGTGCGCCACCGAAGACGCAGTTGATCGTCTTGCTTTCCAAGCCCGCCCGCCGCCTGATCTCATCGCCAGTAAGCTTTTCTACAGAAGCAGGGATTATAGTTGTTTCAGGGAAATTGAACTCATGCACGGCGCAGTGTACGGGATCGATCTCGACCGCGGCCTTCACATCGAAGCCTGACTGCTCGAAGCCGAGGCTTAGTCCCCCTGCTCCTGCAAATAAATCGATGCTGATTGGCCTCACACTGCTCCCCCTGGTGGTTTTGACTCTTGACCCTAGCAAACAGCCTGGATGGTGCATGCTGGTGGTGCACTCCTAACCAGACCTAGGTGGCCAAGTTACGGAAGCGGGTGTATTGGGATTCGAAGAGGAGCTTGACGGTGCCCACCGGACCATTGCGGTGCTTGGTGACGATCACCTCAGCCAGACCCTTATCCTCTGTTTCCGGGTTGTAGTACTCGTCCCGGTAGATCATCAACACCAGATCAGCATCCTGCTCGATGGAGCCGGACTCCCGCAGATCACTGAGCATGGGCCGCTTATTGGTGCGGGACTCCACCCCGCGGTTGAGTTGGGAGAGGGCCACCACCGGCACCTGCAGCTCCCGGGCCAGTTGCTTCAGACCACGGGTGATGACGGAAAGATCCTGGGCCCGATTATCCGAGTTGGAGCCCTCCATCAACTGGAGATAGTCCACCACCACCATGCCCAGGTGCCGGCGCTGCTGGGCCATCAACTGGCGGCAAAGGGAGCGCATTTCCACCACGCCGCTGTCAGGCTTGTCGTCAATGAAGATGGGAAGCTGGCTCAGGCTGCTGATGCCCTCGCCTAGCAGAGGCCACTCCTCCTGGCGGAGGCGCCCTGTGCGGAGGCGGCCGCTCTCAATGCCGGTTTCCATGGACAGGAGCCGGTAGGTGAGCTGCTCCTTGCTCATCTCCAGGCTGAACATGCAGACGGCTAACCCATGGACCGTTGCCACGTTCTTGGCCATGGTGAGCACGATGGAGGTTTTCCCCATGGCAGGGCGGCCAGCAACGATGATCAGATCACTGCGCTGGAACCCTTGGGTGATGGCGTCCAGGTCATAGAAGTTGACCGGGATACCCGCCACGGAGTCGCCCAGGGAGCGGCTCTCGATTTCGTTGAAGGTGCTGGTGAGGATTTCCACCGCCGGCACCAGGCCCCCTTGGGGGCGTTTCTGGCTGACGGAGAAGACCTTCTGCTCTGCTTCATCCAGCAGGCTGGCCAAGGGTCGCTGCTGGTCAAATCCCAGCTCTATCACCTCATTGCCCACCTTGATCAGTTGCCGCCGCAGGTACTTATCCATCACCAGTTGGGCATACTGATCGATGGCGGCGGTGCCGATGATGCGTTCCAGCAGTTGAGCCAGCCGCGTGGTGCCTCCCACCTTGTCCAGGTGGCCCGCATCCGCCAGCCACGTGGTCATGGAGGTGAGATCCGTGGGCTTGTTTTGGCCATACAGCACCAGGGCGGTGCGGAAGATCTCCTGATGGGCCGCCACATAGAAGGCCTCGGGATGGAGGATATCCGCCACCCTGGCCATGGCATCCGGATCCAGCAGGATGCCTCCCAACACGGCTTCTTCGGCTTCCAGGTTCTGGGGCGGCACCTGGTTGGGGAGGGCAGTGAAGGGATTACCAGCGGTTGGCGCTGTATCACCAGACGGTCCCGGCAAGGCTGAGTCCCTGGGCTGTTGTGGATTGGAGGAGGTATTGACCTGCTCTTCCCCATGAACGGGGAGGATTCCTTCTCTCCGATGCCGGAGCATGGGAGATTGAGGTGGCTTGACGCTTCACGGCCCGTTGCCACCGAGGTGGTCTTCCATGGGCTCCACATCCGTTTAGCCTCTCCACCGGCCCGGCGGCGAGGGTTCCGTTATTCAGATGGTTGCCCGGTTGCTTGCTGAGGCATTCGCCTGCCCACCCTAGCAGGTGGAAAGCCCTCCTGAAGGAGGGGGCTTGCATCCCAGGGCAGCCGGACCAAAGCACGGAACTACCCCACCACGGAAAGCTTCACCTCGGCGGTAACGCCGCTCTGGAGGCGCAGTAGGGCTGTGTAGTTGCCAACGCGATGGATTTCCGGCACCTCAATGTTGCGCCGCTCCACATCTCTCTGGGTGGCGGTGGTAATCGCCTCTGCCACATCTCCATTGGTGACCGTGCCAAAGAGCACGCCGTCGCTGCCCGTGTGTTTGTGAATTTTGAGGGTTCCAATGGTGGCAAGGGCAGTGCGGAACGCCAGAGCATCCTGGAGCAAGGCTTCCTGGCGCTCGGCTTCCTTGGCGCGATGATGCTCAACCTGCTTGAGGACAGCGGTGGTGACCGGTAGGGCCTTGCCTTGGGGCACCAGAAAATTGCGGGCAAAGCCTGGGGCCACCTCCACCACGTCGCCCCGTTTACCCAGGGTGCTGATGTCCTCCTTAAGCACCACCTGAAACCGCTTGGCCATGGCTGGACCCTTGTTGACAAAGGGCCACCTTAACCCCCCGTGCAAGCCCCAGGGCCTGAAGAAGGCGAATCTGCTGCCAGGTGAGATCGGGCTCAAACCAGCGCAGCCCATGGCGGGCACTGAAGGGAACGGCATGGTGATTGTTGTGCCATCCCTCTCCGAAGGAGAGCAAAGCCACCCACCAGCAATTACGGGACTGATCGTCGGTGGCAAAGGAGCGGTAGCCCCAGGTGTGGGTGGCGGAGTTCACCAGCCATGTGACATGGTAAACCACCATCAGCCGTAGGGGGATGCCCCAGAGCACCAGAGACCATCCCCCCACTCCCAGACCCTCGCCCAACAGGTAAAGGGCTCCGGCGAGGGGAAGTTGCAGGACGAGGAACCAGCGGTCAAGGAACTGCAGCCATGGATCGTTCTGAAGATCACGGGTGAACTGGGGCACCACCGCCATGGCAGGTGTTGTGAATAGCATCCAGCCCATGTGACTCCACCAGAACCCACACAGGCTGTTGTGATGGTCGTGGTGGGTATCGGAGAAGCGGTGATGGTGTCGATGGAGCCCCACCCAGATAATGGGACCGTGCTGGCAACTGAGGGCGCCGCACATCACCAACAGGTTCCGGAGCCAGCGGGGCGCCCGGAAGGAGCGGTGGGCAAGAAGGCGGTGATAGCCCATGGTGACCCCCAGGCAGCCCGTAACCCAGTAGAGAACCAGGAGGGTGAGAACCGCCGGCAGGCTCCAGAAGCGTGGCAGAAGAGCCAGCCCGGCCAGGCCGTGAATCAGGACCATGAAGCCCACCACATCCCAGCGCAAACCGAGGTCTTGGGGTGGGCGTTGAGCAGCCGCATGGGAGACCATAAAAATGAATCGGATTGCTGAGATCCTATCATACGAATTCTGATCTGCAAATCCATCTCATGTGGGCTGTGCCACAGATAACCCCAGCTCCGGATAAGGTCAGGAGGGATCAGGGATGGGGACTGTGCCCATATTGACCTTGGGTTGCACCAGGAAGTAGCCTGTCCGGCAGGATGAGGATCTGGACAAAGGTATTGATGGGGGAGTGGTGGCGGCTGTGCTCCAGTCCCATCCCTGACCTCAGCTTGGCAAAGAGGGGTTTGATGCTGGATCGCTTTCTCAGCAGGAGACTGTCCAGCAGGGGGAGGTGCTTCTTCATGGTGCGGCGAATCCCAGTGAGCAGGTGCAGCACCCGCTGCCATAGGCATTTCATAGGGAGCTTGGCAATGGGTCCCCTATCGCCAAATACCTTGCCCCGTAGAGCAGCGGTCATGAGCTCCAACGGTTGGCGGTCACCCGATATTGCCCCCTGTGATCTTCACGGCCATGATCTGGCCCTGGTGGTTGATGGACAGGTGGAGCTTGAAACCAGACACCAGAACAAGGGGCAGCAGCACTCCACCTGGCTTTCTGGGGACAGGGGGCTTTCTCCTCCTTCAGTGGAGAGGAGGACGACTTCTCCCTTGACGGGAACGGACCACCCTGCTGCTGGGAGCAGATTGGATCACTGCCCGTTGGCAGGCTGGGGCTGCCCTCAGCCAGTCCTGGCGCAGCGGCTCCCATGGGGGAGATGGCAATCGTGCTGAAGGTGAGTTCAGCAGCGCCGTGACAGGCCTAATTCCCCTATGGCCGAGCCCTCGCCCCATGGCTGGGCCTCTGGACCACCGCCGGCTATGGCTGGGATGAACGCCCCTCAACCGGGTGGCGCTGGTGATGACACCGCCCCCAGCACCATGGGCATGGCTGGTCTGGGCATTGATGGGGTGCTCCCGGATGGGGGCAATGAAGGCGTTACCCCCGGCGCCCCCGCCGATGTGTTCACCCTGAAGACCACCTCAGCAGAGGTGGACGGGCCGGAGTTTTCAGAGGGTGGCCTCTCCCGCCTCCGCCTGGGGCTGGAGCCCACCAGACCCTTCCCCTTCCAAACGGTGCTCCTTCCTCTCCTCCATGGAGACGGGCATCCAGCAAGACAGTGGGGATGCAGAATCCGGCTGTGGTCTGGATCCGGGGGCCGGCATCCTCTGGAATGCCCCGTAGTTATGACGTCAACAGCGAACTGAAGGGCCACACCCTCCTCGCCCATGGGGAAGAGAACTTCCAGGAGCAGGGCCAAGCCCTCTGATTGCGGCCCCTCCCTCTCCATAAGCTACGCCATAGGCACCCCCTCATCGGTGGCATGGATGCCCTACTGAATTCCACCATCCCCACCGCCATGGAGGGGCTGGATACCGACCCCAGCAGTGGTCAACGATTTGCAGCAGAGTTGGCCTATGACTTCCCCGCCCATCACCACCAACTCACCCTCACCCCAGCCGTGGCGCTGGCCCTCTCCCCCACCACCAGAAACTACAGCCTGCTCTGATCCTTGACGCCCTACCCTGACTAACTCCAGGCAGAACCCTGGGCACCTCTCCCTGGCGGGTGAGCGGCAGGACAGGAGAATAATACCGCTCCATCACCAGTCGACCATTCCCTCAAGCTGCGCTTCTCCATATTCTTCTGCAGGGAAGACGTTTTGCACGCAAGGACCTGCTGGATTCCCAGGGTCATTCGCTGGTGCCAGTCCATCTGCCCATCTCTGGTGACCGGGTGTGCCCCTGGAATCGAAGCCGATAGCTTGAGCTTGCATCTTTGGCCCAGCGATTCCGTTGGATAGTCCCACCCTGGCTTGACCCGTGCCCATGGTTTACAGGAGCCATTGTGATCTGATCTCTGAATCCATTCAAGAGACAGGTCCAGGGCTTGGCTGATGCCCATTGGGGGCGGCAAAACCCAGTGGGTGAAACTGCTGCTCTAGGGCAGGTACTGGCCCAGTTGTTTGTCGTTCACCCAGTGAATGCAACCCACTGGACAGGGATCAATGGCTTCCTGGAGATGCCGGGTGGACTCCCCATCTTGGCGAACCGCACAGGGGCGCCCGAAATCCGGCTGGATCAAAGGGGCTCCGGAGCTGTTGGGCGGCTGGAGCCGTCAGCGGGGACGGTCAAGGCAAGGATATGGAGCCATCCAGCCAACTGGGCACCCATCCCCAGGGAAGCCTGAGGCGTCAGCCATCCCAACGGGTTACGCCAACCCAATGGAGCCCAGGGACGCACCCTTCTCACTCACTACATGAAGCGAGCTTACAGAAACAGGGCCTAGCCCTCTCCTTCCGGTGGGAGCCCTTCCCATCCAACTGCGGTCCCTCCCCCTCCATGGGCCACGCCATGGGCGCCACCGCATTGGTGGGGTATGGATGCCCTGCTGAATCCCACCGCCATGGAGGGGCTGGAGCCAACTCCAGTAGTGGGAAGCAGTTTGAGGCAAAGATAGCCCATGGCTTTCCAGCCTGTACGACCACATCACCTTCACCCTGGCAGTGGCACTACCAGCAGGAGTTACAGTCTCCCCTGGTCCTTGGCGCCCTGCTCCAAGCAGGTTCAGGGGGAACCGTGGGAACTCTCCCTGGTAGAGTGAACTGCAGGAGCAGAACGCCGCTCCATTCTTGCCTCGGTCTGTAAGCTACCCATTAAATCCATGCATGCCATGCCGTCCAATTCCCTCAAGCGATTTGCGATCATGCCCCTTCTCCTGGCTCTCGCGAGTTGCGCCACGGCTCCCGAGGAGAAGGTGAGCCTCCTGGAGCAGGTGAAATCCAACGGAGAGTTGCGTTGTGGGGTGAGTGGCCGCTTGCCCGGCTTCAGTTTTGTGACTTCTGAGGGCGCTTACACAGGCCTGGATGTGGATATCTGTCGGGCGGTGGCGGCAGCGGTTCTGGGCAATCCCGATGATGTTGCCTATACCCAGTTGACAGCAGCCCAGCGCTTCACCGCCTTAAGCAGTGGTGAAATTGATATGCTCTCCCGCAACACCACCCAAACCCTGAGTCGGGATTCTGCAGGTGGCAACGGCCTCGCCTTTGCCCCTGTGGTCTTCTATGACGGGCAGGGGGTGATGGTGCGCAAGGACAGTGGCATCACCAATCTGGAGGGCCTGGAGGATAAAACCTTTTGCGCCCGGGCTGGCACCACCACGGAGCGGAATCTCAACGACGTGATGCAGGCGGAAGGGATTGCCTACGAACTCGTCAAGTTTGAAACCCCAGACCAAATGGAGGGCGCCTACCTGGCAGGTCGTTGTGACGCCGCCACCGCTGACCGCTCCTCCTTGAACAGCTCCCGCGCCGGCTTTGAGGCTCCCGATGAGCATGTGATCCTGGATGAGGTGCTCAGCAAGGAGCCTCTGGCTCCCGCCACCGTGGATGGCGATAGCCAGTGGGCCGATGCGGTGCGCTGGGTGGTCCATGGCCTCATGGCCGCGGAGGAGCAGGGCATCACCCAGGGCAACATTGACGACCAAGTGACTTCCGCTACCAGTGGCGAGAACCAGGAGAATGCAGCCATACGCCGCTTCCTGGGCATTGAAGGCGATCTGGGCGCCAAGCTGGGCCTGCCTAACGACTTTGTTGTTCAGGCCGTCCGTGCCGTCGGCAACTATGGGGAAATTTATGATCGTCATCTGGGACCTGACACGCCGACATTCATTCCCCGGGGTCTGAACGACAGCTACGTCAATGGCGGTCTTCACTACGCACCACCCTTTAATTAATGAGCCCGATTCGTTGAGCCCGGAAGACACCCTGGTTTCAAAACGCCCCGCTTGGCGCAGGAAGCTTCTGCCTATCCTGCTCCAGGTGGGGATTGGTCTGTTGGTGCTGGGAGCCATTGCCCTACTGCTCAGCAACTTGCAGATCAACCTGTTGCGCCGTGGCTTGGAGCTGAGCTTTGACTGGCTTGGCCGACCAGCCCGGTTCCCCTTATCCAGAGGACTTCTGCCCTACCAGACAGAGGACAGTTATGCCTGGGCCTTTGCAGTGGGGTTTGCCAATAGCTTGCAGGTGGTGGTGGTGGGCCTGATTCTGGCCACCATGCTGGGGGTGATCGGCGGAGCTGCCAGCTTTAGCAGCAATTGGCTCCTCCGCAAGCTGGCCACCCTCTACGTCGCTGTGGCCCGTAATGTGCCACCCCTGCTCCATCTACTGTTCTGGTATGTGGCGGTCTTTCTGGGGTTCCCTGCTGCCCGGGTCAGTGTGGACGCCTTGGCCAGTTGGCTGCGACTGCCCATCTCGGTGGAATTCATGGCCCTGCTCATCGGCCTCACGGTGTACACCGGCGCCTATATTGCGGAGGTGGTGCGGGGTGGCATCAATTCCGTGCCTCGTGGTCAGTGGGAAGCAGCCCGTTCCCTGGGCTTTGGCGAGGGCCGCACCCTGCGCTTGATCATCCTTCCCCAAGCACTGCGGGCCATCTTGCCAGGCCTCAACAGCCAATACATCAATCTGGCCAAAAACAGCACACTGGCCATTGCTGTGGGTTATTCAGACATCTTCTCCATCGCCAACACCACCTTCAACCAAACGGGGCGCGCCATTGAGGCCTTTGTGTTGCTGCTGGGAGGATTCCTGGCGGTGAACCTGCTCATTAGCGGGGTGATGAACCTTCTTAACCGTCTGGTGCTGCAACGTGGCTGACACTCCGCGCCCTGGTCCCCGACCTGCGCAGTTGTTGCGGCGGCTGCGCCGCGGCTTGTTTGCCTCCCATCTGGACACACTCATCACCGTGGTGCTGGCGGTCGTTTGCGGGAGTGGCCTGTGGAGCTTGCTGCATTGGACCTTCCTGCAGGCGGACTGGGCAGTTGTTCAGGACAACATCCGCCTCTATTTCAACGGCAACTTCCCGGTGAGCCAGATCTGGCGAAGCTGGAGCTGGCTGGGCCTGCTGGGGGTGCTCTGCATCCTGACCCTGATGCCATCCAGGTTGCTGCCGCCAGCGATGGTGCGCTTGTTGCCCCTGTTCTGGGTTCTCATCCTGCCCATCGGATTGCTGTTGCTGGCAGCGGGGCTGGGCTTTGAGCCGGTGAAGAGTCGCTTCTGGGGTGGATTACAACTCAGTTTGCTGCTGACGCTGGGCACCATTCTCATGGCCTTGCCCCTGGGCATTCTCATGGCCCTGGCCCGCCGCAGTTCCCTGCCCCTGCTGCGCTGGCTCACCACTGGCTACATCGAGCTCATGCGGGGAATGCCCTTGATTGCCGTGCTCTTCTTTGGTCAACTGATGATTCCCCTCTTTCTGCCGGAAGGGTGGACCTTCAGCCGGGTGTTGCGGGCCGTGTTGTCTCTGGGCTTCTTCATGGCAGCCTACATGGCCGAGGATGTGCGTGGTGGGTTGCAATCCATTCCCAAGACCCAACTGGAAGCAGCCCGCTCCCTTGGCCTCTCTCCCTTGCTAACCATCGCCCTGGTGGAGTTGCCCCAGGCCCTGCGCACGGCCCTGCCTGCCCTGGCCAACCAATGCGTAGCGTCACTGCAAAATACCAGTCTGCTGGCTTATCTGGGCCTGATTGAGCTTTTGGGCATCAGCCGCAGCATTCTGGCCAACCCCAATTATTTGGGCCGCCACCTGGAGGTTTACCTTTGGCTGGCTCTGGTTTATTGGGCTGTTTGCATTCTGATGACCAGCCTGGCGCGCCGTGTGGAGCACAGCCTCAACGTGACTGGCCACCATTGATCTCCTGCTGACCCCCTACCCCTTGCGCACCAGCCATGACCTCCAGCCCTGCTCCCGAGCCCCAGCCTAATTCAGGCGCTCAGCCGGGGGATGTTTCGTCCTCCGGCCCAGCGTTGGCGGTGCGGAGCCAGGGGCTGGACAAAATTTTCTCCAATGGGTTTCAAGCTCTCAGCAAGGTGGACCTGTCCGTGAGCAAGGGGGAGGTGGTGGTGATCATGGGTCCCTCCGGCTCTGGCAAGAGCACCCTGATTCGCACCTTCAATGGCCTGGAAACCATTCAGGCTGGCCACCTTGAGGTGTTGGGCCATCACCTGGACGCTGATAACAACCCGAAGGTGGTGAGCAAGATTCGTCACCATGTGGGTATGGTGTTCCAGCAGTTCAATCTGTTTCCCCATCTCTCCATTCTGGAGAACGTCACCCTGGCCCCCATCTGGGTGCAGAAGCGGGATCGGCAGAAGGTGAAGGAGGATGCCCTGGCCTTGTTGGACCATGTGGGTATCCGTGAGCAAGCCCATAAGTACCCCTCTCAACTCAGTGGCGGTCAACAACAGCGGGTGGCCATTGCCCGGGCCCTGGCCCTGTCTCCCCAGTTAATGCTCTTTGACGAACCCACCAGCGCCCTGGATCCGGAAAAGGTGAAGGAAGTGCTGGAGACGATCCGTGCATTGGCGGCCGAGGGCATGACCATGGTGGTGGTGACCCATGAGGTGGGATTTGCCCGGGAAGTGGCGGACCGGGTGGTGTTCATGGATGAGGGAATGATTGTGGAGCAGGCCAGCCCCAAAACCTTCTTCACGGACCCCAAGGAGGAGCGTAGCCAACTCTTCCTCAGCCGTATCCTCTGATGGACCTGATCCCCACGGCTTCCCACCGCTGGCACTCGCTGGGGTCAAGGCTTATCACCAGAAGAGGACAATACCGGCCAGGAGGGTTGCAGAGCGGAAGGTAGGGACAACGGTCGTAGCGGGTTGCAATGGGCCGCCAATCCTTTAATGGGAAAAAGAGATTCTCGATTTTGTGACCCATTCGGTAAAATCTCTTATTGTCATGGAATGGCTCCTTGCGCGGCGGGGGGGATGCAGGAGGATGTCCCCTGCTCCGCCAGGATGATCTTACGGATTTTGTTGTTGTCATACCCTTGATCCCCAATTATCGCGGCCGTAGGCGGCAAATCCTTCAGTAGCACATCAGCGCCAGCGAAGTCACTACATTGCACCTTGCTCAGGTACAGCCGTCGGGGACAGCCTTTGCTGCCACAGACCCTATGGAGTCTGCTGCTCATGCCCCCCTTGGTGCGACCAATCAGGCGGGGATCAGAGCCCCCTTGTTGAGACTGGATGCCGTGGGATGGGCCTTGAGATCAGTGGCGTCAATCATCAGCACCTCTGGCTCTGTGGCCTCGCAGGGCTCTCCGGGAGCGGAAACGGCCGTAGAGGGTTTTATGGGGGCCATCGGCAGCAGGGGCGTCCACCCGGCGCAGACCCCTCCGGTTCCCATGGATGATGCCGCTCAACACCTTTCTGTCATCCACCCGCTTCCCATCCCGTTCCTTGGGAAAGAAGGGGCAGATGCGGGCAACCCAGCTCCTCGCTGAGCCAAAACAACTGGGCCATCACCCATTCTCCTGGTGTTCTCTTGGGGGTCCCTCTCCGGTGAGAGGACCATTCCTCATATGACGAGCCCTGACACCCTAGGGTCAGGACCCATAAACAGAAGAGGACAGTGGCGGGCAGGAGGATGGCAGAACGGAAGGCGTGGGCGCAGCCGTCGTAGCGGGTTGCAATGCGCCACCAGTCTTTTTGTCGGGAGAAAAGATTCTCGATTTTATGACCCTTGCGATCCAGCCCCTTGCTGTAATGCACTGGTTTCTTGCGGCAGCGACGGGGCGGAATGCAAGGCGGGATGCCCTGCTGGGACAGCATCCTACGGATTTTGTTGCTGTCATACCCTTGATCCCCGATTATCATTGCCGCAGGCGGTAGGTCTTT
>JAJDUS010000083.1 GCA_022826535.1 Prochlorococcaceae cyanobacterium jk18x1bzbins.87
TCCTCTGGTCAGTGGCACCCTACCCTGAGCTCCAGGGGGAACCATGGGAACTTCTCCCTGACGGGCCAGCGCCAGGAGCAGAACACCGCCACGGCGCCGGTGGACCATTCCCTCAAGCTGCGCTTCTCCTGGCTCTTCTGAAGGGAAGTGATCTCATCACCCTCTCATACCAGTCTGCTGTTTGGTTCAGCCATGATCCAGGCCTCTCCCAAGGGTTGGTGAACACACACCCAAGAACGATCCATTCCCCCCAGGACACCTCCTGACTGCCAGGAGCTGCTGGCAACGTCAGCATCACTGCACGGCCAAGGTGCTGGACCATGACCCCTTTCTTCAAGGCGCATGATCGGGAACTGGGGTTTCAGTTGGGGGCAATTTTGCGGCCCGTTGCTTTGGCTACCAAACTTTGCCGTGGGGTGGTTGAAAGTAGGCCCGTTGCGACAGCGGCTTGTCTGTGCTGTATCCCATGCGTCTCACCCCTTCTTCTCGCCGCACCGTTGGCGCTTCTGCCCTCGCTGCTTCCCTGCTCCTGGCATCCTGCGGCGGACCCCGTTCAGCACCAACGGATTCGGCCGGGATGGAGTTCGATGACACCGTTGCTGTGGGGATCCTCCACTCCCTGAGCGGCACCATGGCCATTTCCGAGTCCACCCTCTCGGAGGTGGAAAAGATGGCCATTGGGGAAATCAATGCCTCAGGCGGTGTGACCGTGGACGGCAAAACCTATGAAGTCACCTGGATCGAAGAAGATGGCGCCTCGGATTGGCCCACCTTTGCGGAAAAGGCCAAGAAGCTGATTGACCAGGACCAGGTTCCGGTGGTATTCGGCGGTTGGACCTCAGCCAGCCGCAAGGCCATGCTGCCCGTCTTTGAAGCCAAGGACGCCTTCCTCTACTACCCCATCCAATACGAAGGGCAGGAGTGCTCCAGGAATATCTTCTACACCGGCGCCACCCCCAACCAGCAGGCGGAGCCGGCGGTGGAGTTCATGTTCAAGGAATCCCCGGTGGCGGGCAAGCCCTTCTTCCTGGTGGGTTCGGATTACGTTTTCCCCCGCACCTCCAATACCATCACCAAGGCCCAGTTGGCAAGCCTGGGAGGCCAGGTGGTGGGGGAAGACTATCTACCCCTGGGCAATACGGAAGTGGCCCCCATCATTGCCAAGATCAAAAAGGCCCTCCCCGATGGCGGCGCCATCATCAACACCCTGAATGGGGATCAGAATGTGGCCTTCTTCAAGCAGATGCAGTCCGCAGGGCTCACACCTGATAATGACTATTACGTGATGAGTTTCTCCATTGCTGAAGTGGAGATTGACACCATCGGCCCCGAATACCTGGCTGACCACTTTGCCGCCTGGAACTTCTTCCAGGCCATTGATACCCCTGCCTCGCAAAAGTTTACGGAATCCTTCAAGGCCATGTATGGGGAAGATCGGGTGACCAATGACCCCATGGAATCAGCTTATAATATGGTCTATCTCTGGAAGGCAGGTGTTGAGAAAGCCAACAGTTTTGATGACAATTTAGTGCGTGAAGCTCTCATTGGCGTCACCTTTGATGCACCCCAAGGTCCCATCGAGGTGATGCCCAACCATCACATTTCCCAGACCGTGCGCATCGGCCAGGTGACCCCTGATGGACAATTCGCAATTCTCAGCACCAGCGATGGCCCCATTTCTCCCCAGGCCTGGAACCAGTTTGAACCCAGTTCCAAGGGCTATGCCTGTGACTGGAGTGATCCCGATAAGGGTGAGAAGTATCTCCTATGACCATGCCTCTCCTCTGTTTCCCACCCTTGAACAAGAACAATCGGCTTTGATTTGTGGCCTTGATTTGTGACCTTATTCTTTGAAAGCCTCTTCAACGGGGTTGCTATTGGTTCCGTGTTGCTGATTGCCGCCCTGGGGTTGGCGATTGTGTTTGGCCTCATGGGCGTCATTAATCTCGCCCATGGGGAATTGATGATGTTGGGGGCCTACACCACCTATGTGGTGCAGAGCATCTTCAAACTGCCCCCATTGGAGCCCCTGTTCGGGGCCTACATTTTTGTTGCCGTGGTAGTGGCATTTCTGGTGAGTGGCCTGGTGGGGCTGCTGCTGGAGAGGAGTGTCATTCGCCGTCTCTATGGCAGACCCCTGGAAACCCTCCTGGCCACATGGGGGGTGAGCCTCATCCTGCAGCAGTTTGTGCGCACCGTCCCCCTGGCCTGGTCAACGGGTCTTTGGCTGGCGGCCCTGCTGGGTCTGGCGGGACCGCCGGTGGTGAACCGGCTGTGGGGGCCTCGGCAACGTCCCTGGCTCCTCCGGCTGGGCAGTTGGGCCGTGGCCATGGCTGTGGGGGTGGTCTCTGCCGCCTGGATTCGTGGCACCCTGCCCAAGCTGGCCCGCGCCAGCGCCCGCAACGTGGATGTGACGGCGCCCCGCTGGCTACGGGGCGGCCTGGACCTGGGGGATTGGACCCTGCCCATCCCCCGGCTGGTGATTATCGGGCTCACCATCCTGGCGGTGTTGGCGGTCTATTGGTTTCTCAACCGCAGCCTTTGGGGTCTCCGCATCCGTGCCGTCACCCAGAATCGGGCCATGGGTGACTGCCTGGGTATTCCCACCCAGGCGGTGGATGCCCTCACCTTTGCCATGGGTTCCGGGCTGGCTGGGGTGGCCGGGGTGGCGGTGTCCCTCCTGGGCTCCGTGGGTCCCAACGTGGGGGGAGATTACATTGTGGGCTGTTTCATGGTGGTGGTGCTGGGGGGTGTGGGCAGCCTCTGGGGCGCCGTGGTGGCCGCCGCCGGCATTGGCGTCCTCACCGACGTGATCGGCGCCGGTCGCCTCCTGGAGATTTGGCCCCGGATGCCGGCCTGGCTCCAGGGGGGTGTGGAATTTTTCGCCACCACCAGCATGGCGCGGGTGCTTATCTTTGCCCTCATTGTTGTGGTGTTGCAGGTGCGGCCAGCGGGCTTGTTTCCCCAGCGTGGTCGCATGGCGGAGACTTAGGCCATGGCCAACATCCGGTCCCGTTGGCCACAGCTTCTTCTTGGGGTGGTGGGCCTGGCGCTGGTGGTGGCCCTGCCCAGCCTGGTGTCCCCCTTCCGGCTGAATCTGCTGGGGCGCTACCTCTCCTTGGCCATCGTGGCCCTGGGCATTGACCTGATCTGGGGCTACACGGGGTTGCTGAGCCTGGGGCAGGGCATCTTCTTTGCCCTGGGGGGCTATGGCACCGCCATGCATCTGCAGCTCAACTGCCATGGCTGCAGTCGGGCCCCGGGTGGGCTGCCGGAGTTTTTTGGCCTCTATGGGGTGCAACAGTTGCCCTGGTTCTGGGAACCCTTCCACTCCCCATGGTTCACCCTGCTGGCCATTGGGCTGGTGCCGGCAGCGGTGGCAGGACTTTTGGGCTTCCTGGTGTTCCGCAACCGGATCAAAGGGGTTTATTTCTCCATCCTCACCCAGGCGGCCCTGCTGGTGTTTTTCAACTTTTTCAATGGCCAGCAGAAGCTTATCAATGGTACCAATGGGCTCAAGACGGATCTGACCCGCTTGCTGGGCCTGATGGTGGGCTCCGACACCATGCAGCGCTATCTGTTCTGGCTGACGGTCCTGTTGGCGCTGCTCACCTGGCTGCTGTGTCGTTGGCTGGTGCGGGGGCGTTTTGGCCATGCCCTGCTGGCCATCCGGGATGACGAGGCGCGCCTCCGCTGCCTGGGCTACAACCCCACCCCGTTCAAAACCATGGTGTTTGCCCTGGCCGGCGCTCTGGCGGGGATCTCCGGCGCTCTCTATACCGTCCAATCCGGGATTGTCTCCCCCCAGTTCATGGCAGCCCCCTTCTCCATCGAGATGGTCATCTGGGTGGCGGTGGGTGGTCGGGGCACCCTCTGGGGGGCCATGGCGGGGGCCCTGGTTATCAATATGGGCAAAAGCCTGATCAGTGAGGCCTGGCCCCAGACCTGGCTCTTCATCCAGGGGGGCCTGTTCCTTCTGGTGGTGACCACCCTGCAGGGCGGGGTGGTGGGGTGGTTCCAGGAAGGGGGACCCCGCCGCCTGCTGGGGCGCCTCGGTCTGCGACCACGGCTCAGCACCTACCCTGCCTTGGCGTTGGAAACCAGACAAGAGGGCGAGGATTAAGTCATGCCCACCCCTGGATCACCGCTCCTGGAGTTGGTTGGCATCAGTGTCAGCTTTGATGGCTTCCTGGCATTAAAGAACTTGAATTTGCAGCTTGCCGCCGGCGAGTTGCGGGCCGTGATTGGCCCCAACGGAGCAGGGAAGACCACCTTTCTGGATGTGATCACCGGCAAGGTGCGTCCCCAGGCAGGGGATGTGTACTTCCGGGGTCGTTCCCTGTTGGGGTGCAACGAACACCAGATTGCCCGCCTGGGCATTGGCCGCAAGTTTCAAAGCCCCAGGGTGTTTGAACAGTTGAGTGTCCAGGAGAATCTGTCCTTGGCCGTCAGCGAGCCCAAAACCCCCATGGGACTCTTGCGCCACCACCTCACCAGCACCCAACGGCAGCGCATCCACCATCTCTTGGACGTGGTCAACCTGGCCCCCCGCGCCCAGCATCGGGCCGGCTCCCTCTCCCATGGGCAAAAGCAGTGGCTGGAGATCGGCATGTTGGTGGTGCAGGCGCCCCGGTTGCTGCTGGTGGATGAGCCCGTGGCTGGCCTCAGCGACGGGGAAACCGAGCGCACGGCGGATCTGCTCAAATCCCTGGCGGGGGACCACACGGTGCTGGTGATTGAGCACGACATGGAGTTCATCCGTCGCCTGCAAACCCGGGTGACCGTGCTCCACCAGGGCCAGGTGCTCTGTGAAGGCTCCATGGATCAGGTGCAAAGGGACCCCCGGGTGGTGGAGGTCTACCTTGGCGCTAGCCAGGAGCAGCAGCCATGAGCCAAACGACGCAAAACAACCGGATTCAGGACGCTCCCCCTCATCCCCAGCCATCCTTGGCGCCCACTGATAATGCCCACGGGGTTGAGGCGGCGTTAAGCAATGCCGAGCCCCGTGGACACAAAATCACCCCAACAGCTTCCCGTGCCACCAGCGACTTTCCCGCTGATCCATCGGGTTTGAGCCGCCCACAGCTTGAGGATCACTACAGAGCAATGCGTCGCAGCCACAAATTCCTGGCCCGTTCACGGGCCCAGTTGGGGCGGCGCTCTCGGGAATCCAATGACAAACGTCAAGACCTGCTTGACACGATTCGCCGCTACGAGGAGCAGTACTCTGCCATAGGTAGGGAAAGAGTTGAACAGTTCCAGCTTGCCCGTGAGTTGCAACAGAAGCTGAAAGCTAGGGACCAGCAAGACTTTGAGCTTGACCAACTCCTGAGCCAAGTGGAAGAGGTCCATGGGGAGGATGGTTTTTGGAGTTTTCTCAAGGTCACCGAACTCTTGAGACGAATGCGGGAATTGGTTCTTAGCAGTGGGGTCAGACAATGAGCGACTTAAGCAAGCGCTTTGAAGCGTTGATGGCGCGCATGGCCCACACCGATGCCCAACTCTTCCGCACCATCGGCGAGCAGAACGCAGCGCTGCATCGGATTGCGGAGGACATGCAGCCTGACGCAACACCACCAGCGTTGACAGACCAGGGGGGAAGACCGTCCATTGCCGCCCTGGCTGCCGCCAGTCTGCTGCCCAGGGAGGAATGCAACCTGGAGCAACTCAAAAAGCGTTTCCGCACCTTGCCCCCGGCCCGGGCCTTTCTGGAGAAGCGGCTGGGGGCGCCCCCCCAAGGCACCAAACGCATCACCTGGGCGCTGGTGCAGCAAACGGTGGAAACAGGCCAGTGGCCAGCGGGTCAACCTTCAGGCTCCCCCACCGGCAAGTCTGGCAGTGGGGGCATGGCCGCCATGGAACAGCGTCTGCAGGAGCGGCTGGAGCGCATGGAGCAGCGCATGGAGCGTATGGAACTACTGCTGGTTCAGGTGCTGGAACATCAGTTGGGCTCTGCCACGAAGCCACCGCCCTGACGCTATGGATGTTCAGATGCAACCCCCCACCGCCGATAGGGACGAGCCCCTGCTGCGCATCCAGGGTCTGACCACCTGCTACGGGGAAAGCCGCATCCTGCGGGATGTGGATCTGCAAGTCCATGGGGGGCAGATGGTGTGCCTCATTGGCCGCAACGGGGTGGGCAAAACCACCCTGCTCAAAACCATCATGGGGTTGATCCGGCCCCAGCGGGGCCAGATCCATCTGGCGGGGCGAGATCTGCTGTCCCTGCCTCCCCACCAGCGGGCCAGGGCGGGGATTGGCTATGTGCCCCAGGGGAGGGACATCATGCCCCAGTTGACGGTGCGGGACAACCTGCGCCTTGGCCTGGAGGCCCGCCCCGGTGGCCTGGCCCGCCATGATCGCCCGGATCCCCAGGCATTTGACCTGTTCCCGGCGCTGGAAACCATGTTGGAGCGGCGTGGCGGAGACTTGAGCGGTGGCCAGCAACAGCAACTGGCCATGGCCCGGGCACTCCAGGGCAACCCCCGACTGCTGCTCCTTGATGAGCCCACCGAAGGCATCCAGCCCAATGTGGTGGCCGACATTGAAACAGCCGTGCAACGCATCATGGCCCAGACAGGCGTCAGTGTGCTGCTGGTGGAGCAACACCTCCACTTTGTCCGCCAAGCCCACACCTACTACGCCATGCAAAAGGGCGGGATCGTGGCCAGTGGCCCCACAGCGCACCTGTCCCAGACGGTGATCAACCGCTTTTTGAGCGTGTGAAAGAAAAAAGCAGCCGGGGCTTGCCAAAACCGTGTGACGTTTCGTAAGGTGTGTAGAAATACTTACTGCTGTCCCATGGCTCTGATTCTGTTTGCCGTCTGGGTCCTTTTCTTTCTCTCTCGCCTGGAGGTGTTGGCCTGACCATCCCCCAGACGTAATTCCCCCAAGGGCAGCCTCTGTGAAGCCCATGGGCCATGTTAGAGGGACCCTGACCCAACAGTCATCAAACTTCCGGCAGGATTGGGATGTGCAAGCTGCGCCAATCCTGGGTGAGGAGGGGCAAGTGGAGTCCTCAGCGCTCGGGCCGCTTTCACTGTCACAGGGTCCACGGAGCAGGGGGTCCTGCCTACCGACTAACCCCAAGGGATGAGATCTCCAAGCCAATGGCTTTGGCTAGGGTCAGGACCCATCATGTGAGAGGTGATCCTCTCAGTAGAGAGGGAGCCCCAAGAGAGCATCAGTGAGGATGGGTGATGGCCCAGTGGTGTGAAGCGAGTGGATGACAGGAAGGTGCTGCGCTGGGTGGATGCCCCTGCTGCCGATGGTCCCCACAAAAACCTCTACAACCGTTGCCGCTGCTGGTCAGACAAGGGTGTTTTTGATCTGATCTTTTCCGAGTTGTCAGCATCCGATGCCGCAGAGCCACCCGACTCTGCAGAACCGCCTGATGCCCCAGAGCCAGAGGTGCTGGGGACATGACCAGCAAGCTCCATGGGGTCTGCCACAGCAAAGGTGGTCCCCTGCGGCTCCACCTGCCTGAGGGGCAATGCAGTGACTTCACTGCTGCTGATGTGCTGCTCAAGGACTGCCGCCTGCGGCCACGGTGATGGGGGATCAAGGGGATGACAGTGGCAAAATCCGTAAGATGCTGTCCCAGGAGGGCTTTCCCGCCCCGTCGCTACCGCAAGAAACCAGTCCATTACAGCAAGAGGGTGGATCGCAAGCGTCACAAATTGAGAATCTCTTTTCCCGGCTGAAGGACTGGCGGCGTCTTGCAACCCGCTAGGACCACTGCGCCCACGTCTTCCGTTCTGCCATCCTCCTGGCTGCCATTGTCTTCTTCTGGTAATGAGTCCTGACCCTAGGGTAGGGGAGTATCCTCTTCCCCTCTAGTCTGTCTGCACCAGGCTGATAGTGAGACCATATTTTAGCGAAGGTGAGAATAGGTTGAGACAATTGAAGACATGGTTCAGATGGTGGAGGGGAAAGCCCAAGGGTATGTTCCTTAGGGAAAGTCTGGAAAACCCCAAAGCACTTTCACAGAAGACTCTCGCTCCTCTCTTACAGCAAGGCTTTTCAAAAGCCAAGACTGAGCCAGAAAGGGATTTCCCAGTGTTTCCTTAGGGAACCTCTGAACAAGTCCCCTTGAGACCCTGAGAGCTTTTGGGAAGCCCAGCAGAGACAGGGGAAGCAGGAGCCTGATGGCGGACGACTCTGGCTTGTTCAGAGGTTCCTTAGCAGTCATGTTTTACATTCGGGATCAGTGGGAGTTGGTTTGTGTCCCCTTGGGCAGCAGGAGAAACAACGAGCGACTTGCCGGTGAAACAACAACGCTGCTTGACGGACTGGTGGGGCGTGGCAACGGTGGCCCTGGCGGCTGTTCTGGTGGGGACCATGGGGACCGTGGCCCAGTTGAGTGCAGATGGGCTCAGCCCTGTGGCCATAGCATCGTGGCGGTCTTTACTGGGAGCCACAGGTTTGCTGGTGGTGACCGTGCTCTGCAAGCAGGCCCCATGGCGTTACAAAATCCCCGCCCATTGGGTGGCCCTCGGTGGGGTGGGGGCAGCGACGACACAGCTGGCGTTCTTTTCCTCAGTGGACCGCACCGGTGTTGCGGTGGCCACATTGGTGACCATCTGCACACCCCCCCTGGCCGCCGGTCTGCTGGACTGGGCAATCACCGGACACCGCCCCAAACGGCACTGGCTCGGTGGGGTGGCCGCGGCCCTGGTGGGGGTGGTTCTGCTCTCATCCGGAACCGTGCAGGTGGTGGTGGGCGGTGTGGCCTTGGCGGTGCTGGCGGGCAGTGGCATCCTCTGCCAGGGATTTGCTGCCCAGCAGTTGATGGTGGATCGTCCGCCCCTACCAGCCATGGCCACTGTGGTGACTGGGGGTGCGGTGCTGTTGTTGCCCATCACGCTAATGAGGGCAGACAGTGCCTTCCGGTCCATGACTTCTGTTGCCACAGTGGTCTATCTGGGGCTGGTCACAGTGACCTTGTCCCATACCCTCTGGGGCTTTGGCCTCAAGCGCCTCCGCTTGAGGATGGCTGTGGTGGTGGGACTACTTGAGCCTGCAGTGGCAGCCGTCCTGGCCATGGCCGTGCTGGCTGAGCCAGTGACCGTAGCGCGACTGGGTGGAATCTCCCTGATCATGGTGGGTATTACCTTGGGGACTCTGGATCCAGCCGCCAAGACCAGAAAACAACCGCGCCGATCAAAAACTCTACAACCAACGAACGGTCAGTGGCCTGATGCTCAGTGAGTGTGCTGCTGTTACACCTGACAATATCTAAGGGCTTGAAGAAAAAGGCGTGAGGTGGTAGGGTCAGCTAGGGAACTGCTGAGAAACCCCTTTCTGGCTCAGTCCTGGTTTTTCAAAAGCCTTGCTGTAAGAGAGGAGTGAGAGTCTTCGGTGAAAGCGCTTTCCCGGAGATACATTTAACCTCAATTCTGGATAAGATCAAGAGAAGGTTGTGATGGTGGGCATGATGTTGGGGATGCCGATGTTGCCAACTTTGACCTTGAGTTGTGCCAGGGTGTAAGCCGCCAGGGATGAGAGAATGTGGAGGAGGGGGTTGCTGGGGGATCGGTGTCGGGTGTGCGCCAGGTCCATACTGGACTTAACCTTGTCAAAGAGGATTTCAATAATGAATCGTTTGGGCACCA
>JAJDUS010000035.1 GCA_022826535.1 Prochlorococcaceae cyanobacterium jk18x1bzbins.87
GTTAAGAGGATTGCGAGTGCCCCAGGAAATCCTGGAAGTCCCTGGGGGGAATCATGGGAGTTCCATGCTCATTTTACTCACCTATTCCTATAGCTACTTTCTCTTCTTGATTCCTTATCTTGCCTTTTCTCGTGGTGCCCAAGAATCTTCGGCAGTGCATAACTTGCCTGATAGGCCAGGTCATAGGCTTCAGTGTCATGATCCAGAGTACGCTCCACCTGTGTGGTGGAGCCACTATCAATCCATAAGGTCAAAAGTTTATTGGTGCGACGGGCCAGGAGACTGGGATCTTGTTCACTGAGGCTGAGCATCATTTCTGCAGTTTCTCGGCTGGCATCGTTCAGCTTGACAATGCTGGATTGATCATGGGCCCTGATTGCCCTGATCAACAGGATCGCCTTGGCCACCAGAAATCCGAGGACCATGCCTCCGACAATCATACTGATCGGTTGAATCATTCCCCGTTGATGCAGAAGGGCATGGGCCCAGGAATCCGATGGACTTGCTGCTTGCCATAGGATTAATCCCAGCCCGGCACCTCCCAAGAGCCAGTAGGGGGACCGGGGATCCAAGTCACGACGTACGGAAAGACGCTTTTTCTGCCACTGCCGAAAGATCGAACTCCTTGACAAAATGCTCCGATACCAACAATACCATAATAATACACACAGAGAAAGGGGTTTTAGCCTTGCTACTTAACTAAGGGAAACAGTCCAGGAGTTGATGGGGATCGACAAGGGAACAGTGGCTTGCTGTTGCCCTGAATCCTGACCAGGGAAAGGGGCTCGCCACCCACTCCATGGGACCGTTTCCGAGGGGAAGCCTGGTCAGCTTCTCCGGTCCGGTCCAGTGCCCTGGAAAGCCCTCCTGGGGGAGGGGAGTCGGCTCTCCCGTGGGAGCATTTGAATTGCCTCGGGGTCTGTTGGGAACGGAGAGGGTGGGATTCGAACCCACGAGGGTTTTGGCCCTACACGATTTCGAGTCGTGCGCAATCAACCAGGCTCTGCCACCTCTCCAATGGTGCCCCCAGGGGATGCAGGGCCAGCTTAGGAGATGGGAGGCAACGGTGGCCAGTCATCCAGCAATTTGGCGCCATCCCCATTGGCCCACCGTTGGGCAGCAGGTCCGATCAGGACACGGGCCCGGCGGGCGCCCGCCATCACCCCATAGGCATGGGCCTCATGGCTGAGGGGGACCAGCACCAACCCGGGACTCTCCAGGCGAGCACCAGGCGCCAGCCGCCCATCATGGCCACGCACCAACTGACGGCTGAGGGTCAGCCAACAGTGGCGTTGCTCCTCGCTCATGCGGTAGGTGACCAGGATCCAGTCAAAGCCGTCCAGGCCCAGCCGATGCAGTTCCCGGCGGGCACGGCGGCAAAAGGACAGCCTCGCAGTGGCGGAGACCAGGGCGGCCCGGCCCCCGTGGCGGGCCACCAGAAACGGGACAGGCTCCTTGACCTGTCCCGCCATGGCGCCACGGCGGCGGGACCAGTTGAGTTGGCGGATCTCATCGGAGAAGCGCATCTGCAGTTGCAGGGCCAGTGCCAGAAGCAGCAATACGGGAGCCAGCCACGGCCGCCGCCATGGACCCCTTGCCGCCCCGGCAGGTCGGGGCACCAGCCACCAGAGACAAGCCACCACCAGCAGCAGGCCCGCCATGGGCACCGGCTGCCCCAGGGGCACCTCCGCCATGGGCAAGCGGGCGGCGCCATGGACGATGAAGAGAAAACACTGCACCACCAGTTGCACCACAGGCCGCACCACCACCAGGAGCCAGCCCGTGAACACTGGCGGCAGCAGCAACACCGGCGCCATGACCATGGCCGTCAAGGTGAGGGGCGCCAGGACGGGGGTGAGCAGCAGATTCACAGGAATGCCATAGAGGGGCAGCCTGCCGAAATGCAGCAGTTGGAGGGGGATGGTCCAACATGTGGCCGCCAGGGGGACCGCCATGGCCATGGCCAGCCGCTGGGGCAACCAACGGCTTAACCCCTCCCCCATGGGTCCTGCCGAGACCACCAACCCCATGGTGGCCACCACACTGAATTGAAACCCCAGGGATTGCACCCAGACCGGCGCAATGAGCAGCATGGTGATGACCGCTGCCAACAACACCCCCACAGGTCGTTGGCGGGTCTTCAAGCTGAGGAGCAACAGCCCCAGCCCGGCCATGAGCGCTGCCCGCACCACGGAGGGCTGGGGGCCAGCCAAGGCGATAAACCCCAGGATCACACAGGCCCCCAGCCCCAGCCGCAGCAGGCGCCGCTGCCCAGCGATGAGCAGCACACTACTGAGCAGCACCGAGAGGTGAAATCCTGAAGCCGCCAGGGCATGGGAGAGCCCGGCCCGGCGAAAATCCTCCCGGATCATGTCCGGCACATGGGCCATCTTCTGGCCCATCACCAGGGCAGCCAGCAGGGGACCAGAGGGTGAGGAGAAGGCGTCGGTGTAGGCCTGCACCAGGTGGCTGCGAACCTGGACCACCGCCGCCACGGCCTGCTGCTCATCCGCGGCGGTGAAGGCTGGGGTCGCCGCCATGGCCAACTCTGCCCGCCACTGCCCATAGCCCGCAAAGGCCACCACCAGCAGGCAAGGCACACACCGGGCCCCCCAACTCTTCCCCCCACCAAGACGGGGCGTCAGCAGCAACAACCCCACCCCCACGGGCAGGGACCAGAGGAACTGCCCCAGGCCCCCCAACACCAACCCAGCGAGAATCCCACCACAACCCAGCCAGAGCACGGGTCCTTCCCCAAATCACCCACCCTTCAGGGTTCCCTCACCGTCATGCCCATGCCTTTGGCTCTTGGCGTCAGTCCTGTTTTTCCCCCCGCAGCCGCCCAGCTATTGGGGAGGGGCTTTGCCGTGCCAGCCTGGCAAGGACAGTGGCGTCTCCACCAGTGAAGGGGTGCTAAAGTCGGGTTAATGGCCAGGCAGCGCAGCGGCGGGGCATCTGCTTGCAAGACCACACCCACCGCCATCCTGTGAAGAAGGTTCGTGACGTGGTTTGATGAGGAGGACTCCGGCCCATGAAAGGCCTGTTTGAACGCCAGACGCCCCAACCCCTTGCGGACCTGCTGCGGCCGGAGCGGCTGGATCAGGTGGTGGGGCAGGATCATCTGCTGGCGGCGGATGGGCCAATTGGCCGCATGGTGGCGCAACGGCGGGTGGCGTCCATGATTCTTTGGGGGCCGCCAGGCGTCGGCAAGACCACCATCGCCCGCCTGTTGGCACAACAAACAGATGATGTCTTTGAACCCCTCTCGGCGGTCTTCTCCGGTGTTGCGGAGCTGCGCAAGGTGTTTCAACGGGCCACGGAATTACGGCAAACGGGGCGGGGGACCCTGTTGTTTATCGATGAGGTGCATCGGTTCAACCGGGCCCAGCAGGACGGATTTCTCCCCTATGTGGAAAACGGAACCGTGGTGCTGGTGGGGGCAACCACTGAAAATCCATCCTTTGAACTCAATGGGGCGCTCCTGTCCCGCTGCCAGGTGTTTGTGCTGCGTCGCCTTGATGCCACCGCATTGGAGACCCTGCTGCTGCGCAGTGAGTCCGCCATGGGCCGACCGTTGCCCCTGGATGACTCCGGGCGGGACGCCCTCAAGGCCATGGCGGATGGGGACGGCCGTTTTTTGCTCAACCTGGCTGATGAGTTGCTCCACCTCCCCAGCAGCGACCAACTGGATGCCACAGCCCTGGCCCGCACCGTCCGGAAGCGGGCACCTGTTTATGACAAAAACCGTGAGGAGCACTATAATTTAATCAGCGCCCTCCATAAGTCCCTGCGGGGTTCTGATGTGGATGCCGCCCTGTATTGGCTGGCCAGAATGCTGGCGGGCGGCGAGGAGCCCAGCTACATTTTGCGACGCTTAACCCGGTTCGCCTATGAGGACATCGGCCTGGCTGATCCCCAGGCTCTCCCCCAAGCCCTGGCCTGCTGGGGCGCCTATGACCGCATTGGCTCTCCTGAAGGGGAACTGGCCATTGCCCAATGCACCATTTATCTGTCAACCGCCCCGAAATCCAATGCAGTCTATAAAGGATTTGCCGCCGCCACACGGGCGGCACGGAAAACCGGATCCCTCATGCCGCCGGCCCATAGTCTGAATGCCCCCACGCAATTGATGAAAGATCTTGGTTATGGCACCGGCTACGCCTATGACCATGAATCCGCAGATGGCTTCTCGGGGCAGAACTATTTCCCGGACGCCATGGCGCGGCAACGGTTCTATCACCCCATCGAACGGGGCTTTGAAAGGGAGATCATCAAACGGCTGGCCTGGTGGGAAAAGCTGCGCAAGAAACAGGGACAGTCCCCTTGCTGATGCCGACAAGGCGGCTGGAATCCTTCACAGCCCCCTTATGGTGGATCGCCCTTGCTTCCTGGTGATACGGAGACACCCATGGCTGTCGTATCCAGCCGCCATTGGGGTTGGTTGGGGTGAACCGGAACTGACGCCACCTCTATTGCCACCACCTTCGAGACACAACCATGACTGAACGGCCTGGGTTCTCTCTCAGTACAGACTTGCCTCTGCAACAATCTGAGGTCTCATCGTTTCCAGTTCCTGTTGAGCACGTGTCAATGTACCTTCGTAGTATCGGTAGCTCCCGCAGCGACGATTGTAGTTATCAACAACCAAGTTGAACTGGTCAATCTGCGGATTTGTTGTCGCCATCGGTCGAAGGGCTTCAATCCGAATATCTTCCCTGAGACACCAACGTATCTGGGCGATGGATAAGACATTGTCGTCTCCCACAGGGGGCTCGGAAAACTTTAATTCCAGGTCGGCTCCTTGTGCTTCCGGTGTTTGCGAAGGCGAGTATTGCGCTGAGGGAGATAGTTGTGTATGTGTATAGGATGATGCCGTGCTTGTCTTGTCGCTGTCCTGCTGAGAACAGTAGCCAATCAACAACAACAGGACGCCTGGCACAAACAGCCTCGCCAGCAACCGGAACACAAGACTGACACCCCTGGATATTAGTAGCTTATCTGAGGACGCTGACGCTGGAATCCGAGCGGAGGCCGAACCATCGCCAGTGCTGAGCAGTTTCTTGATCTCCTCTCCATGGCCACGCCGCACTGCTACATCAAGCGGAGTCTCTCCAGCTTCATTCCTAGCGTGCAGTTGTGCGCCAGCACTGAGCAGTGCCTTGATTGCCTCTACTTTGCCACCCCACGCTGCTTCGTGAAGCGGAGTGTTTCCATATTTATCCCTAGCATCCAATTGAGCACCAGCACTGAGCAGTGCCTTGATTGCCTCTACTCGGCCCCAAAATGCTGCTTCGTGAAGCGGAGTTCGTCCCTTTTCATCCCTAGCATCCAGTTGTGCACCAGCGCTGAGGAGCTCTTTGATTTCCTCTGCACGCCCCCGCCAGACTGCCATGTGTAGCAGCGCCGGCCCTGGCTTGGTTATGGACTTTCGGGGGCGCTGTGGATGCTCATGTTTATTTTGTCCTCCGACGGCCTCGCCAAGATCCGACGCAAAGGACAACAGCCCGGAAAATCCCTTTTTGTTGTGCTTTTGACTCATCATCATTGAACTGGCTAAAAAAGATTCTCATATAACCGTTTAGCGGCCTTATTAAACGCAGTGGCGTCTTCTTCCGATTGTTCAACAACGCTGGCGATCTCGGCAAACACCTCCTGCTGTAACGCTGTCAGTTTCCAGGGGATGGCGAAGAAATCATGGTTGTTGCATGGGTCAGCCGCCACGTTTCTGATCCTTGGGACGATCCTATGGTTCAGGTCATGGTCTGTGCCGCGGCTCCGGGCGCTCACCTGGATGGGCTGGGCCACCCAATCCCAATTCCTCACCACCTGCTCCAGTTGGGAGGCCATGCGGCTGATGCGCCCATGGCTTTCATCACGCTCAGCAACCTGTTGGCTGTCCACCAGGTCATCAATCAGGATTGGCGCCTGATGACTCCCATGGTTGGTGGCCCTTGCGACGGTGGTGGTGACCACCTCTACAAGGGATCGGGAGGGTAGCTGATTCAGTACTTTCTTGAGCACTTGTCCGTAGTGTTGCCGTTGTCTCCGCAGCTCGGCATCAACGGCTTGCAAATCCGTGATGGCCAGGGAATCGGCTACGGATCGCTCCTTGTTCAACAGGGTCATGGTTGGCTCCGTTGCGGTGGCGTCATGCACATGGGCAAGCTCAAGCATCCAGCCTATCATATCCCCCTTGGGGAGGTGCTCCACCACGGGAACCAGCCCGGCAGCCAGAAGGTTGGCGCGGGCAAGGCTGGGCAGATCCACCAGGCTTCATGCCTTGGCCGGATCCTGTCAACATTGCGATCACCTTCGGGATGCGTTCGGGTGCAAGCCCAGGCAGCCATCCCATCTTGGGTATGAGACGTCGTCTCGATTGGTTCCCTCTCCAGTGAGACGCCCTTCCTCAGGATCGGGTGAACGCCACAGCCGGAAGAGGACGGTGGCGGACAAGAAGATGGCAGAGAGGAAGATGGGGGCGCAGCAGATAGCGTGTTGAAATGCGCCGCCAGTTATTTAGGCGGGATAGTAGATTCTCGGCTGACCCATTTGGTGTAGCATCTTGCTGTGATGGACGGTCTTCTTGCGGTGGTGGCGAGGTAGGATGCTCTGGTTAGTTGAGATGTTATGGGTTTTATTGCTCTCAAGGTAATTATAGTCAGGTTGCGGGATAGTTGCAATTTCTAATGTTTTGTTAAATTATAAATTGTTAAATCATAAACATTAAGTGCTGTGTTTATGATAATAAGCACTATGCCTTTGATAATAGTCACTATGGCTTTGATAAAACTAAGTATCACGCCTGATATAAATGCTATGACTTTGACAAGTATAAATACTATAGGTTTGATAAGAATAAATATCATGCCAAACAACTTAATAAGTATAAATCCTATGGCTATAAATACTACGACACTCAGAGCCATTATCATTACATTCATTGCATTTTCAAGTAATTTGGTAACAACAAAACCTCCGCCAGCTTCACCTACGGTGGCCACATCCTTTGGAGTGCTTTCTAGCACCACGTCTGCGGGTGCGTTGTTATCTGCATCCTTGCTTGGTGCATTTTGAGCAGCAGCACTGAGTAGCTCTGTGATCGCCTTTGCGATCACATCTGCATGGCCATGCCGTACTGCTACATCAAGTGGAGTCTCTCCACCTTTATCCCTAGCATCCAGTTGTGCGCCAGCACTGAGCAGCGCTTTGATTGCCTCTACTTCGCCACCAAACGCTGCGTAGTGAAGCGGAGTCTCTCCAAAGCTATTCGTAGCATCCAGTTGTGCGCCAGCACTGAGCAGTGTCCTGATTGCCTCTACTTGGCCCTTCCACGCTGCTGTGTGAAGCGGAGTCCGTCCCTTTTCATCCCTTGCATCCAGTTGTGCGCCAGCACTGAGCAGCGCTTTGATCGCCGCCTCCTCTACTTTGCCCATCCACACTGCTATGTGAAGCGGAGTCTCTCCATATTTATTCTTGGCATCTGGTTGAGCACCAGCACTGAGCAGTTCCTTGATCGTCTCTACTTGGCCATGCAACGCTGCGTAGTGAAGTGGAGTCCATCCATCTTCATTCCTTGCATCCAGTTGTGCGCCAGCACTGAGCAGCGCTTTGATTGCCTCTACTTTGCCCATCCACGCTGCTTCGTGAAGCGGAGTCGATCCATATTTATTCCTTGCATCCAGTTGGGCACCAGCACTGAGCAGCGCTTTAATTGCCTCTACTCGGCCATGCAACGCTGCTTGGTGAAGCGGAGTCCGTCCATCTTCATCCCTGGCATCTGGTTGGATGTTAGCACTGAGCAGTTTCTTGATCTGCTCTCCATGGCCACGCTGCACTGCTATATCAAGTGGAGTTCGTCCCTTTTCATCCTTGGCATCCAGTTGTGCGCCAGCGCTGAGCAGTTCCTTGATTGCCTCTACTTCGCCACTGAACGCTGCTTTGTGAAGCGGAGTGTTTCCATATTGATTCCTAGCATCCAGTTGTGCGCCAGCACTGAGCAGTTCCTTGATCGCCTCTACTTGGCCCTTCCACGCTGCTTGGTGAAGCGGAGTATTTCCATATTTACTCCTAGCATCCAGTTGTGCGCCAGCACTGAGCAGTGCCTTGATCGCCTCTACTTCGCCATCCGACGCTGCGTGGTGAAGCGGAGTGTTTCCATATTGATTCCTAGCATCCAGTTGAGCACCGGCGCTGAGCAGAACTTTGATCGCCTCTACTTCGCCACTGAACGCTGCTTCATGAAGCGGAGTCTCTCCCTCTTCATCCCTAGCATCCAGTTGTGCGCCAGCACTGAGCAGCGCTTTGATTGCATCTACTTCGCCACCGAACGCTGCGTGGTGAAGCGGAGTCTCTCCCTCTTCATCCCTAGCATCCAGTTGTGCGCCAGCACTGAGGAGTTCCTTGATCGTCTCTACTTGGCCAAGCCACGCTGCTATGTGAAGCGGAGTTCGTCCCTCTTCATCCCTGGCATCTGGTTGGATGCTAGCACTGAGCAGTTTCTTGATCTGCTCTCCATGGCCACGCTGCACTGCTATATCAAGTGGAGTTCTTCCCTTTTCATCCTTTGCATCCAGTTGTGCGCCAGCGCTGAGGAGCTCTTTGATTTCCTCTGCACGTCCCAGCCAGGCTGCCATGTGTAGCAGCGCCGGCCCTGGCTTGGTTATGGACTTCCGGGGGCGCTGTGGATGCTCATGTTTATTTTGTCCTCCGACGGCCTGGCCAAGATCCGACGTAAAGGACAACAGCCCGGAAAATCCCTTTTTGTTGTGCTTTTGACTCATCATCATTGAACTGGCTAAATTTCAATTGAAAAGATTCTTATATGACTGTTTAGTAACCCTATTAAACGCGGTGGCGTCTTCTTCCGATTGTTCAACAACCCTGGGGATCTCGGCAAACACCTCCTGCTGTAGGGCTGTCAGTTTCCAGGGGATGGCGCAGAAACCATGATCGTTGAACAAATCAATCGCCAGGTTTCTGATCTTGGGGACGATTTTATGGCTCAGGTCATGGTCTGTGCCGCGGCTCCGGGCGCTCACCTGGATGGGCTGGGCCACCCAATCCCAATTCCTCACCACCTGCTCCAGTTGGGAGGCCAGGCGGCTGATGTGTCCATAGCTTTCATCACGCTCAGCAGCCCGTTGGATGCGCTGCACCAGAACCTGAATCGTATTTGTTTCCGCTTCGAGAAAGGCCTGCGCCTCCACTTCAAAGCTGTCCACCAGGTCATCAATCAGGATTGGTGCTTGCTGTTCCCCATGGTTGGTGGCCTTGTCCACGACGGTGGTGACCACCTCCACAAGGGATGGGGAGGATAGCTGATTCAGTGCTTTCTTCAGCATTTGTCCATAGTGTTGCCGTTGTCTCCGCAGCTCGGCATCAACGGCTTGCGCATCCGTGATGGCCGGGAACCCAGCCATGGACCGCTCCTTGTTCAACAGGGTCATGGTTGGCTCCGCTGCGGTGGCGTCATGCACATGGGCAAGCTCAAGCATCCACTCTACCACCTCCCCCTTGGGAAGTCGCTCCGCCACGGCAACCAGCCCGGCAGCAAGAAGGTTGGCGCGGGCAAGGCTGGGCAGATCCACCAGGCTTTGCACCTTGGCGGGATCTTGTCTCAACAGTGCCATCACCTCCAGGATGTGGTCCGGTGCCAGTCCAGGTAGCCATCCCATCTCGGCTGTGAGGCGTCGTTTCGGATGGATCAGCATCGCTTTTGCGTCGCCCACTGCCGCCGCCGTGGCCTCACCAGGCAGCAGGGTTTTCTCCTCTGCCAAGGCCATGATGCGCCGCCTGTTGTCACCCATCGTGGCGCCAAGGAGCAAGAAAGGGTTGCTCAGTAAATCCATCGGCTGATCCCGTTCAAGCCCGTGGGCTTCTGCTGGGGTGTGGCTGGCGGGAGATTGGCGAGCGCCTGCTGCAACAACTCATCATCCACAGCGCATTTCCCGGCCCGTGCAGCCAGACGGGCTGCTTCACGGACCACAAAAGCAGTGTCCGATAACGCCCTCCCGGCTAATGGGATCACCAGTGCGTTCCGGTCTATCTCGCCGATGGGCACCGTGTCCAGCAGGGCATCCACCAACTCTGCCACATCCGCTGCAGAGGGCATCCCCACCTCAATCACGTGATCAAAGCGGCCCCGCCGCAGAATGGCGGAGTCGATCATCTCCAGCCGATTGGTCATGCCAATCACCAGCACTTGGTGCTTGCCGGCTTCCGGGATGCGCCGTAAGAACTCGGCAACCTCCTCCACGTGGTGCAGGCCGGTGGAACTGTGAATTTGACGGTCGGACAGGTGGGACTCCATCTCATCAATCACCACCAGGGATGGGGCCGCATCCATGGCCTGGTCAAACACCTCGCCCACCTTCTTGCTGGTCTCATGAATATAGGGGCTGGCAACACTGCTGGAATCGATGGGGAAGACGGGCCAGTCCAGGTGTTGGCCCAGCCGTTCCACGGCAAACGTTTTGCCACAGCCTGGCGGACCATGGAGGACAATAGCGGCGGGAAAGTCAATCCCGAACGCCCTGTACTGTTCTGCATTTTCAACAATGTGAATCACGTGCTCATTCAGGAAGGCCTCAAGGGCCGGCCGCCCCGGCAAGCGGAAGGGCTGCGGGGGACAGGTTGATGGCTTGGGGCCTGTCTCCGGGTGCGACGTGGTTGTCATCGGGGCTGCTCTGCCCTCTGGCCCGGCTCCTGGTTTTTGCTGTGTTCGCGCAAGGCCGGAGCCCTGGGGAGCAATGAACCCTGCAGCCATAGCCAACTCCTCCGCATCACGTCTGCCCAGCCATCGGACAAGCCTGGACAGGCGATAAAACGATGTTGCCGGTATCAACACGCCACCGGTCAGCCATTGCCCCAGGATTTCTTCATCCGTGCCCCCCTCGGTCCCTGTCCAGGTGGGCAGAAGCCGTGCATAACGCTCCATATGGATGGCATCGTGAAGCGCCACCTTCCCATCAATTTTCCGGGTTTCCCGCAAACTCAGGGCAAACGAGAGTGCATCTGCCTTGTTGTCTGGTGAGGAATTGGCAGCAACGGGCTCAAGCCGATGGTGGGGTTGGGAGATGATCGTCCGATAATGATCCTGGCCGAATGGGAGTGGGTCCCACACCGTATCGGGCAGGAGCTTTGATTCCATCCATTTGTCGGCCAGGGTGCTCTGGACGATCAGTGCCGATTTTCCATGGTCGATTTGATAAATCTGCCAATCGCAGCCGCCATGCAGAAGCTGGCCCAGGCTGAATCCGCCAGGCAGCTTATGCTTCAGTGGGAACCAACGTTCATTCTCCATGGCTATCCTCGAATGATGTTAGGGTCCAGAATGAAATCATCATCTGATGGTGTACTTGTATAGATATAAATATCAAAAAGGTGGCCTATAATCTGTCGCAGCTCATCGAAGTCATCGTTCTTGATGGCGGATGTTCCGCGGGCAACCAATTCCCTGAATCGATCTGCATCTGAAAAAGACTGAGGCTGTGACTTCAGATCATAGAAAATATCCATGACATACCAGTCCTGTCGATAGAGAATCCTGAAGTTCATGCTCTTAAGTTTGCTCAGGTGCTTTTCAAAACCATCGTCATCCTTGTCAATAGAGCGCTGGGCTGTTTGGACCAGCCTATCAAATTGGTCTTGCTCGCTTGGACGTGCGTACTGGCGAATACGGAGATTGAAGCGTCGTTTCACCTCGTCCAACTCCACCTGCCTGACCGGCTTGCGGTGATCCTTGCGCACCTCAGCCAACAGGCAACGGGCCTGGATAACTCCCTCGTCAGCCGCCTTCACACTTTCGGGATCAGATTCTTCGTCCGAATCCTCAAGCTGTGATGCCGGCTTCAGCTTCTCCCGGGCCCGCTTCAGCTTCTCCTTCCCATCCGGGGCATCCATGACATCCTCTACTTCTGCGAGGCGCGAATACACCTTCTCACTCTCTTCGCGGACTCGTGCTGATTGCTCTTTCTTGCTGTAGTCAATCTGCCCCTCCTGGCGAGAGTAGAAGTTTTCTTCAGAGCGGAAACCAATAGAGGGGACAGACACTTTCAGGGTGATCAATCCGTCATTCGACATTTCATAGTTACACTGAATCTCAGCGCCAGACTGAATCACGTCGTCGTCCAGGTCAGTACCTTCAATCTTGAGACAACCAATGATGCGATTGTCTCCAGGTGTTTCGCTTTCACCCTCTACCAGATAAAACCTGAGAGCGTCAGAGCTACCTGCCTTCAGTGTCTCACCGGCTTTAACGGGTGTGTCGCCTTTCTTCGGCAGTTGGTCACTCTCTCGCACAAGCCATAGGCAGATTGGAGTTCCCCCCAGCTTGTCACGGGCGACGAGCGCAACCGAATTGGAAGCGGGAACACCATCCACTGTCGCTGCGGTGCGGGTAATGATGATCTCGTGCTCAGACGTTCCTCTGACATCATCCAACACAGACACCTTGAACCGATTCTCCCCGTATCCTTTTTGGAGGGGCACATCAACCGTTGCACCGTCCTTCAGGGGGCGACGACCGGATGTCCAACCAATATTCAGACTATCCACCTGGTATTCCGTTCCCGGGATGACTTCACCCTGAACCTGGATGCTGATCTTCGCCTCCTTGCTCGGTGTACGGGCAACGTAGTTGAACTGGAGATCAAGGGCTTCTGCTGTGAGTTGGCCGCCGGAACTTTTGCTGGGGCGATCCACGGAAGTCCAGTCGATGGACTCGGCAAACAGGGCGGCCCCTTCCGCCACCACTGTCATGGGATTCACCTCGGTGCTGCCCTCAATCCCCAGTTCAAAACACACCTGCTCCCGCAGCGGTCCGTAGTGGGTGGGACCGCCAACGAAGACGATGCGCTCAATGTCATGGGGGCCATACCCTGCCTTCTCCAGTGTTTCCCTTGCGGCTGCGACGGATTCACTGACTTTGTCTTTGATGAGCGGGGTGAGGATATTCCGGTCAATGGGAATGTCGAGATCAATCTCCTGATTGGAATGGTCCCGACGTTGGACCTCTCCCTCCGACAGGCTGATGATGGCCTCCTCCTTTGAGGAGAGCTCGATCTTTGCCCGCTCGGCTGCCCATGTGGCCAGTGGCAACAAGGATTTGTAAGCGGGGTTGGCGGCATAATCATCAGGCAGGTCAAACTTCTTCCGCAGCCAGGGTTTGA
>JAJDUS010000139.1 GCA_022826535.1 Prochlorococcaceae cyanobacterium jk18x1bzbins.87
GGAAGGGTGCTTCATGGCTAGGAAAGCTGCAATGTGGCTGTTCTAGCACAGTCTGGCTTGAATGGGGCAAGTCAGTTTTGCTAGGATAATCTCATTCAAGACGGTTTTGAGACGTACTTGTGGTGAGGGGATAATCGCCTTTTGCATTATGCACCAATAAACAAACCAAAGATGGCTATGGTGGCTTAGTGTTAGATATTATAGGTGGCCATAAATTATTTGGAGCATATGACATAAATACTTATTTCCCTCTCTATCTCTACTCAGATGAGCAAGAGTTTGACCAAACCCGCCGCGTCAATTTTGACCACAAGCTCTACGAGCATCTGCAGGACCTTGCCGCCCATCCTGCCCATGGCAAACCCGATGAAGTGGCGGTGTTTGATTACATCTATGGCGTGCTCCATTGCCCCGCCTATCGCGAGACCTATGCCGAGTTCCTCAAGATCGACTTCCCCCGCATTCCCTGGCCGGCCAACCCCAACGAATTCTGGGATGTGTCCGCCAAGGGCACCAAGCTGCGCAAGTTGCACCTGATGGACCCCACTGCCATTGGCCAGACACCCTATCCGTTCATGGGGGAGGGGGATGACATGGTGAAGAAGCCCCGCTTCAAGGATGGCCGTGTCTACATCAACACCACCCAGTATTTCGACAGCACGTCTGAGGTGTCATGGGGCTTCTATATCGGCGGCTACCAGCCTGCCCGGAAATGGCTGAAGGATCACAAGGGGCGCCCCCTGACTTTCGATGACGTGAAGCACTACCAACGCATCCTGAAGATTCTCTCCGAAACCGACAGAATCATGGGAACCATCAACATGACGCTTCATTGAAAATCATGGGCACCACGAGAAATTGCCTCCTTCCTCTCCTGGAAAAGCCCACTGGTCTAGTCAATCCCTCTCCAGGACTCACTTTCCCATGGTGAGATGACATCCTGCAGAGGGAAGCTGCCCAACTTTTCATGGTCTTCTCAAGTTGAACAACTGCTGCAATACTAACATTTTGAAAAGAATGCCCACATCGATCCTTTCCTTCCCCGCCGGACTCTTGCGCTCTTTCTTGAAAGCACTCTCCAACAAGGAACGAAAATTCTCCCATGGTCCTTGCGGCTGCCAGACGCTCCAGGGCAAGCTTCTTCCTCCCGAGCCTCCTCAGCCTCTCCTCCTCATCCGAAAACCACGCTGGCCCATTCCAAGAACCCCTGATCATCATTGTCCTGGCAGCCCCATTCCCCTCCTCCCTCTAAAAACCTAAGGAACATCTGAATAAGTCCCCTTGAGGCTCTGAGAGCTATTGAAAGCTCAGTAGAGACAGGGAAAGCAGGAGTCTGATGGCGGACAACTCCGGCTTGTTCAGAGGTTCCCTAAAAGGATTGAGAACATTCTTCTGGCTGAGTCACCCTCTTCTAAATCTTTTCCCTCTAAAATAAGAAGATCAGATCTCTACTGCCCCTCTTTTAATCTGTCTCGATCTTCCTTATTTTCGTGATGGCCACTATGTAAGTCCCTTTGAAGTTCACATTGGCGCCAGCAGCGATGGAAGCCTTGACAACTACTGTGTCACCTTTTTGCGCTGTATCAGTCGTGCGGACATCTGACTTGAAAGAGAAACCCTGCTGTCCTGCTATCTCCCTCCATCCCATCGGCAACTCCGGAAGAGCCCCTTTTGCTCCTCGGCTGGTCTGGAAAGAGTCCCCAATCCCCCATGCGGGCATTTTTCCAGGCTCCCTGAAGTTGGCTCTTCGGGTAGACTGGCATATGAGCCTCTGCTTCTCTCCCATCACCTGCGCTCCCATGCCCAAGCCAGTGCTGCATCAGTGGTCTCCCGCCTGGCCTTAATCATTGGGGCTGTTGGCTGTATTGATGGCTGCTTGCCTGGTGGTGATCCACTCTGCCCAGGCCCAACAGCCCGTACGGCCTTTGCCTTACCACAGCCGTTGCCCCATGGGCTACGGTGCTTCCGGCAGCTATTGCCCTCCCGCCAAGGGGGGCATGCCCGTGGCGCCCTTGTAAAAATCGCCAGATTCTGTCCCTAGGGTTTTACGGGCCAGGGCAATGATTGCCTCAGCACACCCAACAATCGGCGAGAAGCCATGGAGAAGGTGGACGACACCTGTCCCCAAGACTGGTTTGCGTCTCAGGACTACTGCATTGTGGCTACAGACAACAAGCGTCGTGAGGTGATCAGGAGGGTGGGCAGGAGTGCCCTCCACAGGCTTTATCCTTGGGGGGGATTATTGACTTGATCACCCCAACCAGGAGCGGGAGGCGGTGCTGAGGGTGGGTCGCCTTTGCCTGTCGAGATGGTCCAAGTTTAACGCTTACTGCCTCCGAACAGCGAGGTAATCAGGTCCTGTTGCGCCCTGGAGTGCCCCGGCTGGTGTGAGGGATGGTGTCGGTGGGTGTTGGGCTTTGCGCAGACCATCCATAGAGGGCGTCAATCTCATGGGAAGGCCTTGACGGTTGCTGATGTTTCCCCGGTGCAGCCCCTTAGCCCCGAATAAGAACTTCCCCCTGTTCCAGCACCCGCCAATGCTTCCCCTGCGGCTGGACCCGGGCGGGCTTGCTGACCTGGGGAGTTGGTTGCGACGACTGCGGCTGAAGCACAAACAGTCCAGTGTGCCCTCTCTGATAGCGCTGGAATATGCCCAGGGTTTCCCGATTGGGCACAAGCAGATTCTCTCCATTGACCTGGAAGACAAGGAAACTGGCTCCCGCTTGGGTGGGCTCCAATGCAACTCCGGCAGTGTCCCCACGATGGATACGGTTTTGGCTGGCTGCAGTGATCTTCACCCTCACTGCCGACCACTGGGCCAGAGCCGCCCGGTCACCACCTTGCTCTAAAACCTGAACGAGATGATCCGCTGGACTCAATCTCGGCGTTGATTGGGGATTGTCCATGGCCCCCGGGAATGGAGCAGCTGCCACGGTTTGAGGTCGTTTTATCCTTTCTATGCTTTGCTCCATGTCTTCCGTCTTTTGCAGTAAAGTTTGCTGCTTCTGCTTCATAAATTGGAGTAAGTCTTGTTGGTTTTCCATTTGACTCTGAAATCTCTTTATTACATGGTCTTTTTGCATAGGTTCTGGTGATTTTGATTTTATCAGATCTCTTAGATATTTTTTCCCTGGCTTCCGTAAGAGAATCACCAGTAAGAGGACATTGTTTAGAATAACGAAGGCTAGAGTGAGCATGATCAAAGGGTTGGCGGTGATCATGGCCAGGGGGGCAGGTTGTGGGCTTTCCGTGGCGGTTTCCACGGGGAATAAACCTGGCGCAGGCATACCCCCAGTGGTGGTGTCCGGATTCCCAGGTTGAGGGGAGACAGGGGGAGAAAATTCCGGGGTGGTTTGTGCTTGTGCCGTGAGGGTCATTGTCGTGGCCTCCTACAATCTGTCTTTTGCCCAGTCGTTGGCAAGCACCTCCACCAGGGCCCGCAGCCCCAGAAAGAAGCCTGGCTCCACCGAGAAGTTACCGACTTTCTTGGCATCCTGGCGACTCCCCAAGTGCTGATCGCATAGATTTTGAGCAAGGGCTAATACCTTTTCCCCCAAGGCACCTTCCAAATCTGACGCCTTCAGTAACGGGTTGATTTGAAGATCGCCCCTTAGGTCCTCCATGGCTTTAACCATGCCCTGCACATAGCGCTGCAGCTCATTGAGATTAAGGAGCTTCATGGTGGTGACAGGTTGATCGTGGTCCACCTTGGACAACGGCTCTAAATCGATGAGATCTTCAGCGGCAAATTCATGGTTATTGATGCATAGGGATTCACCACTGAAGGGTTTAGACTCCGAACCGTTAAGGCTGCTGAGATGGGGCTGATCCACCACCAGACCAATGGCCACTTCATCCTTGAATTTTTTCGAGAGGCGAGTCCCCTCGCCAGTTTCATCGTGGTTCAAATTGATTGCCAAGGCTTGAATGCGGCTCAACCACGTATTGACCGGGGAACCTTCATTAAACTGGCAAGTGGGATCAAGCCAGCGTAGCAGTTGCCCACCGTTACCCCCCACATAGGCTGACACACAAGATCCCTTTTTCAATGTCTTATTCTCATAAAGACGTCTGACAATAAATCCGAGATAATGATACAGCCCACCTGTGGCCAAGGCCATCAAGCTAATAAATTGCTCCAGAGTTTTATCTCTTCCGCTTGATCCTGCGGAGCGTCGTCTCGGTAGTGTTTTTTCCAGTAGAGCTTCACTGTTAAAGCGTATATAGTTGTCGATGAGGCTGAGGCGATTTGATTCCATTATCTGACCACTGCTCCTCTGCATGGAGGTCAGGGTCTTGCCCAGTAGATCGGATGCAAATTCTGGACGGAAATCAAGAATTTTGGTGCAAATGTGCTGGCCAGCAAATGGAACTGAAACCTGGTGAATGAGCCGGCTCTCCTGCCATAGGGAAATGTCGGTGGTACGTCCGCCAATGTCCATACAGGCAGTATGTTGAAATATATTCCTGTTTTCCGCCAAGCAACAGGCAAAAGCCACCGCTTCGCTCATGAGGGGCTCTCTGTGCAATTTGTGATCAAGTCCGCTGATGGGCTTCAGCGTTTCCTCTGTCAAGTCCTCCCAGAATTTGAGATACCTGCGTCTGGTGTTATTGGGAAAAGCCGTGGGGTAAGAGAATCTCCACGTCATTTCCCTGACTCCAGATTGCACCGCATGGGCACTAATCATGAGTGCAAGCTGTTTCAAAAAGGGCTCCTGAAGTTCTGAATGCTCCCACTTGAATCCAGTACGCAAGTGGGATTTGAGTGTCTCATCCGGCTGGGGAATGTGGAGGCGGGTTTCATGGAAGAGCTCTGGAGATTCTTTGGAATCAAGCTTCTTTTTGTCACAGCCCACCACACTCAAGCTTGTGCTTGTTGGTGGGTTATTATTTTCTGGATACATTTCCTGAGGCAGGAAATATCGGTTAAGAAATTCCCGTTGCACCTGGTCATTGGCCACCGTGACTGGCCATAACGCCAGCTCTAATTGCAATCTGTGCGGTGTTTGATTGTGATCCCAAATAGCCCAGTTTGTGAATGAGGTGCCGAAGTCCAGGCCAACATTCCAGCTATCGCCCGTGACTCTTATGGGCTCTGGTGACTCCAGCGGGAGTAATCCGCCTGGGTTTTGGTCCACGCTGACATTGAGAAGGTCGGGAAAGCTTGTGCTGCAGAAGTAACGCACCTGCTCACCTCCAAACTCCACCAGATGGGGGCCTTCCCAGCCTGCAGTTTTATCGATACTCAGGCCATCAACCACCTGGCTGCAGATCCAATATTGATGCCAGTTTCCAGCAGGAATGGATGGCCATATGGCCATCACGGGTATGCTCCCCAGCGTAATGGCGTCTTTAAGAGGATAGCTGCGCTCAAGGCGATACTTTTCCTCAAAGCCCTCCAACGTCAGGGCCAGCCCCACCACCAGACATCCCTGGCTATGATCCACAGCCAAGCTTACCATCTCCTTCAGTTCCATGCTGCTGAACAATTCCTGCAGACGAACGCTGAAGGGGAGGAGAGGAGTTGTATCTTCCCAGTTGCCCACATCGATGCGGGCAGTCAGCTTCTCCGGCAACCAGCTATGGTGGAGGGCCTGGCCTCCAGGGAGCAGGGTAAGATTGGATAGAAACAGATCATCAGGGGTCACCACGTTGATTCCCTTATGGCGCTCGCGGAGCCGTTCCGCATCTTCGCAGATGGTTGCCAAGGTGTCAGGTCCGTAGAGCTGGATCTCACTGGCCGTCCTTTGTAAACGCCGCGGCATGGCGGGATCCACAAGGATGACCGGTTCAGGATTGACTGCCTGCTTGTCTGTCAGGATGACACGGCAGAGACTGTCTTCAGAATTGACCGAACATGGCGCAGCGTAGGCCAAAAGACGGGCCATGGTGGTGTTGGCATGGTGAATCTGCTTACCCTTTTCGGGTACTGGGGATGGGGTAACGCCAAGACGACCGATGAATTGTCTCAGGACTCCACAGAGAGCTTCCGCCAAGGGGGTGTTGGCCTTTGATTCGACACTGAGTATTTCTTTGACCAATTGATTGAGCCAGCTTGCCAAAGGCTGCCGATGTTGTTCAAGGGAGAGATGGGGTGTGGGATCGCTAAATCGCCCCCCCTGACTCCAAGGTACCCCCGCAATGGGATAGCGGAGTTGGGCCGTGGGGCAGATGATGCTACTGGGGGATGCAAAACCGATGGGCTGACTCTGATGATCCCTGTCGTCATGGATGGTGAAAATGATCACGCTATCCCAGGGAGAATTGCCCTCGGGCAGTTTCTCCAGCACCGAATGGGATGGGTTGGGCTGTTTTGCCTGCAGGCTCCTTGCGAAACGTTGCACAACTGGCTCCGAGTCTTTACAAAGTTCCTCAAGTTGCAGGGTCTTTGATCGCAGATCCAGATTGTAGAGGTCTGAGAGCCCCACAACCGCCAGACATCCAAATAGCTCGTCCAGGAGTTGGTCTCGAGTCGGGTAGTTTGGGTTCCGAATCGCCTGCTCAATCTGGACCACCCGGGACCAGGGGGTTGGTAGGGAATTAATCCGCGTGGTGATGCCGTCATAGCTGAGCTTGGATGCCAGTTCCGCCAGTGCCTGGGTGCTGTGGCCTTGCCAATCACCGGGCTTGGCGCCCTTGCTGAGGGTGTCTTGGGTGACAGGAAACCAAAGGTGATTCATGGTTGGTCGCAAAGCTTCCAGAGGGTGTCCAGCAAACCAGCTGTTCCTTCGGGGTTGAATCCCGGGGTACGGCGGTTATCCAGCTTAATCTTCAGCGCTTCCACATCTGTTGCCCGCTTGCGGGTTGTGGCGCCGTCACTGCTGCGCACCAGATCATCAAGGCTTTCCAGGTGCCTCTGTTGGAGGTCAAGCTGGGCAGGGTCCAGAAGGTTTTGCTCCAAAGCGCCACCGGTGCTGGAGCAGAGTTGCTTCAACCAAGTGAGCAAAGCCTCGGCCCACTGATCCGCCGCCAGCCGAGTGTCTTTGTCTTTGCGGCTGCCCAGCCGTCTTACCTCCTCGCCATTGGAGCTGTAGAAGCGGGTTGCCCATGGGGCCCCCACATAGAAGCGGCCCAAGGATTGGCCATCTGCGTTCTGCAGATCCAGGGAGATGTTGTTACGCCACACCGCAGCCAGCCTGGCGCCACGGCCCAGCACCCTTTGGGTGAAGGCGCTATCGGGTAGATCACTCCAATTCACCGTGTCCCGGTCATGCCGGCTCAGGGTGTAGGCGGCCCAATCCCCTGTGGTGCTGCCGAGGCTGTTCCGCAGCCCCAGGGCGGCAAGAAACTCCACCAGATGGGCCCCATTGGCCTGGCTGACGCCACCAATGGAGAAGTCGTAAGCCGCCTTCGCATCACTGCCCAGGAGGTACACTTGGTCAAAGTCCCGATCACCGCTCTGGGAGAGATACTGCAAGGCGGCGCCGGTATTGAGTTGAAAATTGCCGGCTTCCGCGTGAAGACCAGTGTCTTCAGTGCCGTGGTCCTTGAAGTTGAAGTAGGGCAACAGCAGGGAGGCATTCAGCGGTGCGCTTCGAATTCCCTCCTGGTGTAGCCAATTGCGGAGCAAACGCCCCACGGTGGGCACTCCCGATGCCCCTGTTCCCCCAAACATGCTGCCAAACATGTGGAGCCGCACAGCTTCTCCCCCCTTGGCTGCCTGGCGCACATCCCCCAGGAATGCGTTCCACGTTTTGGAATGCTTCAGCTCTATGGCACTCATCAGAGCAGAACCAATGGCTGGCCTCCCGCGAAACCCCTCGTTCAGATCCAGCCTCTGTTCCTCCTCGGTGAACAGGCAGTTCAATAGACCCCCCAATTCCGGTGATCTGTGCTGCAGGGTCTCTTTGGCGTAGATCCGGGCCATGGTCAATGACCCCTGGCCAGCCATGCTTTCCTCCACCGGATTCCAGACACCGTAGTCTTTTAGCCCACCAGCATGGCAGAAGTGGTGGGTGACCCCGTCCAGGGCCTCCCGCAGGTCCAGAGTCCGATTCAGGGCCGTCTGGGACCTTTGCAGCAGGGCGCTTTGGCGATCCGGCTCCACAAAAAGCACCCCCAGTTCCGTGGAGGGGCTTCCCTCCTGATCAAACAGGCCCAGGGTGTGCAAGTGGACGACAGCCTCCAGACACTTGGCCCCGGACCCGCCCACACCAATGGCAAACAGCTTCATGGGATGAATACCTCCCTTCAGTTTCCTTGGAAGAGTTGGGCCCCTGGAGCCACAAGGCGATAGCTACGGGGCGAGGCCAACACGGTGGGCAGCCAGAAGAGCAGCGCCTCATCCACCAGCAACAGCGCCAACAAGAGGACGTCACCAAGCAGGGAAACCCTTGGGAAGGGAAACCAGATGCTGAAAGCGCTGCAGATCAATCCCGCAGCCACCAGCAGGCCGGCAGCAATCCACCACTGGGTGCGCATGGCAGCCACCCTGGCGGCACTGGCGGCGCGCCGGCCCATTGTCCGATAGAACCAGACGATGATGGCGCCCATATTGCAGAACCAGAACACCTTGAACAGCTTCGGCGGTCCCTCACTGAGGAACTGTTGCAAGTCTAGGCCTGGTGCAGCAAAAACATCAAGGAAGACAGTCTCCATCGACCTGGGTAAGATGAAGAAGTTCAACACCAGGCCTACAACCAGCAGGAGAACCGCAGTGATCAGAGTGCGCAGCATATCAGGTGGGGGAGTGGGCAAAGCAGAATGCGGCAGCCGGGGGGGCGCCAGGGTCCTGCCGGGAGGCCTGTAGGCTGGTTAGCAAGCCGTAGAGTCCCTTGGTGCGGCCTTCCGTTGGGTCATGGGCATCATGGCCATTGGCGCTCAGTGCAAGCCACCAGTCTTCCACACCACGGTGGGCTGGCAGCCGGGCCCGCACCAGACCGGCCGGCAGTCCCCCATCCAGGGACACTACGGCGCTGAAATTGCCATTCTGCAGACGCAGGTCTTGCACCGTTACCCCCTGGGCGGCTTGCCAGTTCTCTTTCTCCGGGTTGTACTGCTCCAGGAGCAGTTGACCCGGTGGATAGGCAACACCCTGGGTGTCCTCCAGAAAGCCCTGCACGCTCAGGGCCAGTTGCCGTGATTGCCCTGGCTCCACCCACTCAACCGTGAGCATGTTGTCGATGGGAGTGACTTTCAGAGGTCCCACGGACACGCTTCCCCCCACAACACCCTGCTGGGGGTCAGGTTGGCCGCTGTCATTCAGTGGTTTCAGGTCATTGGCGTAGGCCGTTGACCCCGTTCCCACCGGCAGCAGGCTGTTGAATACAGGTTGCAGATGGACCTGACCAAATGCCCCGGCTCCATCGCGAAGGATCTTCTCCACCGGGTCCCGTGGTCCTGTCACCAAAAGATACAGAGGCCGGTTGCCATCCATGGGGCCCACTGGCTTGCCCGTGAATGGGTCGAACACTTCACCCTTGAAGGGGGCCTGAATAGCCATCACACCCACCGCCTCCGGTTCGCTCTGGTCAATGGCCTGCACCAGTGCTCCTGTAAGGCTGGCGTTGGTTTCCAGATCCGAGACAAGAATGGTGAGCTGCCCGGGCTGGGCTTGCCACCAAAGGGCAGGCAGATTGGAGCTCACCGGGGCAAAGGGGGCACAGCCCGTGAAGAAGCAGGGATCGTCCGAAGTTTGCAGGCTGGCAACTGGCTCCAGTGCTGCTCCCCCAACCCGCGCCACGACCGTCTTCACCGGCGGGGTGGCGGTGAGCAGTTGAAGCGCCTGCAGGGCGCGGATCCAGGCATTGCCCTCAGCCTGCAGGTGGCCCAGCAATGATCCGCTGCCATCCAGTCCGATGACGATTCGGGAAAGCTCCATGGTTTCCCCTGGGCCGCCCTGGTCCTCCTCTGGTGGGGAGTCTCCCTGTTGATCCACAGTGTTGCTGCTGGCCCCATCATCTGCTGCGGGCTCCGGCCAGCATTCCGGCTGTCCAGGTCCACCAGGTTGGCAACTGACCAGGAAGAGGGCCATGCCCATCAGCCCCACAAGCCGGGCGGCGACCCGCTGCAGGGAAGCGTGCCGAAGCATCATGGCTCCTGGAGGTTGGGCTGGGCCACGGCGGCATGGAGTTGGCATAGCCGCTGCAGGGCGCGCTCAAGATTTGCCACCTGCTCCTTGAGGGCCCGTAGATCGCTGGCCTGTTGCGCCTGCTTCCGGATCAGTTCTTCCCAACGTCCTTGTTGCCGTCTCTCCTCTTCCGCCTGTCTGCGGGAAGCAGCCGTGGGGACCAGCGCCCCCTTGCTATGAAATACCCACTCCTCCCCTTGCCGGGCGGCGATGAATCGGGCTGGTTGCTCCAGCTTCAGCGGCAGGCGGTCGGGATCATCGGGCAATGCAAACAGCCCACGGATCAACGCCCCCTCCATCAGCCAATCCGGTGCATCCGCAGTTGGGTAGAGCAGGGCGTCTCCATCGGGGGGCGTGACCACAAAGACAAACGGCGCGGCTGCCTGGTCAATGGCCAGGCTCAACTGCCCATTTTTGTCTCTGGCCAGGGCGGCTGGTTGCTCATAGGCCTGCAACGCTTCAGGGTGGCGCCGTTGCAACTGGGCCAGCAACAGGCTGCCGCCCGTCCACTGGGGGAGGTGTCCCTTGGGTCTGCGACTGGATCTGCTCGCCTGGGGCGGAGCAGGGGATGGTGTGGCCAACTGCTTTTTCAGCCAATTCACATTCCCTTCCAGGTTGGCGATGCGTTGTAGGGGGGTGGGATGGTCCATCTCAACTGCTGCGGGTAAAGCGGAGTTCAATGCGGCGACGGGTGGAATCGCTGACGGCGGGAGCAGGGTTGAAGTTGCCTTGGGGATCCAGAAGGCTTGAGGCGGAATAGGGGCGAATGCGCACAGGCAGTTGGTCCTGTTCAAAGCGAACCTGTAGATACCGACCCACGGCCATGGCCCTCAGCAGCCCCAGATCTGCGTTGGAGCCGGATTGAAACCCGGTGAGTCCCCCCTGTGGGGCCACGGTCTGGAGGCGGCGGTCCAGGTTGCTGGCCCGTCTTGGGTTGGTCTGGCCATCGGTGTGGCCAATGACTTCGATCACATTCACGTCAAAGTCTTTGATGGCGGGTTTGATCTCGGTGGCGTACTTCTTGTCCAAGGCATGACGAAAGTCTTGGGAGAGCCCATAGCTGCCCGTGGGGAAACGGAATGAGTCAGTCTCTGTGAGCGGAATGAGGGGAGGCTTGTCATTCAGTGCTTTGGTTAGCGTGACCAGGCCCAGGGCAAGGAGCACAACCAGCAGCGTGCTACTGAGCATGTCAGTGTACGCCAGCCAGGGGTTGATGCCGTTGTCACCACTGCCCTTACTGCGGGCCCGTCGTGCGTTGGCCATTCGCTGTCGTCACCTTTTGAGCCGGATCCCTGTTGAGGAATGGCTTGGCCACCGCGAGAAACCGGGTTGTTCGTCCCATTAAACCATACCCAACCGGTTTTTCCGAGCCACAGCATCTGCCCAAGCCGTCCCATCTCAGCCCCACGACCTATCGCCATCAGCGTCCTCACCCTGCTGGGGGTCAGGTTGGCCGCTGTCATTCAGAGGGTCCAGGTGCCTGGCGTACAGTTTCTGCAGAGCCCCCTTGCTGTCCCTGCCTTTTGCGGGCGTCCCCCACACCCTGTTGCCATCAGCTTCCTCCGGTGTGCTCTTCCATGTGGTCTCCGACACCAGGCGATGCAGGTCTTGAAGGCCAGCACTGAGACGGTCCAGTCTGGAAGCGGCCTGGCTGGCGTGTTGGTCAACCTCCTGAATGGAGGCCAGCCGCCTCCGGATTTCGCCATTGACAAACCGCATCAGTTCATCACGGGAGCGGTTGAGGCTTGACCGCAGCTCCTGTTCCTGTTGCTCCAAATCCTTGAGGGCGGTGCCGGTTGCCCCCTGCAGCGACTCCACGTAATGGGCCGCCAGTTGGTCTGTCCGCTCAACGCTGGCGCCCCAGGACTTCATGGCGGTCTCCAGGGTGCTCCATGTGGCGGCCATGCTGTCGCCAATGGCCTGGTCCACCGCTAATGTGCTCTTCAAGACCTTGGCAAGCTCCGTGGTTTCTCCGCTGATGGCACAGATTGCTTCGCTGGCGGTCCGGAGTTCCTTCTGCACGGCAATGAACTGATCCCTGCCTTGGCTGAGCTGGGAAGACGCTTCCACCAATGCTGAAGTTGCTTCCTGGGATGCGGCATTGGCCATGGAGGCGCTTTTGAGTTCCCGTTCAGCGGTGGCAGCCAAAGTCTGCCAGTCCATTTGGGTGCTCGTCAGGCTTTCCCTGAGCAGCCCCATGCGCTCACACAGGCTTTCCGTTGTACGGGCCAGAGATTCCTGGTTCTCGAACATACGCTGAACACTTTTGTTTAATTCCCTGGCGAAATCCGTATCTCGAAATGCAGCGGCGGCCTCGATGAAGTCCTGACCGGCCTCACTGAGGCGGCTGGCCACCTCTCCCATGCGCTGCACCGCTGAACGGGCTTCCTCAGCCATGATAAAGCTTTGATGATGCAGCTCCTCCAGACGGGCCCCGATGGTGCGCTCCACGGCTTGCTCAACGGTGTGAACCAGCCGCTCCCCAAAGCTCTCGGCTGTTGTCTCGATCTTCTTCTGAAAAGTATCCAAACCCTGCACAACACTGGCCATCTCCTTGCGAACAGGGGAAAGCCCCTGTGTTGGATCCCTTTCTTGCAGCTTGACAAGTTGACCATCGAAAAAGTGGGAGAGATCCAACTCTAAATTTTCAATGGCTGTATGCCACCCACGAATGTGATTATTGAGTACAATCAAAAGACTGAAGGCAAGACCAAATAAGCTACTGCGAAAGGCTGTCCCCATGGGACTTAATATCTCTGCCAAGGCAGGGCTGGCCTCTGCAGGACGAAGCCCTAGCTGTAGAACTTTGTCAATATTCCCCAGGGCAATACTGAGACCAATGAATGTGCCAAGGAGACCGAGGGAGATGAGCAAAGCAGGCGCTCTCTGGGTCCAGTCGATGAGTTGGCGCAGCCCCACAGATCTGCCAAGCCAGCGGACCCGGGCCTGATAGGTCAGCCAATGGCTTGTATCTCCCGCCAGGGCCTGGTCAGAGGCCTGGAGGGCAGCCAAAAGATGGTCTAATCCCCGTTGGAGCAGGTGGCGGGAGTAGTCAGGGTCGTGGGGTCTATGGACCGTGGTCGTCTCGCCTGCTTTGGCGGGCGAGAGAATGATGTCTGATTCCATCGTCTCCCGTAGCTTCCGGATTTGAAGCCGGGCCCTGTTTCCTGCCGAGAAGGCCGAGAAGGCTGAGATGGTGATGAACACCATCGCAATCACCAAAACGGCGAACATGGCATTGCCGCCCTCTGTCATCGCTGCATGATCACTGGGGCCAACTGTAGAGGCCGGTGCCACAGCCACTGCCACGGAACCGATGGCCAGTGAAGCTGGATAATCGCCGCCATCACCAGTGGTCACCCCAGGGCTGATGGTGGCGCGCCCCTACACCAGGCCACGCGCCGCCACTGCCTGCGGAACATTCCGGTTGCTGTCCGTAAGCGTGAGGTCTGCCGCCACTGTGGGTTGTGTTCACTGTGATCCCTGCTGTGTCGTCGTCCGTGATGCTGATCTGACCGTCGCCCTTGCGGTGGCCGGTGGCGCCGTCCTTGAACCGATTGGCACCAGGATCACCCCGTCACCGGAGGATGAGGATGGGATCGCCACCGCTACCGTCTCATCGGTGGCATCGTCATCGTTTGCCGTGCTCAGAATCAGCGTGGTGGTGGTCGAAGTGCGACCCCGGTCTGTGAAGGCGACTGTGTGCAAAGTCCTCCCCCAGGGCACCACCACTGAAGACAAGGGGCACCGCCAGGTTTTCACCAGCCACCGGGGAACGGCTTGGCTTCAGTGTAAGCTGCCCTGTCGCGTTGGCAGTCCCCTCGACTGTCGTATTGTCCAGTGTGGACAGGGTAACGGTGATGACATCGCTGCTACTCGGGGCAAAGTTTGCCAGGAGAACCCAGATGGCGATGATCTGGTGTCAGAATTATCGACAGAAGGCAGCCCATGGGTGCTGGAGCAATGGCTGATTCAGCCATGCAGTCCGCCATCCCCATGGTGTGAAGCTTCGGCTGGCCATGGCTTCATCAGTCCCCCAGTGAATGCAGTCCACTGGGTAGAATGGATGGCATCGGGGGAGCTCAAGAGACGGTCAGGGGCACAGGGGATAGCCCAGGTGTTTTGGTTTAATAGATGCCCGCCTCACCTAGGCGAAGCTGTTGCCTGCTGAAGCAGGGCAGCGGGTGTGAGTTGCTCGTAGCGCTCGAACGGCTGGAAGATCCAGGGGCTGGCCGGCAACTCCATGGCCCAGATATCGGGGCGCGTGGCGCTGTGGCGCTTCAGCCAGAGCACAGCGGTGGTGAGGGAATCCGGTTTGATGGCCTGGCGCAGCCAGAGGGTGGCGGCGCTTAAGGTGGCGCCCCGATCCGCCAGATCATCCACCAACAGCAGATGGGACCCAAGACGGGGACAGGTGTGGGCCAAGCCCTGCCCCACCCGCACATGGCCCCGCTCCCGACCGTTGGCACCCCCATGGCTGCTGGCGGCCATCACCACAAGGGGGCGGCTAAAGAGTCGGGAGAGAACATCCCCCACCCGCAGTCCCCCGCGGGAGAGGGCCACCACCTGGTCAAAGGGGCAGCCCCGGTCATGGATGAGCAGCGCCAGATGTTCAATCAGGGCATGGTATTGCTCCCAACTCACCACCAGTTCACCGGCGGTGGGATCAATGAAGGGTTTCACGGGATTGGGCGCTTGCTTCCAGTTTATCCAGCCGTGCGCGGACGGCTTTGAAGTCTTCCCAGGTGAGCCATTTGGGATCCCCCTTATGCCGTGATGCGTTGCGCAGGAGAAAGGAGGGGTGGAAGACGGGCATATAGGCCCTGCCGTCCCGTTCAATCCATTGGCCCCGCATCTTGGTGATACCGGTTTTGATGCCCAGTACCCCCGTCATGGCTGTGGATCCTGCCAACAGCACCACAGCCGGATTCACCAGTTGAATCTGCCACTGAAGCCATGGGCGGCAACGGGCCATTTCTTCAGGCGTGGGCTTGCGATTGCCTGGAGGGCGGCACTTCACCACATTACAGATGTAGATGTCCTGCTCCTGGTCAAACCCCACGCTGGCCAGGATTTGATCCAGCAACCGACCAGCGCGCCCCACAAAGGGCAGGCCCGTTTCGTCCTCATGCTGGCCTGGGCCTTCTCCGATGAGCATGAGTTGTGCCAAGGGATTGCCACGGCTGATGACCACATGGGTGCGGGTGGAGGCCAGGGCGCAACGCTGGCAGTTGCCACAGTCCCTGGCCAGGTCCTCCAGACTGGTGCAATTCTCCTCTGTGCTGTGGGTTGGCGCTACAGGGGAGGGGCTGAGGGGAGGGCTGCCGGTTGCCTCCCCACCGTTGCTGAAAAGATCGAACTGGGTGCTCTCGGTGGTCATGGCTCCCAGTCTAGATCTGCATCAGGGGCGGCTTGTGGCGCTTCCCACACCAGGAAGCGATTGCCTTCCGGATCCAGCAGCCACTGCTCAGACCCGAACGCCTCCTCCCTCCTGGGTCCCAACGGCTGGGCCCCCAGGGTCACGGCCCGTTGGCTCATCCCCTCAAGGTCTGCACAACACAGACAAAGGGCCAAGCGACCGGCTGGGGGACACTGGGGTCGCTTGCGGGAGGGGCGATACAGGACCAGGGCCATGCCCATGGGCAACTGGAGGGTGACAGCCATGCCAGGCATGGCGACACTGGGTCCGCAGTTGAGGAGACGACCATAGAAGCTGGCCAACTGCCGGGGATCTTCACTGGCAAGCACCAACCTGCAGTCCGGAACTGGTGGAGCAGCATCAGTCATTGTGTCTTTGCCCATCACCTCATCCTTGTGCATTACATCAACAGAGTTGACCCATCCGGGCAAGCAGTTACCGCTGGTCGTTCCGGCCCCATTGCCTTGCGGTGACCCATCGTCTCCATTGACGCCTTCAGAAAAGGTTCGTCTTTGATCCTTGACAACATCCCAGCCCAGGTCGGATCCTTGGATAGCCGGTTCAGCTTAAGGGGCTGTTATGGGCCAATTCAAGCAGTGGGAGTACAAGTCCGTTCGCTTTGACTACAAAGGGAGGGGAATCACCCAAGAGATCAATCTACTGGATATTGACGGTAAACGGGTGAGAGATTGGGGATCTGCCGATGTCCCCTCCCTACCGGAAATCCTTGCTGCTTTGGGAGGTGATGGTTGGGAGATGGTCTCCCATGTGGTGAACCAGGACAATCAAACCAACGGTGTAACCTTTCATTATATGCAGTTCAAAAGGGAGTTGATCGGGTAGATGGCTTCGGCCAGGGGATGGGGATAGATTCAGAGTCTGCCTACCTGCCCCTGGCTGCAACAACACAATGAAGTTTGCTGAGAGAGCCCAGCAGCTCCAGCCTTCCCTGACGCTGGCCATCAGCGCCAAGGCCCGTGACCTGCAGAAGCAGGGGAAGGACATTTGTAGCCTCAGCACCGGTGAGCCGGATTTCAAGACCCCGTCCTTCATTTGTAGGGCGGCGGCAGAGGCCATGGAGGCTGGACACACCCGCTACGGTCCAGCGGCAGGAGAACCTGCCCTGCGGGAGGCCATCGCCCACAAGCTTCAAACGGAGAACAAGCTGACCTACGGCCCTGATGAAATCATGGTCAGCAATGGGGCCAAGCAGGCGCTTTACACCCTCTTTCAAGTGTTGCTGCAGCCTGGTGACGAGGTGGTTATTCCAGCCCCCTATTGGCTCAGCTATCCCCCCATGGTCCATCTGGCGGGGGCCCGCAGCGTGGTGATTCCCACCCGTCAGGATCGGAACCACCAACTCAGCGGTGCGGCCTTGGCGGCAGCCATCACCCCCCGCACCCGGCTGCTGGTGCTCAATAGTCCCACCAATCCGACGGGCACGGTCTATTCGGAGCAGGCCCTGGCGGAGTTGGCCAACGTGCTGCGCCAACATCCCCATGTGGCGGTGGTCAGCGATGAGATCTATGAATACATCCTCTATGACCAAAGCCGTCATGTGAGCTTCGGGGCCGTGGCCCCGGACCTGGCCGAGCGGGTCTTTGTGGTCAACGGCTTTTCCAAGAATTGGGCCATGACAGGGTGGCGGCTGGGTTATCTGGCAGGTCCCCAGGCCGTCCTGGCCAAAGCCACGGCCCTCCAAAGCCAAAGCACCAGCAATGTGTGCAGCTTTGTCCAATATGGGGGCCTGGCGGCGCTCCGTGGCTCACGGGAGTGGGTCCACACCATGGTGGAGGCCTTGGCCCAGCGGCGCCAAGTGTTGCTCCACACCCTGGACTCCATGGAGCATGTCCACGGCATGGCCCCCCATGGCGCCTTCTATGCCTTTCTCAATATTGCCGCCGCCAATTTGCGTTCCGTAGTGTTTTGCGAGCGCCTGTTGGCGGAAGCCGGCGTGGCCATCGTACCCGGCGCCGCCTTTGGGGATGACCAGGCCATCCGCATCTCCTTCGCCACGGACATGGTCACCTTGAAGCGTGGGTTGAAACGGTTGCAGGGGTTTCTGGCTAAGCTGTGATCCACACATCAAGCCTGCCCCACCTGCGCTGCGTAGTCGGCGGCGGAACGGAGCCCATCGGTGGTGGCGCCAGGGGCAGGTTTGAGTTGGAGCAGCCAGCCGTCCCCATAGGGGTCACTTTGCAGGTCCTCCGGGCTGGCCAGCACAGCTTCATTGCGGCGCAGCACCGTGCCAGGCATGGGCGCCACCAGCTCTTCCACGGCTTTGACGGACTCCACTGTGCCGAAGCTGCTCCCCTGCTCCAGTTGGGCCCCCTCCTCCGGCAATTCCACAAAGACAATATCTCCCAACTCCTCCACCGCAAAGGCGCTGATGCCCACGGTGACAGTCCCATCCGCATTGCTGCGCACGTACTCATGGCTATCGGCGTAGAGAAGTTCCGGGGGGAAGTGCTGGCACATGGGAAGGGTGTTTAGCAGAGCCAATGGCCCCATTCTGACCGCTGGCTGCCCCGGGATGCAAGCGGACGGAAGCCCACCGCAGACTATCTCTCCAGCAGCAGCCGGCCATGAAGCGTCAACCCACCTGAACGTTTGTTGGGGAACCAGGGGGCTCGGAGCGGCATGGTCAATCTTCGCCACAGTGGAGCAGGGCGGCCAGGGCTTCCTCCAGGGCCAGGCGCACATGGCTGCGGTGACACCCCCCCTGGACGTAGATCACATAAGGGGGCGTCAAAGGAGCATCTGCAGAGAACTCACTGGTGCTGCCCTCCACAAAGGTGCCCCCCGCCATCACCAACTGGTGGTGATAGCCCGGCATGGCAGCCGGTGTGGGCTCCAGATAGGCCTCAACAGGGGACCGGCGCTGAAAGGCCCGACAGACCCCCAGGAGACGTTGGGCTGACCCCAGCCGTACCGCCTGGATCATATCGCTGCGTTCAGCGCCTGGTTGGGGATTCACCCCATAGCCCAACTGCTGGAAAGTGGCGGACACCAACTCGGTGCCGATCAAGGCCTCGGCCACCATCTGGGGCGCCAGAAATAATCCTTGAAACACCAGACGGTTCAGATGGAAGCTGGATCCGGCGGCCGGGCCCAATCCTGGGACCGTGAGGCGGCAACAGGCCTGCTCCACCAGGTCCCGCCGCCCCGCCACATAACCACCCGTGGGTGCAATGGTTCCACCAGGATTTTTCACCAGGGAGCCTGCCATCAGGTCTGCCCCCACGGCAGTGGGCTCAAGCTGGTTCACGAATTCTCCGTAGCAGTTGTCCACAAAGCAAATGGTGTGGGGACTGCGGGTGTGGGCCAAGGTGCAGAGGTGCTCCAGTTGGGCCAAGGACAGGCTGGGTCGCCAGTTGTAGCCACAGCTTCGTTGAAGAAGCAGGAGGCGAGGCCGTAGGCTGGCCAGGGCCTCCGCCAGTGGTTGCTCATCCACATGGCCGTCACGGGTGAGTGGAATCTCCCGGTAGGTGACGCCAAACTCCTGCAGGGATCCTTGACCCTGGCCCCGCAGGCCAATCACCTCCTCAAGGGTTTCATAGGGACGCCCAGCGGCAGCCAGCAACGTGTCCCCTGGACGCAATACGCCAAACAGGGCCGCCGCAATGGCATGGGTCCCGCTGACAAACTGGAGCCGTACAGCGGCAGCCTCCGCCTGCATCACCCGGGCAAACACCCGATCCAGAGCTTCCCGTCCCTGATCCCCATGGGCCACCCCTGTGGACCCAGAAAAGTGTTGCGGACCAATACGCTCAATCGCAAACGCATCAAGGAGGCGGCGCATGTGGTCCGTCACGGCGGCGCAGTGCCGATGGGTTGCGGGGGCGATGGCCGCCTCCACCCGAGCCAGGAACCGATCCCGCTCAGCGGCTGAGCGGGGCAAGGCCTTTATCAAAAGATTGAGCAACGGCTGTCCCTATTGTTCATGAGCAACCATTAGAATTTCGTGAAACAGTGGTGGACCAGACTTGCAATTCCACCCCCAAGCAGGAGAAGCAAATTTGGTTACATCACCCGTCCGGCCCTCTACGGACACACAGGACCCTGGCACTGTTGCCCCTGACAAAACCGCAGCGGCCCTTCAACAGCACATCAGTGTCGAGCGGGTCCCCTTGACCCAGCGGAGCCATCCCTGGTCCCCTGGCACCGTTGCGTTCATGTTGGCAGTCCATGTGGGGGGTGTGGCCGCTCTACTGCCACAATTCCGCAGTTGGCAGGGGGTGGCCGTGCTGGCCGTTCTCTACTGGATGACCGTGATTGGCGTCACCCTGGGGCTCCATCGGCTGGTGGCCCATCGCAGTTTCAAGGCGCCCCGTTGGCTGGAGCGCCTGCTGGTGATTATGGGCAGTCTCAGTGCCCAGGGGGGACCCATCGAATGGGTGGGCCTCCATCGCCACCACCATAAATACTCCGACCAGCCCAATGACCACCATGACGCCGTACGTGGTCTATGGTGGAGCCACAGCGAATGGATGCTCCATAAAATCCCCGCCATCAACCACCTGGAGCGGTTTGCAGGGGATTTATTTGCAGATCCCCTCTACCGCTGGCTGGACCATTGGTTTCTGTTGCTTCAGCTTCCTGTGGCGGCATTGCTCTATGGCATCGGCGAGGCCACCGGCGCCCCTGGTGGCGGATTGGGGCTGTTGCTCTGGGGCATCCCCCTACGGCTGATGGTGGTCTACCACGTCACGTGGCTGGTGAATTCCGCCACTCACGCCTTTGGCTATCGCAATTTCAAGACCCCTGACTTGTCCTTCAACTGCTGGTGGGTGGCCCTGGTCACCTTTGGAGAGGGGTGGCACAACAATCACCATGCGTTTCCCCAAAGTGCCCGCCACGGCCTGCGCTGGTTTGAAGTGGACATCACATGGCAACACATTCGCCTTCTACGTGCGCTGGGGTGGGCCAAGCAGGTGCGCATGGCCAGCTATACCCTCAACAACGGCTAGAGATACCCTCTCCATCAGCGTCAGACCCGCAACTCTGTTGGCGCAGTTGGCGCAGTTGGCTGAGGAACTGATCAATGGTCCCCGGCGTTTTGGCCCATGGGGCTGCTCCCTCCGCCATGGCGCAGGCAGTGCGGTGCAGGTCATCAAGTTCTGCCTCCAGCTCGGTGGCGGTGTAGTCCTTCTGCCCTGAGAGGACAGCCTCAAACTGTTGACGGCGTTGGGATCGTTCCACGGGATAGGCGGCCAACACCTGGGCTTTACACTGGCGCCAAGGTTGGCGTCCGGTGAGCCAATCGCTCAGGGCGCCACAGAGGGCAGTGGCTTCCTGCTCCCCAATGCGCAGATCAAAAGACGGGGGAGGCGTGGTGAGACCCGTGAAGATCTCCAGGAACTGTCCAGGACCCAGGGGTTGGCCTGACTCATCCAACAGGGCCACGGGAGGATTGCGTTCCAGCAGTTCCCCCTCGGGGCAGCCAGCCAGGGGAAGATCCCGCAATGGCCGGCTTGGTGACCAGGGCCAGAGCCAGCAGTTCACCCGACCAATGGTGAGAAAAACCTCCGGGCCAGGCTTGGCCAATTTGGAGTGTTTCAGCATGGAGATCTGGGATGGGTGGACCCGGCCCAACTGCATGTGTTGACCAAGACGGGGGACCATGGTGTGGGGCCAGCCATTGCGCTTGTGCCAGGCGCGCAGGAGATGGGCAAAGGCGTCACGGCCTGACTCCAACTGCTGCTGCAAACGGGTTCGCGGAGCCACGCCTAATCCGAATCCTGATTCCCATGTCAAGAATCCTAATCTAACCCGAGTTCTGGATAAGGGGCCATCAGAGAAGAGGGCCACCCGCTGTGGTGTGAGCCCCTCCAGGGAGGGAAGCCCCTGTTGGAGAGTACCGTTCTGCTCCAGCAGGCTCCTCAGAATGGGACAAGGCAGTGTCCCCAGATGCCCCAGGGTCAGGACCCATAATTATGAGGAATGACCCTCTCACCAGAGAGGGACCCCCAAGAGAGCAGCAGGGGGAGAGGGGTGATGGCCCAGTTGTTTGGGCTCAGCGCGGAGCAGGTTGCCCGCATCCGCCCCTCGTTTCCCAAGGAACGGGGTGTGAAGTGGGTGGATAACAGGAAGGTGTTGAGCGGCATCATCCATGTCACTCAGAAGGGGCTGTGCTGGGTGGATGCCCCGGCCCCCACAAAACCCTCTACAACCGTTGCCGCCGCTGGCGAGGCAAGGGGGTTTTGATCTGATCTTTTCTGAGTCGTCAGTATCCGACTCCGCAGAGCCGCCTGATGCCCCAGAGCCAGCGGTCCTGATAATTGACGCCACTGACATCAAAGCCCATCGCACGGCGTCCAGCCTCAGCAAGGGGGGCATGACCAGCAAGCTCCATGGGGTCTGCAACAGCAAAGGTGGTCGCCTGCGGCTCCACCTGCGTGAGGGGCAATGCAGTGACCTCACCGGTGTTGATGTGTTGCGCAAGGACTGCCGCCTGCGGCCATGGTGATGGGGGATCAAGGGTATGACAGGGACAAAATCCGTAAGATGCTGGCCCAGCAGGTCATCACGCCTTGCATTCCGCCCCGTTGCTGCCGCAGGAAACCGGTCCATTACAGCAAGAGGCTGGGTCGCAGGCGTCACAAAATCGAGAATCTTTTTTTCCCGACAGAAGGACTGGCGGCGCATTGCAACCCGCTATGATGTCTGCGCCCATGTCTTCCGTTCTGCCATCCTCCTGGCCGCCACCGTCCTCTTCTGGCGATGAGGCCTGACCCTAGGAGCTTGAAGAAAAAGGCGCGAGGTGGCGGGATAAGTTAAAAGGAAACACTGGGAAATCCCTGTTCTGGCCCAGTCCTGACTTTTCAAAAGCCTTGCTGTAAGAAAGCAGTGAGAGTCTTCTGTGAAAGCGTTTTGAAGTTTTCCAGACTTTCCTTAAAAGGATTGATGCGAGGTCATCAAGAGGAGAGGATTCCTGTGAAGCATCCCCTAGGGCGGATAGGACACTGACCAATGAGGCATGAAAGCGTCTCGACACAACGTTGGATAAGTTGTAGACTTCTTCCGGTGGTTCTCCCATTCCGCCAGAATAGTTGCTGCTGGCGTTGTTGCTGATGGGATCTATAACCTGCAGCCCGAGGGGCTCTTATTAGAATAATCGGACTATACTAACCCCAGTTCTGGATAAGGGGAGTTCAAAGAAGGGGCCAACAGCCGCTTTCGGGAGAGACCCTCCATCAGAGGAAAACCTCTGGGGGGCAGTTCTGTTCTGTTCTGCTCCAACAGGCCTCTCAGCCTGGGAGCAGGCAGC
>JAJDUS010000036.1 GCA_022826535.1 Prochlorococcaceae cyanobacterium jk18x1bzbins.87
GGCGATCCGGCGATCCGGCGATCCGGCGATCCGGCGATCCGGCGATCCGGCGATCCGGCGATCCGGCGATCCGGCGATCCGGCGATCCGGCGATCCGGCGATCCGGCGATCCGGCGATCCGGCGATCCGGCGATCCTAATTATACCACTTTTCACAGGGGTCACCTCAATGAGCTGTATCAACCCGAAACGCCACTCCCCTCCTGATCCCCAGTCCCTGCTTGCAGCGGCGTCTCTGGCCTTGCTTGCTTTTCCCATGATTCAGACCTTTGCCTCAGGATTGGATTTCATACTTGCCTCCTGTTGGTCGTCAAGGAGCGCATGGAATAAATGCAGGCAACGCGCTGGCAGATCTTAAGCCCTTGGCAGTGCCTTGGCAAGGCCCCCTCTGCCGAAGGGTGGCGGATTCACGCTTACTTCCACACTGTCAACCGACTGGTCAAACGCTGGTCCCTGTCCGGGATTTGTGTGAATGCCAAGCTGCTTTATCCTGGTTGGCCTCTCATCAATTCCTTCCTGGATCCGTTCTCTGGTATGGCCATGTCGTGCCCAAGGGGGCAAGATAACGGGGTGCGGATGGGTAGCAGGAGCAGGTCCTGATGCAGTTCATTGACCTGGTGCAGATTGCCGTGCAGGCCGATCATGACTGCTGCATCAGCGGCGCCCGATCAGCCTGACGCAGCCGTGGTCAAGGCCTCTGCCACCTCCACCCACAGCTTGCGACCAAGTCCGGCCTCGATCTCTGCACGGCAGTTGTTCAGGCTCCAACATTCCAAACTCACATTGGCGCCGGGGAAGGGTGTGATTTGAATGGTCATGGCCTTGGCGGTGAGGGCCACATCCAGGCGCTCAATAACCGCTTGGGGGCGGCGATCCAGGGCCACCGCAATGCGCAGCAGCGGGCTCAACTGCTGGACGCAACACTGCTGGCCGGCATCCTTGAGGGAGAGCCAGGCCTCATGCCGTTTCCTGGGGGGACTACGGCGGTGATACCGCACCAGGGCCGCCAGGATCAGGTGTTCCGCCTCGGAATACCCCAAGAGGGTACAGTGGCGCACCAAATACCAACTGTGCTTGTGGTAGCCCCCCACGCTGCTGATGTGCCTGCCACAGGCATGGAGCATGGCAGCCCCCCAGAGCAGTTCCCGTGCCTCGGTTGTCACGGGATCCAGATGGGGGCGGCAGGCATCAAAGAGGATGAGGGCATGGCAGGCCACCCGCTCTGCCCGTTCACGATCCACGCCATACTTGTGGGCTTGGTGAAGGATGGTGCGCTGGCGAATGTTGCTCTGGTAGCTGAAGCGGTCCACAATCAGGTTGTGGCGCAACATCCAGTTCACAATCAGCCCTTCCCGCAAGGCCCGTTTGCAAAGCACCATCTCCTGGGCGTTCAGCAGTTCCATGGCGGTTTCCAGGATCAGCCCACCCGGCACGATGATGTTGGCCCGCCGTTCGCTCAGGCCGGGCAATTGGCGCCGCTGCTCCCCATCCAGCCTCACCAGTTCCCCCATTAACGCCTGCACATGGCCGAGGCCAAAGCACAGGCCGTTGAGGCTCTGGGCGGTTATCCCAAGGCGAAGGGCCAGGAGGCTGCCCATGGCCATGGCGGTGCCACTGGTACACACCAGGACGGGAGACTCCCCCACCGTAAGTCGTTGCTGCACCTTGACCACGGCGGGCTCCAACATGCCTTGGATGAAGGTCTTGAGGAACTGAACCCGTTCGGGTGTTGACGGGCCGTGGAAGCCAAAATCCTGGGCCAGCCGTACGGCCCCCACCCGTAAGCTGCTGAGGGATCGGGTGTCATAGCTATCGGCGAGGATCAACTCCGTGGAGCCGCCACCGATATCCAGAATCAGGTGGGGCTTACCGGCAAAGTCCATGGCCGAGAGCACACCCAGATAGATGAGCCGTGCTTCTTCCCGCCCATCCACCAGATCCACCTGGAGGCCCAGCTTCTCCTCAACCAGGGCCAGAAATTCCCGCCCATTGCCCGCTTCCCGCACCGCACTGGTGGCCGTCCCCACCACAGCCTGGGCCCCATGGCTATCCGCCAGTTGCCGGTGATGGCTCAAGGCCACCATGGCCCGCTCCATGGCCTCCCTGGTGAGGTCCCCTGTCTCCGGATCCCGTTCCCCCAGCCGAACGGAGGCTTTCTCCGTGATCAGCACGGAAAAGCTGCGAAGCTGCTGATCCACCGCCGCCAACACCATGTGGATGGAGTTGGTGCCAATGTCAATGGCTGCAACCCGTATCTCCTGGGGAGCCGGTGGTGGTGCTTTCACCGTTCCATTGTTGGCCATGGTCTGTCTTCGGCGTGGCTGCTGCCCTTGGCTGAGGGTTGGATTCTCTCACCCTCCAGCACCCTACAGATCCATAGAGTGGCTCCAGAGCCCCGCTTGCCCGCGGTTGCAGCGGTGGTTGGTCTGCCCATGAACCCTGCTCCCCCCATGGCCAGTCTCGTGGCCCTGCTGCGCTGGGATAAACCCAGCGGCCGCTTGATTCTCCTCCTTCCCGCCGGCTGGACCCTCTGGCTGGCCACACCCCAACCGCCGCCGCTACTGATTCTGCAGATTCTGGTGGGGGGCCTGGCGGTCAGTGGGGCAGGCTGCATTGCCAACGATCTCTGGGATCGCTCCATTGATCGCCAGGTGCAACGCACCCGTCAACGTCCCCTGGCCAGTGGCGCCCTGGGGGTCCCGACGGCTGTGGTGCTGTTGTTGGTGCTGCTCAGCCTGAGCCTGGCGGTGGCCCTGACGCTTCCCCATCGGACCCTCTGCCTCTGGCTGGCGGCCCTGGCCCTGGGTCCCATCCTGCTCTACCCAGGTGCCAAGCGGGTTTTCCCCTACCCTCAACTGGTGCTGGCCTGCACCTGGGGCTTTGCGGTGCTGATTCCCTGGGCTGCCGTGGAGGGAACACTGACGGGCAACCTGGCACCATGGCTCGTCTGGCTGGCCACGGTGCTGTGGAGCTTTGGTTTTGATACGGTCTATGCCATGGCTGATGAAGTGGACGACCGTCGCATTGGCATCCACAGCAGCGCCCGCAGTCTGGGATCCCAGGTGGTGCCCGTGGTGGGCTGGTGTTATGGCCTCACCATGGTTTGCTTGGGCCTGGCTGCCGCCCTGGCGGGGGTGCAGCCCTGGTGGTGGCTCATCTGGCTGGTGGTGGCGTGGGGCATGGGGCGGGAAGTGGTGATGCTGCAGCGCCGCCGTGATCCACCGACCCATTTCTATGGCCTGCGCTTTGCCGCCCAAGTGAAGCTGGGCAGCCTCCTCCTTCTGGGGCTGATGGTGGGCCGTGGAGGGGTGGCCTGAACAGTGGGAGACTAAGGGGGCGCTGAGCCTGGACCATGTCAACCAAATCAGTGAGTGTTCTGGGCTCAACGGGGTCCATTGGCACCCAGACCCTGCAGATTGCGGCGGAATTTCCTAAGCAGTTCAGGGTGGTGGCCCTGAGTGCTGGCCGCAACCTGGACCTGCTGGAGCAACAGGTTCGCCAGCACCGCCCCCAGGCTGTGGCCCTGGCGGCTGCGGAACTCCTGCCCAGCCTGCGGCACCGCCTCAGTGATCTGCGGCCGCAACCGGAGCTGCTGGCGGGTGCTGAGGGGGTAGCGGCGGTGGCGGCGTGGCCCACGGCGCAACTGGTGGTGACCGGCATTGTGGGCTGTGCAGGACTCCTGCCCACCATGGCAGCCATTGAAGCTGGCAAGGATCTGGCCCTGGCCAACAAGGAAACCCTCATTGCGGCGGGGCCAGTGGTGCTGCCTGCCCTGCAGCGCAGCGGCAGCCGCCTCCTGCCGGCGGATTCCGAACACTCCGCCATCTTTCAATGCCTCCAGGGCACCCCCCATCCCCATAACGCCCAACTGTCCACCGGGGTGCCCACACCGGGGCTGCGGCGGATTCTGCTGACGGCCTCCGGGGGGGCCTTCCGCGGGTGGGCGGCGGATGAGTTGCATCGGGTGACCGTTGCCGATGCCACCAAGCATCCCAACTGGTCCATGGGCCGCAAAATTACGGTAGACTCCGCCACCTTGATGAACAAAGGCCTGGAGGTGATCGAGGCCCATTACCTGTTTGGCCTGGGGTTTGACCACATCGAGATTGTGATCCACCCCCAAAGCATCATCCATTCCCTGGTGGAGTTGCAGGACAGTTCTGTGCTGGCCCAACTGGGATGGCCGGACATGCGCCTCCCCCTCCTCTATGCCCTGAGCTGGCCGGAACGGTTACCCACCCCGTGGCCCCGTCTGGATCTGGCGGCCATCGGTCAACTGACTTTCGAGGGGCCGGATTCCCGGAAATATCCCTGCATGGAGCTGGCCTATGTCGCTGGCCGCCAAGGGGGCACCATGCCCGCAGTGCTGAATGCCGCCAACGAGCAGGCGGTGGCCTTGTTCCTGGAGGAGCGCATCCATTTTCTGGAGATTCCCCGTCTGATTGAACGGACCTGTGACCAGCACCGTCAAGATTGGCACACCGCACCGGATCTGGAGCTGGTGCTCCAGGTGGATGGCTGGGCACGGCAGAGGGTGAGGGAATTGCAAACGCAGGCGGTGGTGAGGCGCTGAGTTGCTGTGCCTGGTTTATGGTTGCATTTTGTATCTGCCAGCCAATTGACCAGCAAGATACCATTGACTGTCCGGAAGCTCTGTGGGGAGGCGGCGGTGTTCGCTGAGATTCAGAGCAATTGCGATGAGCCTTCCCTCTATGGAGTCACGGCTGGTAAAGCTGTTGTGGGAACCCACCTTGAGCGCAAGTTTGTGGACCGCCTCCGGTCGAAATACGCATTTAGCGAAGGCAACTCGGCCGGCGGCATCGACATCCCGGATCTCGGTGTGGACATCAAGGTCACAACAAGCATCCGGCAGAGGCTTTACTATGTTTTAAGGAACATCTGAACAAGCCGGAGTCGTCCGCCATGAGACTCCTGACTTCCCCTATCTCCACTGAGCTTCCAAGAGCTCTTAGAGCCTCAAGGGGACTTGTTCAGATGTTCCTTAAGCTCAATCGTAGAAGCGATCATAGTGTACACCACGCCAAGAATCGGCTACCAGGAAGGCCATTGATAACCCCATTCGTGTAGCGCACAAGGGGAAGATCCTCTCCCCAAAGACTCTAGGGTCAGGATTCATGGGACAGTGTTGTGCCCACTTGCCTGCGGAAGGGTAAGGATCAGAAGAGCCAGGAGAAGCGCAGCTTGAGGGAATGGTCCACCGGCGCTGTGGCGGTGTTCTGCTCCTGGCGCTGGCCCGTCAAGGAGAGTTCCCATGGTTCCCCCTGGAGCTCAGGGTAGGGTGCCACC
>JAJDUS010000046.1 GCA_022826535.1 Prochlorococcaceae cyanobacterium jk18x1bzbins.87
GCCTGGATCAGCAGGGTCTTGATCTCACCCATCTCTTGCTTGAACTCTTTCATTTCCACCTTGACTTCTTTCATTTCTTCCTTCACCTCATCAATACGCTTGTTCGTCCTGTCCTCGCCAGCGCGCATTTCTTCCCTCACCTGCTCCTTGAAGTCCTTCATCTCCTCCTTCACTTCATCAATACGCTTGTTCACCCTGTCCTCACCAGCGCGCATCTCCTCCTTCACTTCTTTCATTTCCCCCTTCACCTCGTCAATGCGCTTGTTCACTCTGTCCTCGCCAGCGCGCATCTCCTCCTTCACTTCTTTCATTTCCCCCTTCACCTCGTCAATGCGCTTGTTCATTCTGTCCTCGCCAGCGCGCATCTCATCTTTCAGCTCGCTTCTGAGACTACGGAAAGCACCGATGAGTAGCCCCATGCCTCCCACAGCGCCAGCCACCAGAGCGCCAGGTTGCAGCCAGTTGGCCAGGATCTCGGGTGGTAGGGAGAACATCCATCAAGAAGCAGGTCTGCACCAGTGTAAGACGTTTTGTGGGACCCTGTGCAGACGGGGCCGACAACGGCCTTTTCATGGTGAAGGGTGGTGGCCCTCTGCATCTCTGCTTGCCCCCTCAGCTCCACTGGCCACAGGCTTTTTTGTTCCATGGGAACCTGGTTCCGGCTCAAGGCTGGGCTGGTGGTGGAAGCCGCAGCGCCTGGATCAGTGGGGTCTTGATCTCCATCTCTTCCTTCATTTCCCTCATCTCTCCTTTCAGGTCACTTCTGAGATGACGGAAAGCACCGATGAGCAGCCCCATACCTCCCACAGCGCCAGCCACCAGGGCGCCGGGCTGCAGCCAGTTGGCCGGGATCTCCGGAGGCAGGGAGAACGTCCATCAAGAAGCACGTCTGCACCAGCGTAAGACATGTGTGGAACCCTGTGCAGAGGGGCCGACAACGGCCTTTTCATAGGGCAACGCCGGAGCTGGATTTCACGCTTGTTCCCGCTTCCCCTCAGCAGGCCATGGGAGGGGGCAAGAGATTCACCATAAGCCCGTGATAGCAGCTTGTCAAGGTTCCCTGTGGCGAAGGGTGGCGGAGTCCTGTTTTCGCAGGAACGACGGGGGAGGCGGGGAAAGCAAGGGGTGTGAACATGGTGGATTGCTACCTTCCCCACCCAGCCTTTTCAACAGCTTGCCAACCTGGGCTCCGGAGCAGGACGCCATGGGAAGGGGCCACCGTTGCTGTAGGAACCCTTGCGTAATCCCTACTCTCCCCTGCCCTGATCCGGGATTCGGGTCTGGGTATTTCATCCGCCTACGGCGCCTGTGTCAACCACTTTCGTAGAAGGGTCCCAGCCGGATTGCACCTGCCCGATGATGCTCCCCCCATGGCCCATGGTGGCCATGGCCGCCAGCAGTGCCGACCCCCGGTCCCCCGGCACAGCCGCCAGCAAGGGGCCACAGGTTTGGGGATCAATCAATAACTCCCGTAGGGCAGAGCCAGTCTCCCCTTGCAACTGGATCACCCCTTGGGGAGCCAACAACTCCAGAGCAGAGGCATTATGGGGCGCCAGGGTGCTGGCATGACCAGCCACCAGCAACTCCAGGGCGCCGTCATAGACGGGAATCCTCCGGGGGTCCAGTTGAATCCGAATGCCTGGGGGAGAAGCCTGCACCATCTCCCCCAGGTGGGCCAATAGCCCAAAACCCGTCACGTCTGTGCAGGCATGGCAGCCATGCTGGCGCAGCAGCGGCGCCAGATCCTGCTGGGGGCGGCCCATGACGGCAAGGGCCTGATCCACCCAGGACGGGGACGCGCCATTGGCCTGGGCGGCGGCCATGATTACGCCACTGCCCAGGGGGCGGCTGAGCACCAGGGCATCCCCTGGCTGGAGGGGGCCTTTGCGCCAGCACTGGTGGATCGGCACACGGCCATGGACACTGACCCCAAGGTTGACCTGGAGGGCCAGGGGCTGATGAGGATCCGGCTCAGCCAGGGCTTGCAGGCTGTGACCACCCAGAAGCTCACCCCCCAACTCCTGGACGGTGGCGCGCACCCCGGCCAGACACTGCAGCAACAGGTCTTGCTGCAGTGTGGCTTCGCAGCGGGGCAGGGTCACCAGCGCCTGGAGGCCATCCAGACAGGCGCCACTGGCCCAGAGATCACTGGCCCCATGCAGGGTGGTGAGTCGTCCGTTGAGCCAGGGATCACTCACCAGGGCCGGGAACCCGTCCACACTGGCCAGGAGCAGTTGGTCCGGGGTGATGCGGGCCAGCACAGGGGCATCCTGGGGTTGGGGAAGGGAGCCATGGAGTTGGGCCAGGGCCCTGTTCAGGGGCTGGGCCGGCAGCTTGGCGGCGCAGCCGCGGCAGGCCATGGGTGGCCTGGACTCTGCCGCCATGGCCGCAGCGCCATTGACCATGGCCATGAAGCGGTGGTCCAGCCGTTGCTTCCACCACCAGAGCCATGGGTGGGGCCCCAGCCAGAACCCACCCCGCTGGGCAATAGCCCGTCCTTGCCCATCTCCCAAGAGAACCAGACCATGGGCCTGGGGACGCCAGGATTGCAGGGGTCTGCCCAGAAGAGCGGCCTGCAGATTACGGGCCAGCACAGGGGCAGCCCGCACGGCCCATACACCCCCGGCGGGACGGGGGGCCCCGGACACCAACCCACAATCCCCCGCCGCAAAGATCCGCCCATGACCCCGTACAATAAGGGTGGGATGGGTGAGGATGCGTCCCCGTGGATTACAGGGCAAGCCGCTGTCCTGAAGCCAGGCTGGCCCACGGCTACCGGTACAGAACACCGTGACCTGCTCAGGAGCCGCTGGAGCATGGCGGGCCATGGGGCGGATGGCGATGTCCTGGGCCTGCACCATCTGCTCCAGGCATCGCACCAGTGGGGCATGACCCAACTGCAAACCGCCTGGAACCGTGCGCAAACTGAGGCGGCAGGGCTGTTGGCGGCGCCGGCAGCGGGCAGCCAAGGCCAGAACCACCTCCACTGCTGCAACACCGCTGCCCATCACCTCCACCGCAGGGGGCAGGTGGTCACACCAGGTCAGGAAGGGCTCCAGGGGCCGAACGGGCAGGCCAGCCACCCCGGTAGGCGCCGCGGTCACACTGCCCACATCCAGGCTCAGCCAATCCCAACGGAGAGAACGCAGGACCGGCCCTGTGCTCCCCAGGGTGCTGCGCAACTGCAGTTGCTGGTGTTCCAGGCACAGGCCGGTGATCTCGGCTTGCACAAAGCTCACCCCCGCAGCGGCACAGAGACGGCTAAGATCAATGGCGCAGGCGCTGGGGTGGGCCTGATCCGCCAGTACAGCGGGAATCAGGCCGCTGTAGAGGTTGGTGCTGCTGCGGCTCACCAGGGTGACGGCCGTGGCAGGCGGCAGGCGCCAGCGACCCACGGCCCAATGGCGCAACACCAGGGCATGGCTATGGCCGCCGCCCGCCAGAACCAGTTGCTGACCACCAGGCGGACCACTGGAATGGCCGCCGGTCATGCCATGGACCTCCGGCACACTGCCCTAGGGTTGGCGGGGATCATGGTGCCCAGTGCAAATGCGGGTTTTGGTGACCGGTGGTGGCGGCTACATTGGCTCCCACGCTGTTCGAGCGCTTCAAAACGCTGGCCACGCCCCCATCGTGTTGGACAACTTGGTTCATGGTCATCGTGATCTGGTGGAACAGGTGCTGCAGGCGCCACTGGTGGTGGCCCAGTTGGGGGATAGCCAACAGTTGCAGGCCATCCTGACCCACCAGCACATTGAAGCGGTGCTCCACTTTGCGGCTTACACCACAGTGGGGGAGTCCGTTGCGGATCCAGCCTCCTACTACCGCAATAATCTGGGGGACACCATGGTATTGCTAGAGGCCATGGTTCGGGAAGGGCAGTGCCGCAACAGGCCCCCCATGCCTTTGGTGTTTTCCTCCACCTGCGCCACCTATGGCCATCCCGAGCAGATGCCCATCCCCGAGGATTGCCCCCAGCAGCCCATCAATCCCTACGGTCGCAGTAAATGGATGGTGGAGATCCTGATCCGGGATTGGGCTGCGGCCTATGGGTTGCCTGCGGTGATCCTTCGCTATTTCAATGCGGCTGGAGCCGATCCCGCCGGTGATCTTGGTGAAGACCACACACCAGAAACCCACCTGATTCCCCGGGTGTTGCACACCATCGGCGGCAAGCGCCCTGGGCCACTGATGATCTACGGGGATGACTACCCCACACCGGATGGAACCTGCCTGCGGGATTACACCCATGTGGCAGATCTGGCCCATGCCCATGTGCTGGCCTTAGAAGCCATCTACCGGCCAGCGGCTGGCCATCGGCCATCGTTGCTCACCTATAACTTGGGCACAGGCCAGGGCCATTCCGTGCGGGAGGTGATCGCCGCAGCGGAGGCGGTCACGGGATGCCCTCTGCAGGTATCCGTGGCGCCGCGGCGCCCTGGTGATCCGCCGGTGTTGGTAGCCGCCACGGATAAGGCAAAACAGGAGTTGGGCTGGTCGCCCCGGTTGTCCCAACTCAGCACCATGGTGCGCCACGCCTGGGTTTGGCATCAGCGCCGCCATGGCTGCCGGAGGACATCCTAGATATGGGATCAGTCTCAGGAATGGCGTTGGAACGGCTGCAAGCGCTGCGGGGGATGGTGGATTTGCTGCCCCAGCAAACCATGGTCTGGCAACAGGTGGAGGAACAGGCCCGGCAGCATTTCCAGCGGGCCGGGGTGGGGGAAATCCGCACGCCGTTGTTGGAAGCCACGGCCCTGTTTGCCCGTGGCATTGGAGAAGCCACTGACGTGGTGGGCAAGGAGATGTATTCCTTCCGGGATCGGGGGCAGCGCTCCTGCACCCTGCGACCAGAGGGCACCGCCAGCGTGGTGCGGGCCGCCATTCAGCATGGTCTTCTCGGTCAAGGTCCCCAGCGCCTGTGGTACATGGGGCCCATGTTTCGTTATGAACGGCCCCAGGCGGGGCGGCAGCGGCAGTTCCATCAAATTGGCCTGGAACTGCTGGCGATTGCCAATGAACGCAGTGATGTGGAGGCCATGGCCATGGCGTGGGATCTGCTGGATGATCTGGGGATTCAGGGACTACAACTCCAGATCAACACCTTGGGAACCCCCGAGGATCGTCGCTGCTATCGGGAGCAGTTGGTGGGCTGGCTAGAGCAGAGGATGGACCAACTGGACCCGGATTCCCAGCAGCGCCTGGCCACTAACCCTCTGCGCATCCTTGATAGCAAGAATCAAGCCACCCAGGATCTCCTCAAGGAGGCCCCTCAATTGCTGGGGACGCTGGGCAAGGAGAGCCGAGGGCGGTTTGAACGGGTGTGCCAACTGCTTCAGGCCCTGGACATCCCCTTTGTCATCCAGCCCCAACTGGTGCGTGGCCTGGACTACTACACCCACACAGCTTTTGAGATCACGTCTGATCAACTGGGGGCCCAAGCCACTGTCTGTGGCGGTGGTCGCTACGATGGCCTGGTGGCCATGCTGGGCGGTCCCCCCACGGCAGGGATGGGTTGGGCCATGGGGATTGAACGCCTGGTGTTGCTTCTCGGGCAACAAAGCAGGACGACCGCCCCCCAAGTGGTGGTGCTGAACCGGGGAGACGCCGCCCAGGAGCGTGCCCTGGTCTTGGCACGGCAACTGCGGCGGGCCAATCTCCGGGTGGAGCTGGACCTCTCCGGCGCCACCTTTGCCCGGCAGTTCAAGCGGGCAGACCGCCTGGGGGGACGGCTGGCGGTGATCATCGGTGAACAGGAGGCCCAGGCTGGAGCGGTGAAGCTGAAGTGGCTCCATCAAGCCCCGCATCCTGGCTCAGAGATGAGCAGGAGGGAAGAATGGACCGTGTCCGACAGGGACCTGTGCAGGACTGTGGAACGGCTGCTGGCAGGTGAGCATCAGGCTGAGCCAACGCCCGTGTAGGCCCCATAGAAGAAGAGGCCCACCACGAAAATCACCGCCATCCCTCCGGCGGTTGCCACGATCCACAGGGGCAGAGCACCCTCTGTCCAGCGGGAACGCCAGGGAACAGCCGGCCGGCCATCAGGAAGCCGATCAGGCAGACGGCCGTCAGGGCCTTTTAGGGACTTGCTCATGGGAAGAAGGGCTCTGGATCAATTGAAGAAGTAGCTGGAGAAGAGGATTCCACAGGTGAAGACAAACAGCAGGCCCAAAAACAGGCTGGTGCGGTTGAGCTCCACGGGAAGGGTGTTGGGGTTGGAGTTGCGTTCCATGGGTGTATGGGGTCTCAGCGACGAACGAATTGCATGGCGGCAATGGCCCCCAGGAAGAACACCGTGGGCACGGCCAAGGCATGGACCGCCAACCAACGGACCGTGAAGATTGGGTAGACACGGGGCGCTTGGCCCGGGTTGTTCAGGCTGGAAGTCATGGGGTGAGGGTGCTTAGGCGCTCGTCGATTTGCAGTTTGCTGTCATAGCGGTCGCTCACAACTGGAGGCCGCACTTCAGCGCTGACGTAATACTCATTGGGGCGGGGCGTCCCAAAGGCGTCATAGGCCAGACCAGTGCTGACAAACAGGAAGCCGGCCAGGAAGATGGACGGCAGGGTTACAGCATGGATCACCCAGTAACGCACACTGGTGACAATCTCGAAAAAAGGACGTTCCCCGGTGGAACCGGCAGCCATGGCCTTCTGCGACTCGCCTTCAGAGCTTACGCAAGAAAGGCGCCATCCAGGGGGATCAATGCCATCTTGCTGGTCAGATGTAACACCTCTCAGCCAACCCAGCGCAGCAGGTTGCCCCGTTCCCCCAGAACAAAGCCCTTGTCATCGCCAACAAAACGAATGCGGGTGAAGGTGCTGGGCTGCTGCTGGCCCACGGGATCCCACAGCCAGGTGGCCCCATTATCATGGCTGGAGAGGAGGGTGCCGTTACCGCCACCCACCCAGATGCTGCCATCTGGCGCCCAGGCCAGATCCAGATAGCCATACCCGTTGGTAATGGGAATCAGGGCATCGCCAAAGCCCTGGTCCCCCGTCTCCGTGGGGGTGGCCTCCGGGTCGGGGAAGCGGATCCGGGCGCCCCGGCTCACCATCCAGAGATCGCCGGAGGGTGTAAAGCCCATGGCTTGAACCCGCTGGCTGCTGGGACGCTGATGGGGTGTCCAGGTGGCCTGGCCAGGGCGCCAATCCGCGTAGAAGTTCCCCAGGCTGCTGACGCTCACATAGCCACCCATCTGATCCCGGCGCAGATCCCGCACTGCGCCAGTGGCATCATCCACCAGGGCAGTCCAATGCTCACCCCCATCATCGGTGCGGTAAATGGCCCCCACGGTGGTGGCCAGCTCCGCACGGTCCGGCCCCAGGGCTGTCACCAGATAGGGGTCACCCGGCAGCTTGCTGGTCAACAGCAGACGGGTCCAGGTTTGGCCCGTGTCAGTGCTGTGGAGCACCAGACCCGGCTGACCCACGATCCAGCCCTCATCCCCAGAGAAATCGATGCTGATCAAGCGGAAATTTTCCGCGGCGGGCAGATCCAACTCCCGCTTCTGCCAGGATCTGCCGCCATCGTCGGTCTCAAGAATCAGGCGGTTGCTACCCACAAGAATGCCGTGGTTCTCATCGCTGAACGCCACATCCAGGCCACTGGAACGGGTGTTCAGGGGAACGGCTTGCCAGGGGCTCTCAGCAGCAGTGGCCAATCTGGTGCTGACACAGCCGCTGAGCAGACCACAGACCAGCAACAGGCTGAGCAGAGGACGGAGCAGGCGGGACATGGGGTGAAGGAGACGGAAGGAGGGGCAGGTTCAGCGGCGAGACACCGCTGGTCAGTGGAGCGAGTAGAACGACAACAGGAATGCAGCAGCAAGCACCAAACCGCCAAAGATCAGAACGGTCTTCTGGCCTGGAGTCAGGCGATTGCCCCCCAAGCCGTAGTTCAGGTTTTGTGTAAAGCCGCTGGGGCGGTTCCGGGGACCCACATCCATAAAGGCAGCTTTAGGACTGCGACAGACAGGGCAGAGGAACTCATCCGGCAATGCGGTGAATCCGGTGCCCCGGGCAATGCCCAGCTTGGCCACACCCTCGGCAGGGTCATAGCGATAGCCACAACTGCGGCATTCATAGCTGTGGCTGTTGGGATCACTCTCCAGGTGCCGGGCCATGGCCTCGGCCTCTGCAGCCCGGGTGATGCGTGGCCGTTGGCTGGCACCGGGGGAGTCCCCGGGGGAGCGGGTGGGTTCCGCTGGCGTTGCTGGGGGGGATGAGGAGGAGTGATGGGCGGATGACATGGCGCCTGTTCTCCGGACGCGGCTGAGGTGACTGTATTGCCGGAATCACGCAGCAGTTGGATTGGGCCCCACCAATCCCCACCCCTGCGGTGTCAGACTGCAATGCCGAAGCACTCCAGGCCATCCATGTTTGTTCTCGACGGGTATGACGCCTTTCTGGGCTTTCTCCTCATCGCAGCGGCGGTGCCAGTGCTGGCGCTGGCCACCAACCGGTTGCTGGCTCCCCGCCGTCGCCAGGGGGAGCGGACCACCACCTACGAGTCGGGGATGGAGCCCCAGGGTGGCGCCTGGATCCAATTCAATATCCGTTACTACATGTTTGCCCTGGTGTTTGTGGTCTTTGATGTGGAGACGGTGTTTCTCTACCCCTGGGCCGTGGCCTTCCATCGCTTGGGGCTGCTGGCCTTTGTGGAGGCCCTGATTTTCATTGCCATCCTGGTGGTGGCCCTAGCCTATGCATGGCGCAAGGGCGCCCTGGAGTGGTCATGACCCCAGCGGTCCTCCACCCAACCATGGGACCAGCCCAGCCCACCGTTTCCCTGATCCAGCCCTGTGATGTCTGCCCCAGATCCCATTCCCGCCCTTCAGCCTGTGGTGCCGCCAGGGCAGCTGGCCCAGGTGCGCAGCTTGCGGGACGGGGCCTGCAATCCTGTGGGCAAGCCCCAAGTGACCCGTGATCTCTCCGAGAACGTCATCCTCACCACCCTGGATGACCTCCACAATTGGGCCCGCCTTTCCTCCCTCTGGCCTTTGCTCTATGGCACGGCCTGCTGCTTTATCGAGTTTGCCGCCCTCATCGGCAGCCGTTTCGACTTTGACCGCTTTGGCCTGGTGCCCCGCAGTTCGCCACGACAGGCGGATCTGATCATCACCGCTGGCACCATCACCATGAAAATGGCGCCGGCCCTGGTGCGTCTCTACGAACAGATGCCGGAGCCAAAGTATGTGATCGCGATGGGGGCCTGCACCATCACCGGGGGCATGTTTAGTGCGGACAGCACCACGGCGGTGCGGGGGGTGGATAAGCTCATTCCTGTGGATCTCTATATCCCCGGCTGCCCACCCCGACCGGAAGCCATCTTCGATGCCGTCATCAAGCTGCGCAAGAAGGTGGCCAATGAATCCGTGGCGGAACGTCCCAACACCCTGCCCACCCATCGCTACTGCACCGTGCCCCATGCCATGACGATTGTGGCTCCAGCAATCTCGGGCCGCTACCTTCAGGCGGAGAGCCAGCGGGCAGCCTTGGGTGCCTCCCAGGCGCCTTCCTTGGCGGCAGTGGATGCACCCCGGTCCCGGTCCGAACTGCTGCCTGCCCGCCCTGATGCGTCCCCATCCCCAGGACAACCCAGCCCATGAGCCAAAACCCCTCTTCCTCCCCCACCCCTCCGGAGCTGTCCGTCACCCCCAAGGAAGAGGGCCCAGGGTCTGAGCCGGGGCCGGTCAGCCAGTGGTTGAGGTGCCAGGGCTTTCACCATCAGGCGCTGGAACCGGATCACCTGGGCATTGAGACCATCGCTGTGGAATCACTGGTCCTTGAACCGGTGGCCGCAGCGCTCAAAGCCTTTGGCTTTGACTATCTACAGTGCCAGGGCGCCTACGATGAAGGGGTGGGGCACCACCTGGTGAGCTTCTATCATCTGGTGAAGATGGGTGGTTTCACAGGAGAAGGTTGCCCGGAGGAGGTTCGTCTCAAGGTGTTCCATGATCGGGCGACGCCCGTGGCGCCGTCCCTTTACCGCCTGTACCGGGGCGCCGACTGGCAGGAACGGGAATCCTTTGACATGTTCGGGATTTGCTATGAGGGCCATCCCCATCCCAAACGGCTGCTGATGCCAGAGGACTGGCAAGGTTGGCCCCTGCGCAAAGACTATGTGCAGCCGGATTTCTACGAGATGCAGGACGCCTATTGAGCGGGCATCCTGCATTGTCTGTCCTCTTTGTGGCCCTTGCGATAAAATCTTTTGCTGTATGTGGACTGGTTTCTTGCGGCAGCGACGGGGCCGGATGCAAGGCGTGGTGAAGTCACTGCATTGCCCCTCCTCAGGTGGAGTCGCAGGGGACCACCTTTGCTGTCACAGACCCCATGGAGCTTGCTGGTCATGCCCCCCTTGGTGCCACCAATCAGGCGGGGGGCACCCCCCCTTTGTTGGGGCTGGACGCCGTGGGATGGGCTTTGACGTCAGTGGCGTCAATCATCAGCACCTCTGGCTCTGCGGAGTCGGGTGGCTCTGCGGAGTCGGATGCTGACAACTCAGAAAAGATCAGATCAAAAACACCCTTGTCTGACCAGCGGCGGAAACGGTTGTAGAGGGTTTTGTGGGGGCCATAGGCGGCCGGGGCATCCACCCAGCGCAGCCCCTTCTGAATGACATGGATGATGCCGCTCAACACCTTCCTGTCATCCACCCGCTTCATACCCCGTTCCTTGGGGAACAGGGGGCGGATGCGATCAACCTGCTCCGTACTGAGCCAAAACAACTGGGCCACCACCCATCTCCTCCTGGTGCTCTCTTGGGGCTCCCTCTCTGCTGAGAGGGTCATTCCTCATATTATGAGTCCTGACCCTAGGCCGCAGCCAGTGGGGACACCTGGACTTGAAACCGGTTCTCTTGTCCTGCCTCCCTTACGGAATCTCCACCGGCCTGGGGGCTCTTCTTGTTGATGCGCAACTGGCTGCCCCGCATGGCAAGGCACTGGTTCACCCAGGTGCGGATGTGGTGGGGCATGTCCGAATCTGCCATTTCCTGAGGGGTGACAAGGATGGCCGGAGAGCCCACATGAAGGGCTTCCAGGAGATCAGCCCACTGCTCCACCAGCCGCTTGTCCTCAACGGAGTGCAGCCCATGCTCCCGTAGGATGCCGCCACAGCGGTCATAGTTCCAGAGCACACTGCGGTTGGCATTCTGCTCAGGCCGTTTGTAGGCGTAGCCTTGATCAATGGCTTTGGGGAAGGGAAGCCCATCGTGATCTCGCAGCCCAGCTTGGCTGAGGTGATGGCCGCAGTGGACAGCGGAGATGCCAAAGTGTCGACCAAGCTCTGTTAAGGTGAACCAGATTTGGTGGCTGTTGGCAGATGGAAGGGGGGATGGGGAAAAGCTGTGCATTGAACTTTGATAAAATCACGAAACAGTCGCTTTCCAAATGGTTGATCCTTCCCTGAAAACTGACAACATGAATCGGGAAAGTTTCAGATTCTTTCCAGAAAAGTTCTGAATCACTGAAAATATGAATCCCCATGCAGTTCATCTCCGTAGACTTGGTTCCTCATCCAAAGCTTTTCCTTAAGCTGTCCTGATTCTCAATGGGGTGATTGGTCTAAAGAGAGTCTCCCCACATCAGGATGGGGCCATGGCGCTACTCCCTAGATAGGCCTCCAAAGCTGGAGAAAAGACCTCTCGAACCACAGCGAGGACGCGCCCCCCCTTGAAAAAGCGATAGTGGCGACACCAAAGGGGACCGGAGACACAAAAGCCCTGCTCCAGCGCCTCACTTTCCACCTGCCCCAGGCCATCCACCTCCCGGAACAATTCCACCCGACCTTGGCACAGATTGGTCCCGATGGGCTGGCGCAGGTCCCGGAGATGGCCTTGAACATCCTGCTGATTCCACCAGCTTTCGGCCCACATGAGCGTTTCCGCGCCACAGCGCAGCCAAACCCGCCGCCGCAGCAAAGGACCGCTAAGTTCCGCCACTTCATCCGGGAGTTGACAGGAGGCATGGGTTTCAGGTTCCATGCCAATGAGTTCCACCTCCACCCTCCGGCCGGTGAGCAACTGCAAATGGCGGGTTGAACTCCCGTCCCCCATGAGCATCAAACGCCAGGAGGGGCTGAGCTGAACCGGAGCTTCCCCTGACAAGACGCTACGGCGACTGGCTGTCCATAGACAGTGCAGCCGCAGATCAGTTGAATGGGGAACCATGCACAAAGCTTAACATTCCCTTGGCCCCTGTGGGTTGCTCAAGCCCCCGGCCTGTCATTGGCGGCTAACATCCGGTCCATTTTCTCCCCAAGGGCTCTGCAGCCAGCCCCGGGTCTTAGGGGCCTAGCTTAACAACTGATTCAAACGGGTACCGTTGAAAGCTGCCGTGGCAGCTCCGATCCAGCGGTGGGACCACCAAAACACCGCCACTGCCAATAGAACGCCCCCGTAGGCAGGACGCAGGAACTCCGACAACACCAACTGCTGCCGCCCATCCAGCACCGCTTGAAAGGGAATGACGGAGGTGGTGCGGCGCAACTCTTCAAACGCCTCACCAAAGCGTTGGCGCAGCCGCCGGTCCCCATGCCACACGGCAAATAGATGGTGAGCCATGAGCCCCAGGCTGGCCACGAGGGCAAAGCTGGTCCCCAGCCACAGGGTATGGGTGAGGCACCAAAGCAACTGACCCACCATCTGGGGGTGGCGGCTGATGCGCAGAATCCCTGTGGTGTAGAGCCGCGTCCGGGGCTTGAGCAGGGCTGGAATTTCCAGTAGGTGGAAGGTGGCTGGATAGAGGAAGACAAAACTCAGTGCCGTCAATACCCAAACAGCAGGCGCCATGCCAGGGGCCCCCTGCAGATTCCACAACCGCAGGCCGTCGTAGCGGTGGGCCAGGAAGTAGGCGACAAGCAACACGGCCATGGGCAGGCTGGCGCCCACAAAGATCAGCCGCCAAAGCCTGGGGCCCAGGTGCTGTTCCCCCCAGAGTCGCAGGGCGGCGCCACCGCTATGGACGATGGAAAATCCCAGGAGCAGCAACAGCATCACCAGGCTTGTGTGATGCATGGGAGGGACCGGATCAGGGGAGAGGGGAGGATGTGGTCAAGGGCGGTGTATCACGCACCTGCACCCGTTTGCTGGCCATCAATGCGCCATCGGGATGCACCAGCATGATGGTCCAGGTCTGGCCACCGGGTGTGTAAGGCGCCTGGACCCGTTTGAATAAGCCACCGGCCTTGAGGGTGCCGAGGCGAATGGTGGGGGCGCCCATGGTCTCCACCGCATCGGGGCTCACCTCCAGGATACCCCCCGCCAACAGCCCACTGCTGAGGGGATCATCCAGGATCACATCCACATCGTAGCGTTGGCCGGTCAGCACCGCATCGGGGATTTGCAGGGTCACCGGCAACCGCTGATCGCCACTGTAGACCCATGATTCCTCCTTGAGCACCTCCTGGTTCAGGATCTGCCCTTGGTGACTGGAGACCGCCAAGATTTGCGTGGCCTCCAGTTGATAGGGAACGCCTGTCACCTCCCCCATGCCACGGACGGACAACTCCAGCCGGGCCCGACCATCCGTGAGGGGTTCACCTTGGCTCACTTGCCATGTGAGTGGCCCGAAGCTCTCCGCCAGTCGCTCCAGCCGGGCGATCAACTGCTGGGGGTCCATTGTCCCCTCCTGGCCAATCAGGGCTGTGAGGCCTGCGACATCATTGTTGTTCAGCACCTGATGGAGACGGTCCACCAGTTGGCTCTCCAGCCGGGCCGCCTGCCCAGGCTGGAGTAAGGCTGCGCCAACCCAGGCCCATGCCGCGGCGGTGGACAGTCGCTTGGCGAAGATGGACATGGGATGCGCTTCCGGAAGCCTCTTGCCTACGGTACGGGCTTTCATGGGGGCATCGCCATGGCGCGACTGCTGATTGCCGCCAGTGGCACCGGTGGCCACATTTTCCCGGCATTGGCTGTCGCGGAAATGCTTCCCCATTGGGAGATCCATTGGTTGGGCACACGGGAGCGCCTGGATGGACGCCTGGTGCCCAAGCACTACCCCTTCCACTGGGTGGCCATGGGCGGCTGGCAAGGGGGGTGGCGGGAGCGGCTGCTGCGGCTGATTCAACTGCTGGCGGTGGTCTGGGCTGTGGGACGGCTGCTGCGCCGGCAACGCATTACCGTGGTTTTCACCACAGGAGGCTACATTGCTGCCCCCGCCATTCTGGCGGCGCGCCTGGCTGGGCTGCCGGTGCTGCTCCATGAGTCCAATGTTGTTGCCGGCCGCGTCACTCGCCTGCTGGGAGGGTGTTGCAGTGGGGTGGCCATGGCATGGAACTCAACAAAGCTTAGCCGTCCACCCGCCCGCACCTGGTGCATGGGAACACCGGTGCGCTCCGACTTCTACCGCCCAGCTCCCTTGCCGGAGTGGGTGCCCCGTGGATCCGGTCCGCTGCTGGTGGTGATGGGGGGCAGCCAGGGGGCCCGTGGCTTGAATCATATGGTGCGGCAACAGGCCTGGCCGTTGCTGGAGGCAGGGTGTCGACTGGTTCATCTCTGTGGGCGTGATGACCCGGAGATGGGAAGCCTTCAGCATCCAGCCTATGGGGAGCGCCAGTTCACAGGCGAGATGGCTGGCCTCCTTCAGCATGGGAACCTGGCCATCAGCCGCGCCGGAGCTGGCGCCATCAGCGAACTGGCGGCAAGCCGTTGCCCAGCCGTGTTGGTGCCCTATCCCCACGCGTCAGATCAGCACCAGGAGGCCAATGCCGCTGCGGTCGCCGCCCTTGGAGCCGCAGTCATCGTTCACGAAACTCCCGATGGAGAACCGCTGCGCCGCGCCATCTGGCGACTCCTGGCGCCCCGCCTGCAAATGGTGGCGCCTGCCCCGGATCCGCTGGTGGCCATGGCGGCGGCCATGGGGCGTCTGGCCAGGCATGATGCAGCGGCAGATCTGGCAAAGATACTGGAGACCCTTCGTCGGACATAAACGAGACATCACCATGGCATTCCAGGCCTCACCCTGGCCTATCCAGGGTCAGTGGACGAAAGGGTTTGCCCTGGGCGTGGCGTTGTGGCTGGACCTGGAGAAAGGAGGTTTGGCATGACCCACCACCGCTCTGTCCTCAGTGATAGGCTCTGGCAGCGTATGCCCCACTACCACCGGGTAGGGCCACGCCACCATCTATAGCTGCCGGTGGTGAGCATTACCGGTGGCGTGATGTCAGCGAGGGCGAAGAGGCCAACTTCACGGTGACCGCAACACCTGCACCTGCACCAGGGGCCGCCATCAGCGTCAATGTGAGGATCAGTGCCAGCGGTGACTTCGCCAGCAGTGGCCAGACCGGCTCCCGCTCCATCACCATCGATGCCAGCGGCACCGCCAGCTTCACCGTCACCACTGAAGACGACACCACCCAGGAAGA
>JAJDUS010000093.1 GCA_022826535.1 Prochlorococcaceae cyanobacterium jk18x1bzbins.87
AACCATGGGAACTCTCCCTGACGGGCCAGCGCCAGGAGCAGAACACCGCCACGGCGCCGGTGGACCATTCCCTCAAGCTGACCTTCTCCTCGCTCTTCTGATCCTCACTCTGCAGGCAAGGGGTCGCTGTCCCATGGGTCAGGGCCTCCCATGGGAAGGCCTTCTGCCTGTGGGAATGGCACGGATCCTGAACCAGACTATGCCTGGTTGGGAACCACCCCCTCGCCCCTATGGGCATCTGGGCATGGCCTTTCCCCAGGCACTGCTCTGGAACCGGGGTTGGATAAGGTTGGACCACCGTCCATCAATCCACGCTTCTGGACTACTACAGGGTGTTGCAGGTGCCACGCCATGCGGATAGGGCCACACTGCGCCAGGCATTTTTGCGTCTTTGCAAACAGCACCACCCTGACACCACCACATTGCCAGCGGTCGTGGCCAGTGAACGGTTTCGCCTGATCAAAATGGCCTACGCCACATTGCGGGATCCAGCATCCCGTCAGCGGCATGATGCCCGGCTAGGGCAGGATTCATCCCCTTCAACCAGTCCCGTGGGTCTTGACCTTCAGACCCTGCAGGAGCAGCGCCCCATCTCTCCTGATCGCCCCCTGAGCGGGGGAGAATGGCTGGCGCTGATGCTGCTGGTATGCACATTGCTTTTCTGTGCCGGGCTTGCCGGCATCCTGGTCTTGCAACAGTCTTGAAGCGCCGTGGCCAGACCACTTCCCAGTCCTGACACCCCCCTCTATCACCACCCCCTACCTGCCTTGGAGACCTGGCTGGAGCAGATGGGCTGCCAACGGGATGAGGGCAATGTCTGTCTTTGGCATCTGCGGCAACCCTCCTGGAGTGCGGATGTGGAGTTGTCCGTCGAGGACATGAACGTGCGCTGGACCAGCAGCAATGGCGACATCACCCAGCGGAACTTTCCCTACAGCTTGAGCCGGTCGGATGTGGAAGGGACCATTATGGCAGGTCCATAGCAGACAACCATCCCAACGGCTTCCCATCAGCGTTGCTGACATGGCAACAGTGACACCGTGGTCCCCGCGCTGGTTGCTGCGGGGAGATATTGATGGTTTCCTCGGCCTCGGTCTCGACAGCCTCATCACCATTTTAATGGCCATTGGGCTCTGCCGCGGCGTACTGGGGTTTTCTGAGGAGCTGATCGCCAGAACCATCCTGCCGGCCATTGGCGCGAGCATACTGGTGGGCAATACGGCCTATGCCCTGCAGGTGTGGTGGCTGGGTCGTCAAGAGGGGTCCTACCACCGCACAGCCTGCCCTATGGGGTCAACACCATCAGCCTACTGGCCTATGTGTTTCTGGTGATGCTACCGGTGAAAGCGGTGGCCATGGAGGAAGGGGCGGCCGAAGCGGATGCGGCACGGATGGCCTGGCAAGCGGGGCCCATGGCCTGTCTGGGATCAGGACTCTTGGAACTATTCCTGGTGGCCCCATTGCAGCGCTGGTGGCCCCGTTCGGCTCTGCTGGCCAGCTTGGCGGGGATTGCCATGGGGTTTCTTGGCTTGGGCTTTCTTGCAGGTCTATGAAAAGCCAGTGCTGGGATTGACGGTGTTGGCGGTGGTGCTGACTACATATTTCAGTCGGGTGCGCCTACCGCTACCGGGTGAGCTGTTGGCGGTGCTGTTGGGGCTGGCTCTAGCCTGGTCCATACCTTCAGTTGGGGCCCCTCTGGCAAGCCCGGGCGGAGTTGCTCCACTGGATTGGGGTGATCATTCCCATGGGCCTGTTCAATGTGCTGGGGTCCATGCAAAACATCGAGAGCGCCGCCGCCCCTGGAGATGACTACCCACTGCGCAACTCCCTGATCATCAACGGGGCAGGCACGGTGGTGGCGGCAGTAGTGCCGGGATCCTGTTTCCCCCTCACCATCTACATTGGCCGTCCAAGCTGGAAAGCTGTCGGGGCGCGGCTGGGCTACTCCTGGATGAATGGCCTGGCGATTGGCTTGAGCTGCTTCCTGGGGCTCTTTGCCCTCATCAGCTTGGCAGTGCCTGTTCAGGTGAGGGTGGCCATCATTGTCTATGTGGGCATCATGATCACGGCCCAGAGCTTTCAGGTCACCCCCAGCAGCCATGCTGCTGCCGTGGTTCTGGGGATCATGGTGGGCTTGGCCCGGTTGGGGCGCTTTTCTCCTCAAGGCGGGTGTCAAAGCAGGGGCCAGCGCCCAGGGCCAGCCCTTTGGCGATGGGCTGCTCCAGGGGTTGCAACAGGAGGGGGTGACGGGAGCAGGGGGGCTGTTTTCCCTGGAGCAGGGGGCATCATCACTGCCATGTTCCTCACCAGCCTGCTGGTTTATGTGATTGAGCAACGATTTCTGGCGGCAGCGGGAGTGGCGGCGGTCTCAGGGGTGTTGGCGTGGTTTGGGGTGATTCATGCCTGGCGCTTCACCCCTGGCGATACGGTCCTGAATGTGGGGTGGGGCGTAGGTGCCGAATGGGCCCATGCCTACAGCATGATGGCTCTCCTGCTTCTGGCCGCCACCCAACTGCGCCGATCCCGCCCATGACCCTAGGGTCAGGACTCATCACCAGAAGAGGACAGTGGCGGCCAGGAGGATGGCAGAACGGAAAGACGTGGGCGCAGCGGTCGTAGCGGGTTGCAATGGGCCGCCAGTCTTTCAATCGGGAAAAAAGATTCTCGATTTTATGACCCTTGCGATACGCTCTCTTGCCGTAATGCACTGGTTTCTTGCGGCAGCGACAGGGCGTGATGCAAGGCGTGATGCCCTGCTGGATCAGCATCCTATGGATTTTGTTGCTGTCATACCCTTGATCCCCCATCACCGTGGCCGCAGGCGGCAGGTCCTTGCGCACCCCATCAGCACCAGTGAAGTCACTGCATTGCCCCTCACGCAGGCGGAGCCGCAGAGGACCGCCTTTGCCGTGGCAGACCCCTATGGAGCTTGCTGGTCATGCCCCCTTGGTACCACCAATCAGGCGGGGGACACCCCCCTTGTTGAGGCTGGACGCCGTGGGATGGGCTTTGATGTCAGTGGCGTCAATCATCAGCACCTCTGGCTCTGTAGCATCAGGCGGCTCTGCGGAGTCGGGTGGCTCTGGGGTATCGGATGCTGACAACTCGGAAAAGATCAGATCAAAAACACCCTTGTCTCACCAGCAGCGGCAACAATTGTAGAGGGTTTTGTGGGGGGCATCGGCAGCAGGGGCATCCACCCAGCGCAGCCCCTTCTGAATGACAGGGATGATGCCGCTCAACACCTTCCTGTCCTCCACCCGCTTCACGCCATGTTCCTTGGAGAAGAAGGGGCGGATGCGATCAACCTGCTCCGCGCTGAGTCCAAACAACTGGGCCATCACCCATCCTCCTGCTGCTCTCTTGAGGGTCCCTCCCTGCTGAGAGGATCATTCCTCACATTATGGGTCCTGATCCTAGACTTCACGCAGCCCATGGAATTAAAGCCGGATAAGGTGGCATTTTATCCTAAGGAAACCCTGGAAAACGTCGCAGTGCCTTGGGGAAGAGGTTAGAATGGTGAGGAATTGAAAGAGAGGCTATGTGGAGCAAGGAGGGTCAGCTGGATTTTGGCGATTATGAGCGCAGCTTTGTGAAGAAGCAGACCA
>JAJDUS010000104.1 GCA_022826535.1 Prochlorococcaceae cyanobacterium jk18x1bzbins.87
CTCTCCCGCCTCCGCCTGGGCATCGAGGCCACAAGACCTTTCCCCTTATCCAACGGCGCTTCCCTCCTCCCCGCCATGGAGATGGGTATCCGGCAAGATGGCGGTGATGCAGAAACCGGTTTTGGCCTCGATCTCGGCGCCGGCATCCTCTGGAGTGACCCGGAGCGGGGCATCAGCGGTTCATTGCAGGGACGCACCCTCCTGGCCCATGCACAAGAGGACTTCCAGGAGCAGGGCCTGGCACTCTCCTTCTCCTGGCAGCCCAACCCCGACAATCGCGGCCCCTCCCTCTCCATGGGTCACACCATAGGCGCCACCGCAGAGGGAGGCATCGATGCCTTACTCAAACCCACCACCATGGAAGGGTACAATACCAACCCCAGCAGCGGGCAACGATTTGCAGCAGAGTTGGCCTATGGCTTCCCCGCCTATAACGACCACATCACCCTCACCCCTGCCCTGGCATTGGCACTCTCCCCCACCAGCAGCAACTACAGTCTCCTCTGGTCCCTGGCGCCCTACACTGAACAACAACTACAGGGCGAACCATGGCAACTCTCCCTGGCGGGTGAATGGCACCAGCACAGCACTACTACCCCCGCGGTGGACCATTCCCTCAAGCTCACCTTCTCCACACTCTTCTGATCCTTAACCCTTCTCAAGCCAAGAAGTCGCAATGCTGTCCCTTGGCCATCAGCGGGAGAAGAAGCGGTAGTGATCCATTCCCTCCAGGATCCCCCAGGCCTGGGGACGGCGGGCAAAGAACACACTGCGTTGGTGGCGCAGTTCATCCAGGGAGGGGTCATGGTTGGCCAGAACCACACCCAGGGGTAGCCCCCGCAGCACTTCACCATCCCCATGCTGGCTGGCGGCCACCAGGATGTGCTCCAGGGGAATGCCTTGTTGCAGGGCCACATGGCGGATGGCATCCGCACGGCCTGCCGCGAAGGGCAGCAGATCCAGAAACACATGGTCCACCAGCACCACCTGGGCCCGCAGACCCTGCTCGGAGATGGCCTGGCGAATGGTGGCCACCAGACTTGGATCCTCCCCACTGAGCCAGTAGCTCAATTTATAATCGCCCTGCTGGGAGGCTGGCTGCATGGTCAGGCAGTCCTGGAACTCTGCCATGGCGTTCTCAAGGGCGCTGCGATCCCAGCCCTCGCTGATGTGGTCGCGCCAGAGAAGATCCGGACTCTGGTCCGGCCCATAGGAAATATCTGTGCCATTGCAGCAGATCCACACATCCGCGGGGGGCAGATCCAGGGCCTCCAGTTGCTCTTTGGCCTGGTGGGGTCCCACACCTGTGAGAATGCCAAAGCTGGTGTGGGGCTGGGTGGCGTGAAGTCGCTTGTTGAGAGCCTGTAAGCTGTCCTGATCCGCCTCAGCCAGGGCGCCATCCAGGTCACAGTAAAAAAGGCGGCGCCCCAGGCGGGCCGTCACGCCCAGCGTTTTGGCCAAGCTCAGGGCAGGTCGGGGCAGATTGTAGTCCTTGACCAGGTCGGAGCCCAGGCTCAGGTAGCGCCGGGCATGGGCCACCCAACTGTAGTGGTGCTGCACTGCCTCAAGGCCGTTTTGAGAAAACGTTTGCCAGCGCTGGGGCTGGCCCAGGAGCCGCTCAATGGAGGTGCGCAACTGGTCAATGTTGGTCACGTCCGCCAGGAGTCCGTTTTGGCAGCGGCTCAAGATGTCTCGTGGCCCTCCGTCATCCGTAGCCACCACCGGCAGGCCGCTGGCCGCAGCCTCCAGAAGGGTGAGGCCGAAGGGTTCGGTAAGGGCAGGGTTGACAAAGACGCCACCCCGCTGTGCAGCCCAACGGTAAAGCTGGGGCACCTGATCGCTGCCCAACTGCTTGGGATAAGCCACCTGGCCATAAAGGTTGTGGTAATCCACCAATTCCAACACCTGCTGGAACACCTCCCGTTGCTCTCGCTCAGCTTTGCGGATGTCCCGACGAGACCCCATCAGCAGGATGAGATTCCCCTGGCGCCGCAACCGCTCTGAACCCCCGAACGCAGCCACCAATGCAGGGATATTCTTGCGGCGATCCGCCCGGGAGAGGGCCAGCACAGGCGGCCGCTGGGGCTGGCGCAGAAACTGACCCAGCAGGTGGTCCAACTCGGTGGATGGCGGATCCTCATCCCGGGCCGGATGGAAGCGCTCCAGGTCCACACCGGGAGCAATGACCGTGGCCAATTCAGGGTGGAAGCGTCCATAGCGGGCGTATTGATCCGTGGCCTCTTGGCGGGTGCTGGTCACCACCAGACGGCTTTGGGCCAGGGCCAACTCCTCGGCATCAATGCGTAAGCTCATGGCGTAGGTCTTCTCGATCTGGGCCCGGGTCTGGCCAGTGCTCAACAGACGGCGCAACTTCTCCCGCCCCAGGGAATGGCCGGTAAACAGCAGGGGAATCTCCAGCCGGCGGCTCACCAGGGCGCCCACATAGCCCGCATCGGCATAGTGGGCATGAATCCAGTGGGGACGCTGGCCGCGACGGCAGATGTGGTGAACGAGCTCATCGGCCAGCTCGTCCAGGTGGGGCCAGAGAAGTTCTTTACGGAGGTAGCGCCTGGGCCCGAAGGGGAAACGCACAATTTGAGCGCCAGGGCAAATGGTCTCCTCCCGGCAGCTGTAATCGCTGGAAACACGACGATCCTCAATCAGTCGCGTGACCACCTCAACCCGCTCCACATCCTCCTGAGCCGCCAGGGCCTTGACCAACTCCAATACATAGAGCGTTTGCCCTCCCGTATCTGCATCACGGCCCAGCTCAGGATCCCGCGCACGAAACAGGCCGTGAAGGTGGAGTTGCAAAAGATACAAAGGCCACCACCATGGCGAACTGTTCTTACATGATTACCGCTACAGGGAATAAAGTCCAAATCCACCAGGACAATTGCAGCAGACTGCAACAGACCTTGTGCCGTCTCCTCTCAGCACCATTCACCTGTTAGCGTCAGATGTTTGCAGGGAAGAAAGTGCTGTGGCCAGGGGGTGCCTGGCCGGCACCCCCACAGCACGTGGATAGGGGACCGGGCAGGACATCTGTGGTTCCAGCACCAGCACATGGCGCTGGCCGCGCTGGCGGGGAAGCAGACAACGCTCCCTGGCCCGGATCCGACAACCCAACTGCTGGGCTGCCCGTTGCAAGGCCTGGTGATCCTCGGCGCTCCAACGCCCCCGATACAGGAGGGCCAAGCCACAGGGACCCAGAAGGGGCGCCAGATATTCCGCCACCACCGGCGCCGCCGCCACCCCTCGCGCCACCGCCAAATCAAACCGGCCACGATGGTGGGCATCCTGGCCCAACACCTCAGCCCGTTCGCACACCACCTCCACCCGCGCCTTCAGGCCAAGGGCATTGGCCATGGCCTGGACCGCAGTGCATTTATGCTGCACCGAGTCCACCAACACCCAGTGGCTCTGCGGTAGCGCAATGGCCAGCACCAAGCCTGGAATGCCGCCGCCGGTGCCCACATCCACACCCCGCAGGGGACCATGGAACGGGGGGTCCAGGCGGGTGAGGGGCCACAGGGAGTCCTGCACCTGGGCCACCCAATAGTCATCCCCCTCCACAAGCCTGGTGAGATTGCAGCGGCTATTCCACTGGCGCAGTTGCTGTTGCAAGAGCACCAAGGCCTGACGCTGGGCTGGAGACAGGGGGATCAATTTCACCTTACCTTCAGGGGACAAATGGGAAAACAAAGATGCAAGCCAATAGCATATTCGATGTAAGTCTCAAAACACCAGGGCACCACGAAAATAGGGCAGCTTCCCCCTGCGGGATGTTGTCTCACCATGGGAAAGTCAGTCCTGGAGAGAGGTTGCCTGGACCAGCAGACGTTTCCATGGGAGGAGGGATGCAATTTTTCGTGGTGCCCACCAGGGACACACCGGGAAACCCCTTTCCGGCTCAGTCCTGGCTTTTGAAAAGCCTTGCTGTAAGAGAGGAGTGAGAGTCTTCTGTGACAGCGTTTTGAAGTTTTCCAGGGTGTTCCTGGTGAATTGAGGTGATTGAAGAAATGACACCAGAAGGAATTTTTTCCAGGAAAATTTTCCTGGTGTCACTTTGGGATGGCGCTTCAACAATTTCAGTGAACTATCCGGTGTTGGGGAGCCGATACTTGACTTGCCATTTGCCCATTGGGAGGATGTTTAGCCTATGGGGGCATTGGGCTACTTTGTGTGGACACCACATCCAGAACGCCCCCAGGGCCAGCAGGTCTCAACTCTTAAAACTGTCCCATGCCAGCCTCTGGCGACGCCACTGGAACCCATCCCACCCATGACCGGACACGGAACATTCGTGGTTGAGACAGGGGTGCCCATGGTGTGCTGGTATGGTTGCGCAGCAGGACGACCATTTCACCCCGGACGGCATGGGATTACTGCCCCTTCTTCTCCAGTAGGAGGTCCATGTCATCGGTGGCCAGCCAGCGCCAGGCGCCGCTCGTCAGGGAACCCAATGGCAAGGCGCCAAGCGCCAAACGCTGCAGACGCCGTACCGGATGGCCAAGCTGGTGAGCAATGCGCCGAATCTGACGCTTCCGCCCTTCCCGCAACACAATCCGCAAACAGCTTCCCTGGGCAGTGCGGTGCTCCAGTTCAATCTGGGCGGGCCTGGTGCGGTGACCATCCAGCACCAGCCCGGACCGCCAGGCTGCCAGACTGGCCCCGTTGGGGATCCCCTCCAGCCAGACCCGGTAGGTCTTGCTGTGGCCATGGCGGGGGTGGGTGAGGCGCAGGGCCAGATCACCGTCATTGGTGAGCAGCAGGGCGCCTTCGCTATCCCGGTCCAGCCGTCCCACGGGATAGAGCCCTTGTCTTGCAGCGGGGGACAACAGGTCCAGCACAGTGGGGCGGCCATGGGGATCGCGGCAGGTGCAGAGCACCCCAGGGGGTTTGTGGAGGAGCAGGGTGCGGCGTTGCTGCTGCTGGGCAGCCGCCAAGTGGAGCAGTTGGCCATCCAGGGTGATGGAGTCCACCCCCACCACAGCCCGGTCCCCAGGTCGTGCGGGTTGGCCGTTGAGATGGAGGCGGCCGGCTTTGAGGAGGGCATCAGCCTGGCGGCGAGACAGAACCCCAGCCCGGGACAGGAGCTTTTGCAAACGTTCAGGGGCGGTCATGGGGGACAATCCACTGGCCATTCCACAATGACAAGAACCTGACCAGCAATTTTCAGGCTACTGACCTCAACTGGAATCATGGCCACAGCACCCATATGGTATATTGAAACAAGTATGTTAAGAAAGTCTGGAAAACCCCAAAGGGACCCCTGCTCTCCCCCCAGCCGCCTGAGGATGGTTAGACTAAGTGTGAATGGGGATGGAAGGACAGGTGGAATCAAGGAGCAGCAGTTAGGGTTCAGCGACTGGGAGCGTAGCGCTGTGAGGAAGTAGACCAGGAAAGAGAAGCTCCTCTGTGAGATGGAGGCAGTGCTGCCGTTCTCAACTCTGGTGAAGATGATGCAGCCTTTCTATCCGCAAGTGGGACCACAAGGCAGAAGACCCCCCTATGGGTTGGAGACCATGCTACGGATTCACCTGATGCAGAACTGGTGGTCCCTGAGGGACGACACCATTGAAGACGCCCTGATTGGCACCGGCGCCATCCGCCGCTTCGCCGGGATTGATCTTGCCAAAGATAACATTCCGGATACCACCACCATCTTGGCGTTCCGCCATGTTGTGGAACAGCATCACTTGGCCAAGGAGATCTTCAAGACGGTGGAGCAGTACTTGGAAGAGAAGGGCCTGCTGCTGCGGGAGGGCACAGTAGTAGATGCCACCATCATCCATGCTCCCACCTCCACAAAGAATGAGAAGAGGGACCGGAAACCACAGATGCACCAAACCCGTAAAGGAAAGCCTGGAAAACTTCAAAGCGCTTCCACAGAAGACTCTCAACTCCTCCTCTTACAGCAAGGCTTTTGAAAAGCCAGGACTGAGCCAGAAAGGGGTTTCCCAGTGTTTCCTCAAGGGAACCAGTGGTTCTTTGGCATGAAGATGCAGATTGGGTGGATAAGGATTCCGGTTTGATCCACTCTGTATCCACCACAGCGGCTCATGTCAGTGATGTAGTGGTGGCAGCAGAGCTATTGCATGGAGAAGAGAAGGTGCTCTATGGGGATGCTGGCTACCAAGGTCTTGAGAAGCGAGAGGAGATGACAGGACGAGAGGTGGACTGTCGTATCGCCATGGGGCCAGGGAAGCGCCGCCACCTGTCTGATGATGGAGAAGGGGCCGTACAACGGTGGATAGAGCGTGCCAAGGCCCATGTCAGAGCCAAGGTGGAGCATCCCTGACCGGTGCTCAAGCAGCAGTTTGGGTTTCGGAAAATCAGGCGACGGGGCCTGGCCAAAGACCACAGCAAGGTGATGGTGTTAGGGACCCTGACCAACTTATTCTTGGGGAGGAAGAAGTTATTAGGGATGGTAACATAGGAGGAGTGTGTCAGCCCATTGTTCTGAGACCGCTATCAAGCCCAAGCAGGGCCATTCCAAGGACAATATACAGTGGTTTGACCCTCAAGAAGCTCCTTGAGAGAGACAAGAGAGCAGCTCCACTAATTACCCTCCTGGTTGATACGGTTTCCCAGCGGTTCCTTAAGTCCCTGATCTGATCATTTTCCGGCAAAGAACAAATGTACCCCGCTCTTCTTGGCAACTCCAGCCCAAGCCTTGGATATGGGTCATGATGGCCACAGTATGCTGTTGGCTCAACTTGCCTGGGCTGTCAGGATTCAGCAAAACAACATCCAACTGAACCAGTTGTTCCGTGGTTGGGAGCCGATCACGACTTTGCTTTAGGGACTGTACCAGTGATCGATGACTTAAATGGGGAATCAGATAATCATGTGTTAAGACTGCGGAACTGTCAGATATGTTGGCAATAACCTGTTGAGCCGTTTGCACTTGATCTACTCTTGATAGATAGCGGTCAAAGAAATATCCCGGCTTGGCCAACAGTGCCCAAGACAGGGTTGCCCACAAATAACACAACCAAAGCCGTTGTGCAAGCCAGAGCCGACCCTGGCGCAGGTCGGCAGTCAGGCCATCCATACTGGCCACAACCAAAAGAACAGCCAGGGGAAGATTGTAGTGATGGACAACATCCTGCTGGGATTCCCAGGAGGAGAGGCTATTTGCAATCAGCAGAGGTAGTGTTGCCGCAAGCAAGGGGAGGGAAGGGCGGCGCCAATAGAAGGCCAGAGGTAAGATGAGCAGAAACAGATAGAAGAGAATATTCACCCAATCCAAGGCCCCGAGAAACTCCATTGGGCTGAATAGTGCATTCCGGAGACTATCGCCAACATCATTGCCAAGATGTCGATACCGCCCAAGGGCTCCTGGCCCAACGCCGTTATTGAGGACGGGATACAGACCCTTGGCCAGCAACAAGAGCCAGCCTGCCCCCAGCACCAGCGCTTCCACAGCCCAGCGCCAGCGCCGGCGCCAGGCCTGCTCCAGGGACAGGCCCACCACAATCAGACCGAGCCCATCCCGGCAGCCCATCATGAGCAACAGAGAGAGGAGCCAAAGCCAACGCCGCTCAGCACGGTTGGCCCAAATGGCCAAGGCCAGCAGGGGCATGGCCCAGGTTTCCGGACGGAAATCAACAACAAAGCTGGCATTAAATACGACTGGCTGGAGCCACCACAACCCACAAATCAGCCACCGCTCCCGTGGCTTCAGGCCTGCCTGCACACCCAAATGCCACAGGGGCCAAGCTGTAAGAATCAACCCCAGCGCCTGGGTGAGAAATAACCAGTGTACCGATGGAGCCAGCCAGTATAGCGGGGCAATGGCATAGAACATCCAAGCCCCATGGTTGCCCATGTGGTGTAGCCCCAGGAGGGTGGAACGGGGCTCCAGCCCTTGGCTCATCTGCCAGGCCACTTGGTCATAGATCCCCAGATCCCAGCCGGCACTGTGGAGCAAGGCGTGCCTGAGCGCCTGCAGACCGTAAAACAGACCAACCAGCAGCGCGGAGACCAGCCAGAACATCCTTGGCGGGCCTTGGCAGTGGATGGCGGCAGGGTTTGTCTGAGGTTCTGTCACGAACAGGATGGGAAAATGAATCAAGCGGGGACCGCTGGCCCAGCTTGAGAAGCTTAGGCCTTGATGGGGAGCAGCACTTCCCCCACCGCTCTCACCTCTGCGCTACTCCCCTGGATTTCAGCCTTCAGCTCATCAAATCGCCTGCTCTGTCCAGCTCCAGGATCATCAAACCGTTTGTCCAGCTTGTGTACCCAAAGGTCGTACCACCACGCAGAAAAGATCTGCTTTGGGAGGGGCGTGGGAATTTTCTGTGGACCCGTCTTGAGAGTATCCAGGCTTTCCGTGGCGTAGCGTTCACCTGCCTCCCTTCAAGAACAGATGCGCCTCCGCCGGCCTCGCCCCTGGGCTGTGCCGCTACTGCTCTGGCTCTTGACCTGTGTCCTCTGGCTTCCCTGGTTGGGCAATGTTCCACTACGGGATTGGGATGAAGCCGGCATTGCCCGTACAGCCCTAGAGTTTGCCCAGGTGGCGGATCTCAATGGCCTATTGCCCACCCGCTGGGGAGAGCCCTATTTGAACAAGCCCCCAGGGCTTCACCTCCTGGTTGCCTTGGCCATTCGTCTTGGTGGGACCCATGAAGCCGTGCTGCGCCTGGTGCCAGCAGTGCTGAGCACCACAGCCATTCCTCTGGTGGCGCTTATCCAACAGGAGCTGGTGCTTCAATCCCGGCGATCCAGTGGTCAGCTTCCCGGATCTTTTGCTGGCGAGGGTCTGGCCACGGCACTGATCTTGATGACCACATTGCCCATGGCCCGCCATGGGCGGTTGTTGATGCTGGATGGGGCGCTGATCTCTGCCACGCTGTTGCTCTGGTGGAGCCTGCTGCTCGGGAGACATCCCTGCCGTGGAGCTGGCCTGGCTGGCTTGGCCTGTAGCGCCCTGTTGCTACTCAAGCCCCCGGCCGCCCTGGCGTTTCTGGTGGTTGGCCTGGCGGCAGCACTGTTGGCAGGGCAGCCCGTGGGAGGACGGGGATTGTGGTCAGTCCTTGTTCAACCCGCCCATCCCTGCTGGCGCCAGGCCTGGAGTTGCGGTCTGTTGGCCACTGTGCCCGGTTTGGCGTGGCATGGATGGCACTTTCACCAGCGGGGCGATGGGGCTCTGGTGATGTGGGGGCGGCAAGGGTTTGGCCGGCTGGTGGAGACCCTTGAAGGCCATCATCAGGGCTGGTCTGTTCCTGCGTTTGAATTATTGAAAGGAGGTTGGCCCTGGTTCTTGCTATTGCCCTTGGGGTTGCATTTGGCCTGGCGTCAGCGGAAACACCCCTCAGGTCGGTGGCGGCTCAGCATTTTGGCGGGCTGCCTGGCAGTGGTGCTGTCCCTCAAGACCCAACTGCCCTGGTATAGCCATATCCTCTGGCCCCCACTGGCCTGCGTGGAAGGCCCAGCCCTGGCACGACTCTGGCGGGAGCGCCATAGGGGTCAATTGGGGGCCCCTCTGTTGCTGCTGGGGTTGGTGGTGCTGCTGGCCACTGTTCTGCAGGTGCTGGCCGTTGTTGATGGCTTACCCCTTGTTCCACTTCTCTGGGCCGGTGCGGCGTTTACACTGTCTGGCGTCCTGTTGCTGGCCAGGGGGGCGGCTCGCTGGGCCCTGGGGTTGGTCCTGGTGGGCTGGTGGCTGGCGCTGTTTTGCTTCTGGTCCACACCCACCTGGCTATGGGAGTTGAATGAACACTGGCCCACCCGTCCGGTGGGACTGGTGGTGCGCACACTCCCCGCCGAGTTCCCGGTATTCGTTGCAGGCACTGGCCGCCCGTCCCTCTCCTGGTATGGGGGGCGCCTGGTTCAGCCCAGACCTGCTCAGCCCCCGTTCCCCCACCATCTGGTGATTCCCGGGGAGGAACCGCTGGTGGGCTGTCGTCTCCAAGCACTGTTCCCCCCATCCCAGCCTCCTGGCCAACAGAAGGCTGTCGGTGTACAATGGTGCGACCGGGAAGCGTTCAATGGTTCCCATTGACCACCGGCTGTCCTGGGATAGAAGCCCCGTCCTGAAGGAAGGCTTTCCCCGTGCTGCACTCTGGACGCAAGGCATCAGCCTCCCCCTCGCCGCTGGTCTGGCGGTGAGGCTAAACGGATGTGGAGCCTATGGAACCCCAGTTCCGGATCATGCGCCTTGAAAAAGGGGCCAATGGGCCAGCGACTTGGCTGTGCAGTGATCATGCCGCTGAAAGCAGCTCCTGGCGCCCTGGGGGGGCTGCCCCCCAACAGCAGACGGGTATGAGACAATGTTGAGACCCCTTGTCTTCAGAAGGGTAAGGATCAGAAAAGTAAGGAGAAGCGCAGCTTGAGGAAATGGTCCACCGGCGAGGTAGCGGTGTTGTGCTCCTGCCGCTCCCCTGCCAGGGAGACTTGCCAAGGATCAGCTTGGGCTGGCTCGGCATGGGGCACCAAGGACCAGAGGAGGCTGTCGTTCCTGCTGGTGGGGGAGGGGCCAGTGCCACTGCCGGAGTGAGGGTGAGTTGGTCGTTGTGGGCGGGGAAGCCATAGGCCAACTCCGCTTCAAACCGTTGCCCACTGCTGGGGTCAGCATCCAGCGCCTCCATGGTGGTGGGGTTCAACAGGCCATCCATGCCGCCTGCTGCCGTGGCACCCATGGCGTGGCTCAGGGAGAGGGAGGGACCGCGATTGGAGCGATTGGGTTCCCAGGAGAAGGAGAGGGCCAGGCCTTGTTCCTGGAAGTCTCTTCCCTATGGGCGAGGAGGGTGTGTCCCTTCAACGCACCGCTGATGCCCCGTTCCAGAGCCTGCCAGAGAATGCCAGCGCCTAGATCCAGACCAAAGCCGGATTCTGCATCCCCACTGTCTTGCCAGATGCCCAGCTTCCATGGAGGGGAGGAGGGAAGCGCCGTTGGATAAGGGGAAAGGTCTGATAGCCTCGATTCCCAATTCACATCACCGTCGTTCACATTCACTGCGGCGGCGGACGGACTGCCTAACGCTATCGTCACCATTAAAAATTGGGAAACAAGACGGGAGGAATCCGCAACGACGGCAGCAGGATCAATGGCATCAGCAAGCTTGTCATAGAGGCGGGCGTTAATGAGTCAGGATCACCGCTTGGTCCTGATGCACAACAGTTGGATGCTCATTCCAGGGAGCCTCTCCAATCCCTGACCAACTTATTCTTGGAGAGGAAGAAGTTATTAGGGATGGTAACATAGGAGTAGTGTGTCAACCCACTGTTCTGAGACCGCTATCAAGCCCAAGAAGGGCCATCTCAAGGGCAATATACAGTGATTTGACCCTCAAGAAGCTCCTTGAGAGAGAAAAGAGAGCAGTTCCACTGATTACCCTCCTGATTGATACGGTTCCCCAACAGAATCAGAGCTCTGGGAAAGCAGTAGGTAACCCCAGCTCTGGGGATAAGGAGGCCTTAGGATCAGGACCCATGATGTGAGGAGTGATCCTCTCAGTACAGAGGAACTCCCAAGCAGACATCAGGAAGATGAGTGATGACTCAAGTTGTTTTGGCTGGGCGAAGAGCAGGTTGCACGTATCCGCGCCTCCTTCCCCAGGGAACAGGGTGTGAAGCGGGTGGATGGCAGGAAGGTATTGAGCGGCATCGTCCATGGACCCAGAGTGGCTGGCGGTATGTGGATGCCCCAGCTGCCGATGAACCCCACAAAAAAACCTTACGACCATTTCCACTGTTGGTCAGACAACAGTGCCTTTGACATGATCTCTTCCAAGTTGACAGAATCTGACCCCACAGAGCCACCTGATCCCATAGAGCCAGATGTGCTGATGATTGACGCCACTGACAGACATCAAAGTCCATCGCACGGCCTCCAGCCCCAATAAGGGGAGCTGAAACCGGCTTGATCAGCCGGATCAAGGGAGACATAACCAGCAAACTCCATGTGGTCTGCGATAGCAAAGTGTTGTCCCCTGCATTTGCACCTGAGGAAAGGGCAGGCGTGACTTCACTGGCGCTGCTGTGCTGCTGAGGAACCTGCCGCCTGCCGCCGCAGTGATGGGCGGGCGGCAAAGGATATGACAGGGACAAAATCCGTAAGACGCTGGCACAGCAGGGCATCTCCCCTTGCATCCCATCTCACCCTAGCCCCAAGAAGACCGTCCATTACAGCAAAACATTTTACCAAATGCGCCACAAAATCAAGAATCTATTTTCCTTACTGAAGAACCGGCGGCGTATTGCAGCATGTGATCACTGCACTCCATCTTCCGCTCTGCCATTCTCCTGGCCACTATTGTCGTTTTCTGGAATGAGCCTGATCCTGGACCAGGCTCAGATCCTTGCCCATCTCTCTCCCCACTCACCTGAACTCATGCCCATCTGCATGCGTCACCTGTTGGCCAGTTCTGCTGTGGCTGGTCTTCTCGTTCTCCTCCCTGTGGGAGATGCCAACGCACAGGACAACAGGAACACTTGGGGCTGGGGTACAGCAGGGGGGGGGGGTGATGTTAAGCTTCATTGCAATTGCAGCAGCAGGAGGTGCAGTGGGCGGCAGTAGCATCACCAGTTGGCTGTTGTTGCAGCGCAAAGGTAAACGAGACGATGAAGTAATGGAACTTGACCTTAAGCAAGTGAATAACAATATCAAGATATTGGACAAAAAATTAACAAAACTAGAAATGGAAATTATTCAGAGATTGAGTCCTACCCTAGAAAGTAAAACAGACTCAGAGAGCGCAGTGAACATGGGAGATCACGAAAAATTGCCTCTTCCTCGCATAAACAAAGACCCACTGGCCCGAGCAGACGAAGAGCTAATGAAGATTGAAAGAAAAGTACGTGAGATGGAGATAAAGATCAAACGTATTCCTGGTGATGAGCTCATGTCCACAGGAGATGCTGTTAGGCATCTGCTTCACGTAGAGGTGAAAGAAGCCGTCGAAAAAATCATATCTATAACTGGTATTTCAGATTCACAGATACCACCATATCCAGGAATTTTAGATAATATGAGCATTGCTAAGCGCTGGCTAAAGAATACCCGAGAAGTTCTTGATATGCATAATCCAAGCAAACCAAGTCGCAAGCAAGTCAAGAGCTATGAACGAAATAATGTTAATCGCAACCCTAATATGCCAGACCAAGACTATGGATTAGATCCCCAGAATCCTTGGGAGATATCAAAAGGCTAGGGCGGGTCATCAAAAGGCCAGAGGGTTGCAATTGTCAGGTAGAGGGCAACGAGAAAGGGAATTGTCCTCTTGCCGTAGGGCTTGGCAATGGCTCAGAATGGCTTGATCTGCCCAAGGTGATGATCCCCTGATGAGATGAACCATAAGTCTTGGCCACTCCCTTGCAGAGGGCATGGATCTTGCTGCTTAAGCAACCTCGTGAGCGGTCAGAAGGGTCTTTGCCCGGCAGAAGGTCTTTGCTGGACTCCCGCTGAGCATTGGCAAGGCTGGAGCGATTCATAGATGCAAGCCCCACTGCTGCGCCCTGGTAGCCTGTGAACCACTCCCTCCTCTAGCGGGACAACTCCTATTTTGCTTGCACGCCCTAGGCTGGCCTCAGTTCTTGTCCGTCTTCTTCCCCACTCACCCGAATTCATGCGGCTTCCCATGCGTCACCTGTTGGCCGGTTCTGCTGTGGCTGGTCTTCTCTTTCTCCTCCCCGTGGGGGATGCCAATGCACAGGACAACAGGAACACTTGGGGCTGGGGTGCAGCAGGAGGTGTTGTGTTAACCTTCACTGCAGGCGGTGCAAGCAAGAATGAGCCTGACCCTAAACTAAGCTCTTTCCCCACTCACCTGAACTCATGCCCATCTCCATGCGTCATCTATTGGCCAGTTCTGCTGTGGCTGGTCTTCTCGTTCTCCTCCCTGTGGGAGATGCCAACGCACAGGACAACAGGAATACTTGGGATTGGGGTGCAGCAGGGGGTGTGGTGTTAAGCTTCATTGCAATTGCAGCGGCAGGAGGTGCAGTGGTCGGCAGTAGCACCACTAGTTGGCTTTTGTTGCAGCGCAAAAGTAAACGAGATGATGCAGTTAATGAAAAGCTAGAAAATGTATTAAATGACATTAACAGATTGACTAGTGCTGAAGCAGAATTGAATAGTAGTATCAAGATATTGGACACGAAATTAAATGGCGTTAATGAGTTGACTAGTACTCTGGAAAAGAAAATTGATAATCTCAGGAATGAAAATGAGGCCCTAAACGATCTTGAGCAGGAGCAGGAGAAATTTCAGGAGCTTCTAAGGAAATGTGAGGATGAGAAAGGATCACTAGATAAGGAAAAGATTGAATTACAAAAAATACTAAAAGACCAAGAATCAAATATAGATAAACAATGGAAAATCATGAAAGATAATTGTAAAGAAGATGAAAAGAAGAATCAAAAGATAAACTCTATTAATTATCTAAAATTGATCAAATCTTCCAAATCTGTTAGTTGTTATGATTGTTTGAACGCAATCAAGAAATTATTGCCTGACTCTTTAAAAATATTACCAGAGGCTGATAAATCAGCTAAGGATCATGAGAAATTTACAAATATTGATCAACTCTTTGAACTGCTTTGGAAGCTTGGCACTGACTTCCAAGAGCGAATGCGGCCAGAGGGATCACGCTCATCTGAAATTGTCCAAGCTGTCTTTAGTAAAGGACAATATGCTCCCTATTCCAGCAAAAAGAACAAAGGCGGCAAACGTAAATGTCCTACTGTTAAATACAAAGGAAAGACTATAGAAATGGATGAGCACCTGAAAATAGGTGGTGGTGGAGAGGGAGCACCAGAGAACTCTTGTCTACGTATTCATTTCTCTTGGGATGTCGAAAGCAAAAAGGTTTTGATTGGCCATTGTGGGAAGCACCTTTAGAGACTCCCCAAGAATTAAAGCCTGAAAAATTCTCTCTGGCTGAGTTCGGGCCTTATGAGAAGCCCTTGCTACGAGAGACGCGAGGATTACAAGGGCTTCAAAAAAACGGCCGCACGGCTCTTTCCAAGCTCAGCAGTCTCGATGGGGAGCCTCCCACCCTCAAAGGGGAGGAATCCCCCCATGGCGACCAGGCACCATGGGCGCCCCTCAACTCGCTAGGCTACCCCCAATGGAATGCGCAAAAGCACGATGCCTCGAGGAGTGACCACTCCCATCACCCAGACCATCTCCACCGCCTATGAGACGGCAGAGGCCAGTGTGCTGCGAACGCCACCGCCTGATCTTCCCTCCCTGCTGCTGCGGGAGCGGATCATTTACCTGGGCCTGCCCCTCTTTTCCGATGACCAGGTGAAGCAACGACTGGGGCTGGACGTGACCGAACTCATTATTGCCCAGTTGCTCTATCTGGAGTTTGACCAGCCGGACAAGCCCATTTTCTTCTACATCAATTCTACGGGCACCAGTTGGTACTCCGGTGAGGCCATTGGTTTTGAGACCGAGGCCTTTGCCATTTGCGACACCCTCCGCTACGTCAAGCCACCGGTCCACACCATCTGCATCGGTCAGGCCATGGGCACTGCCGCCATGATTCTGTCCGCCGGCGCCAAGGGGTATCGGGCCGCTTTGCCCCATGCCTCCATCGTCCTTCACCAGCCCCGCAGTGGCGCCCGGGGCCAGGCCAGCGATATCCAGATTCGCGCCCAGGAGGTGCTGCAGAACAAGCGCACCATGCTGGAAATTCTGGCCGCCAACACGGGTCATACCGTGGAGGAGTTGGGCCGGGATTCCGACCGCATGACCTATATGACAGCCACGGAAGCCAAGGACTACGGCCTGATTGACCGGGTGCTCACCAGCAGAAAGGAACTGCCCGCAGCACCTCCTCCAACCCCCTAGCCCCACTCGTTTCTCCCCTCACCACCTCTTGTCCCATGCCCCTCGGAACCCCTAGCGTCCCCTATCGCTTGCCCGGCAGTCAATTTGAACGCTGGGTCGATATCTACACCCGCCTTGGGGTGGAGCGGATCCTGTTTCTGGGCTCTGAAGTCACCGATGCGGTGGCCAATGCCCTGGTGGCCCAAATGCTGTACCTGGACTCCGATAACACCAAACCCATCTACATCTATATCAACTCACCAGGTGGTTCCGTCACGGCCGGCATGGCCATCTACGACACCATCCGCTACGTGAAATCCGATGTGGTGACCATCTGTGTGGGGCAGGCCGCCAGCATGGGGGCGTTTCTCCTGGCCGCCGGCACGAAGGGGAAGCGCTCGGCCCTTCCCCACAGCCGCATCATGATCCACCAGCCCAGCAGTGGCGCCCAGGGGCAGGCCAGCGATATTGCCATTGAGGCCAAGGAAATCCTCCGCAACCGGGACAGTCTCAATCAGGAGTTGGCCGCCATGTGTAACCAACCCGTGGAGAAGGTGGCCAAAGACTCGGACCGGGACTTCTTCATGGGTGCAGCAGAAGCCAAGGACTATGGCCTGATTGATCGGGTTATTGCCCACCCCAGCGAGGCGTAGCGGCTGCCCCGAACGGGCGGGGGCGCCCATGGATCCTTAAGAATAGTTCATTGACCATGGAACGCCAGGGGTGAGGCTGGTAGAAGAAAGGCAACTCAACTGATTTTCCGTGGATTCCAAAACCGCCTTTGCTGCCGTTGCCCATTGCGCTGTATACGCTGATCTGGAGACCAGCGATATGGAGCTAACCGCGTTTGTTAATGAGCTGACGGCTCGCCACCCCTACAAGACCATGGAGAAGGCCGAATGGGATTCTCTGATCGATGAGTTGTGGGACCGGCGCCGCAAAGATGGGTCAGGAATCCTACTGGCCGAAGCAACGATAGCCTTGAGCCTTGAGCAGCGGCTCACCGCCTTTGCCGTGGCCTGCAAAATCGTCGCCAGCGATGGGGAGATTAACGATGACGAGGCCGGATTTCTCATCAATCTCGCTGAGACCATTGGCCTCACGAGGGAGGCAGTTACTGGCATTGTCACAACGATGAAGGTTCTCTGCCGGGAGGTTTTGCCCTAGGGTCAGGACTCATCACCAGAAGAGGCCAATGGCGGCCAGGAGGATGGCGGAGCGGAAGACGTGGGCGCAACGGTGGTGGCGGGTTGCAATGGGCCGTCAGTCCTGCTGTCGGGAAAAGAGCGTCTCGATTGTGTGAGGCCTGCGATACGGCCTCTTGTGGTCATGGACTGGCTGCTTGGGGCAGCGACGGGGCGGGAGGCAAGGCGTGATGCCCTGCCGGGCCAGCATCTTGCGGATTTTGTTGCTGTCATACCCTTGATCCCCCATCACCGCAGCACCAGGCGGCAGGTCTTTGTGTACCCCATCAGCACCAGTGAAATCGCTGCATTGCCCTTCTCTCAGGTCCAGCCGCAGAGGACAACCTTTCCTGTGACAAACCCCATGGAGCTTGCTGGTCATGCCCCCCTTGGTGCGGCCCATCAGAGGGGGGTCAGACCCCCTTGTTGAGGCTGGACGCCCTGGGATGGGCTTTGAGATCGGTGGCGTCAATCCTCAGCACCTCTGGCTCTGCGGGATCGGGTGGTTCTACGGCATCGGATGCTGACAACTCAGAAAAGATCAGGTCACAATACCCTTGTCCGACCAGCGGCGGAAGTGGTTGTCGGGGATTTTGTGGGGACCATAGGCCGCCGGGGCATCCATCCAGCTCAGATCGCTCCGGGTCACGTCGATGATGCCGCTCAACACCTTTCTGTCACCTACCCGCTTCACACCACGTTCCTTGGGAAACAAGGGGCGGATGCCTGCAACTTGCTCCGCACTGAGCCCAAACAACTGGGCCATCAACTATTCTCCCGGTGCTCTCTTAGGGCGCTCTCTCGCCTGAGCGGGCCACTCCTCACATGATGGGCCCTGATCCCAATGCATTGAGTTCCACAAGATGATCAGGTGTCTTCGCCCTTGATGGCTGTCTTGGGGCGATGGGTCATGGAAGAGTGCCAAGGATTCCCACATCCCAACCCAGCCAGGCGCCAATGGTCATAGATCCTTAACAGTGGTTCCTGGATCATGGCAAGCCAAGGGCAAGGCAGCTAAAGCGAAATGCACTCAACTTGTCTTTCTGTTTTCCTTGGACACCAAAACTGCTTTTGCCGCCGTTGGCCATTGCGCTGTGTGGTCCGATCTGGACACCTGCGATGTGGAGAGGAACGTGTTTTTTGAGGAACTGAACGCTCGCCACCCCTACAACACCATGGATGAGGCGGAGTGGACCACTCTCGTTGATCAACTGTGGGACCGGCACCGCAAGGACGGACGAGCAGCCCTTTTGGCCGAAGCCACCACCACCTTGAGCCCTGGTCAGCGGCTCACCGCCTTTGCCGTGGCCTGCAAAATCGTCGCCAGCGACCGGCAGATCAACGATGATGAGGTGAGCTTTCTGATCCGTCTTGCCAAGAGCATCGGTCTCAATCTCCTGGAGAGTCGCACCATCCTCAGCGTGATGCAAATTCTCTGCATGGATGCCCTGGCCTGAGTGCATGGAATTCCACAGGGCGGCCCAGGTCTCTTCCCTGGAGACGCCAGCACTGCTTAGGATCATCAATCCTCCACTTGGGTCCGGTTCCTTTCGATGGCCAAGCTTTTTTACAACAACGACGCTGACCTCTCGGTCTTGAACGCAAAGACGGTGGCCATCATCGGCTATGGCTCCCAGGGCCATGCCCATGCCCTCAATCTCAGAGATAGTGGGGTGAAGGTGATTGTGGGTCTCTATGAGGGGAGCCGCTCTGCAGCCAAGGCGCAGACGGATGGCCTGGAGGTGGTGTCGGTCCAGGAGGCCGCAGCACGGGCAGACTGGATCATGCTGTTGCTGCCCGATGAACTTCAGAAGCAGGTCTATGAAGCGGCCGTGGTCCCCAGCCTCACCGCGGGCAAAGTGCTCAGCTTTGCCCATGGCTTCAATATCCGCTTCCAACTGATTGTGCCGCCCACAGATGTGGATGTGGTGATGATTGCCCCCAAGGGGCCGGGCCATACGGTGCGCTGGGAATATGAAAATGGCCAAGGGGTCCCGGCCCTCTTTGCCATTGCCCAGGATGCATCCGGCCAGGCCCGCACCCTGGCCATGGCCTATGCCAAAGGCATCGGCGCCACCCGAGCGGGTATCCTGGAAACCAGCTTTAAGGAAGAGGCGGAGACAGACCTGTTCGGGGAGCAGGCCGTACTCTGTGGCGGTCTGAGCGCCTTGGTGAAGGCCGGCTTTGAAACCTTGGTGGAAGCAGGCTATCAGCCGGAGTTGGCCTACTTCGAATGCCTCCATGAGGTGAAGCTGATTGTGGATCTGATGGTGAAGGGCGGCCTCACGGCCATGCGGGATTCCATCTCCAACACCGCTGAGTACGGTGATTACGTCAGTGGACCCCGCTTAATCACGGAGGACACCAAAGCGGAGATGCGGCGGCTGCTGGCGGAAATCCAGGACGGCAGCTTTGCAAAGAAATTTGTGGCGGAGTGCGACGCGGGCAAGCCCCAGATGCAGGCCATGCGGAAACAGGATCAAGACCATCCCGTGGAAGCAGTGGGCCAACGCCTCCGCGCCATGTTCAGTTGGTTGAAGGCTGCCTGACGCTATTGCGGTTGGGTTGCTGTGTCCCCCCTGGTGGGCTGGTACCTGGTGCTGGCCGCCAGCGGGCTGGATTGGCTGGTGGGGGATCCTCTGGCCTGGCCCCACCCTGTGCAGGTCATGGGCTGGGGAATCAGCCGGCTGCGCCATAGGCTGGAGTCCTGGTGCGGCCGCCAGCCCCGCCGCCTCCAACTGGCTGGTGTGATCCTGGTGGCCGCCCTGGCACCGTTGGCCATGGGGGCGGGAATGGTCCTGGAGTGGAGCGCACGCCGCTGGCCCCTTTGGGGCCTCCCCTGTCTCGTCCTGGCCATGGCCAGTTGTCTGGCGGGCCGAAGCCTGCGGCAACGGGTCATGGCTGTGGTGGATCAACTGGAGCCCTCCCCCGATCTGCCCGCAGCCCGTCAGGCCCTGGCCAGGATTGTGGGACGGGACGTGACACACCTGAGCCGCCGCCACATCCTGCGGGGCGCCGCGGAAAGCGCCAGCGAGAATGCCGTTGACGGGGCCTTTGCCCCCCTGTTCTGGATGGGGGTGGGGGTGGCGCTCCAGGTCCTATGGGGGGAGGAGGCGCCGGGACCGCTGGCCATGGGCTGGGGCTTCAAGATGGTGAGCACCATGGATTCCATGGTGGGCTATCGCCATGGAACCCTGCGCTGGCTGGGGACCGCCGCGGCCCGTCTGGAGGATGGGATGGTGTGGCTGCCCTGCCGCCTGGCGGTGCTGAGCCTGGGGGTCCTTCTGGGGCGGCCATGGTGGTTGTTGGCCATGGCGCAGCGGGAGGGGGCGGCGGATCCGTCCCCCAATGCCAGTGTCTCCATGGCGGCCTATGCCCATGCCGTTGGCGTCCGGTTGGGTGGGCGCAACCGCTATGGCCAGGAAGAACGGGATAAGCCCCCGTTGGGTTCAGGTCATCCGGAGCCCCAACCAGCCAGTGTCTTGGCCATGCTGCGCCTGACCCGTCAGGGGCTGCTGCTGTGGTTGATGATGGTGGCGGTACTCAGTTGCTGAGGGCGCTGGCGCGCCTGGATTTCAGTGCCCTCAGCTCTGGATCAGGGGCCATGGGGGGAAAGCCTCTGTGGGAGAGGGCTGTTATGCTCCAGCAGGCTCCTCAGCCTGGGACAAGGCAGTGTCCCCAGGGCCACCACCAGGGAGGGGGGAATCTTCCCAAATCGGCCATCACCCGATTCAGGATCCGTGTCGTTCACACAAGGGGAAGGCCCCTCAGAAAGGCCCTGGTTTGGTGCTGTTCGCTGCCTTGATGGATGACTGTGCCCAGCTCTGCCAGGACTGGCAGCAGCATCACTTGATCCCCTCAGACCGTCAGCGCCAGCGACCAGGCAAGCTCTCCCTCGGCGAGGTGCTCTTCAATGGTGGCGCTCTTCCCTCTCTCCCCCGACAAGGACCTCAAGCATTTCTGCCGCTATGGGGTGGGGCCGGGGTCCGCCACCCTTTGCTGAGCTTTCCCGGCACCAGCAGGTTTGTGGTCCTGCTAGGGCTGGCCCAACGGGTGCCAGCCCTATGGGCGGGTTCTTTGGCTTCAAGCTCCATCTGCCCATCAACCACCGGGGCCAGATCATGGCCTTCAAGATCACAGGGGGCAATGCGGGATGCCCGCCAACCGTTGGAGCCCATGACGGTGCTCTACGGGGCAAGTTCGTCGGCAATACGAGGATACATTGTCAAGCCCCTCATGCAACGCCTATGGCAGCAGGGTCTGAATCTGCTCACTGGCTGCTGCACCATGAAGAACCTCCTCCTCCCTCTGCTGGACAAGCGACTGCCGAGAAAACGATCCGGCATTGAAACCCTCTTTGCCACGCTGAGGTCAGAGATGGGGCTGGAGCACAGCCGCCACTGCTCTCTCATCAATGGCTTTGTCCATCTCCTCTCCTGCCGGGCGGCCTGCTCCCTCTGGCCCCAACCAGGGTCAACATTGGCACAGTCGCCATCCCTGATCGCTCTTGACCTTATCCGGAACTGGGGGTTCAGTAGGCACCATTGTCCTTGGGGAAGAGCACCACCCCCACGGTGCGCCAGAGAATCGCCAGATCCAACAGGAGGGATCGTCGCGAAATGTACCGCAAATCCAGGGCAACTCGCTGGGCATAGGTGAGGTTGTTGCGCCCTGATACTTGCCAGAGCCCCGTCAAGCCTGGCCGCACGGACAACACCTGATCAATTGCCTCCCCATAGCGCTCCACCTCCGCCCGCACAATGGGGCGTGGCCCCACCAGGCTCATCTCACCCCGGAGAATATTGAGAAACTGGGGCAACTCATCCAGGCTGGTGCGCCGCAGCATGCGCCCCACAGGGGTGATGCGGGGATCATTTTTGAGCTTGAAGCGATGATGAAAATCTTCCCGAAGCCGAGCAGAGTTTTTCAAAGTGGTACGCAATTGGCGATCCGCCCCCTGCACCATGGTGCGAAACTTGATGCAGCCAAAAAGCTTGTGATTCCACCCCAATCGGCGCTGTACGTAGAAGAGTCCCCCGGGGGAACTGCACCAGACTGCCAGCGCCACCACCAGGAACAGGGGGGCACCCATCCCCAGGGCCAGGCCAGCCACCGTGATGTCCATCAGGCGCTTGAGCCGTTGACTGCGGAGCAACCGCCCCGCCATGGCACCCCACCATGGTGTTGCCCGGGGTGCTGGCCACCAGGACCGGCCATGGACAGGGGGCTGACCATCCACACGCGGCAGCACCCGGATGTCCATGGGGCAACAGAACATGGCCAGGCCAGCCTAAAGGACCTGTGGAAAACGAGGACCATCCACTTGGAACTGCCGCCAGCTCCTGGCCAGTTGTCCCTTCATCCGCGCCCGAAACCGCTGCCCGGAAAATCCCTCAGCCTGCTGCCGCAGTCGCTCCGTTGGCAACTGTCGCCACAGGCGCTGATCTTCAAAGTGGCGGATGGCCTCCGCCAGCACCCAGGGGCAGGGGCGATCAAACAATAACCCTGTGGCGGTGGCTGGATCCTGGCGATGACAGCGCACAGAATCCAGGAGACCCCCTTGTGCCAGGGCGATTACAGGGGCACCAGCGGCCATGGCCTCCACCGGCGAGATGCCGAAGTCTTCCACACCGGCATGGACCAGAGCCCGGCAACGGGCCAGCAGATCCTCTACTTGGTGGGCGCTTTGCCATCCCAGAAGCTGGACGGTTGGGCCCGCCTGCCGCCGCAGCCGTTTTTGTTCAGGGCCATCCCCCACCACCAACAGGGGCAACCGGCAACGGTTAAAGGCCTCCACCACCAGGTCCACCCGCTTGTAGGCCACCAAGCGCCCCAGACACAGGTAAAACGCTTCCCGGGGCTGTTGCCAGTGGAAACGCTCCACCGCCACTGGGGGATGAATCACCACGCTGCGCCGCCGCCAGCAACGCCAAATGCGCCGCGCCGTAAAACGGGAATTGGCCACCAGCACGTCCACCCGCTGGGCACTGAGGTGGTCCCATTGGCGCAGTTGATGGAGTTGCCAGTGGATCCACGGTCCCAACGGTCCCTTGGCCAGGGCATTCTGGTGCAGATAGACGTTCATCTGATCCCAGGCATAGCGGGGCGGGCTATGCACATAGCTCACGTGAAGCTGGTCAGGTCCGGTGAGCACCCCCTTGGCCACCAGATGGCTGCTGCTCACCACCAGCCCATGGCCACTCAGATCCAACTGTTCCACCGCCATCGGCAGGAGGGGCAAGTAGAGTTGCACACGGCGTACACCCCAGGGAAGCCGCTGAATAAAGCTGGTGGTGACAGAGCGGCCAGCCAGCCAGCTCCCTGGCCGCCGGGACTCCCCATCCACCAGGGCATAGAGCTGGGGCGCCAGCAGCTGATCCAACTCCCGCACCACCGCCTCAGCCCCCCCCGCTGCCCAGGGGCTGAACCATTCGTGGACCAGGGCAACAGAGTTTGGCGAAGAAGACAACACCGCCATGGGCAAACCGCTGCCAACCGTAAGGCCGGATTCCCCAAGGCCGGATTCCCCACCCTGGTCCAAGGGCTGGCCCTGCCGGGCCATAGGCTGAATTCCCTCAATGCAATGGCTTGCCATGGGGCTGGCCCAGGACCGTGGAGCAAGATGGGCCGGCAGGGATTATGCAGGGGGATTCCCTGGAATTGATTCGGGCAGTACCGTCGGAATCGGTACACCTGATCCTCAGCGATATTCCCTATGGGATCGGCGCCGACCATTGGGATGTGCTCCACCGCAACACCAATTCCGCCTATCTGGGGCGCAGTCCTGCCCAACAGTCCGCAGGCGCTGTGTTTCAACGGCGGAGGAAGCCCATTAATGGCTGGTCGGAGGCGGATCGCCGGATTCCCCAGGAGTATGGGCAGTGGTGTGGCTCTTGGGCGCCCCAGTGGTACCGGGTGCTCAAGCCAGGGGCCAGCGCCCTGGTGTTTGCCGGGCGGCGCCTAGCCCACCGCTGCGCTTGCGCCCTGGAAGATGCCGGCTTCTGCGTCAAGGACAGTTTGGCGTGGCTGCGGGGTAAGGCTCCCCACCGGGCCCAGCGCCTCAGCCTCATCTATGACCGGCGTGGTGAGCAGGAGGCCAGTGCCCAATGGCAGGGTTGGCGGGTGGGCAACCTACGGCCCACCTATGAGCCCATTCTGTGGTTCATCAAACCCTACAAAATCGGTGCCACCATCGCCGACAATGTGCTGAGACATGGTGTGGGGGCCTATTGCCAGGATGGCTTTCTCAGGTATACCAACACCCCGGAGAATGTGTTAGAAGCCAGTTTGCCCTCGGCGGAGGCGGGCTTTCACCCCACCCCAAAGCCCCTGCGGCTACTGCAAGCTCTGATTGCCTTGACCACCCGTGAGGGTCAGTTGGTGCTGGATCCCTTTGCAGGTAGCGGCTCCACCCTGGTGGCCGCCCAAAGCCTGGCCCGCCGCCACCTGGGGTTTGAAGCACAAGCAGAGTATGTGGCCATCTGCAAACAGCGGTTGCGGGGGTGATTGGAGGAGCTTTTGAGAGATTGGACAAGACACGGGCTGTGGCCCTATTACGATTCGATAACATTATCCCAGCTCTGGATAAGGGGTCATCAGAGGAGGGGGGAACCACGCGGCGTGATCCCCTCCATGAGGGCAAAGTCTCTGTGGGAGGGAGCTGTTCTGCTCCAGTAGTTTTCTCGGCATAGGACAAAGCAGTGTCCCCAGGCATCCCATCAGGGAGCGGGGATCTTCCCAAATCGGATATAATCCAATTGAGTATCCGTGTCGTTCACACAGGGACTGAATATATACGATGATGGTCACCATGATCCGGACCACAGTCCGTGGCTGGTTTTTTTGCTGGTGTGATCCGCTCCCTGGAAGGTGTTGGACCGGCGCAGCCAACAACTGCTGATCCGCCTCCCGGCCCGGGTTGCCGCTGGGCAAACCCAGGCCGAGTTATTCAAGCCGGGAGATCTGGAAGCCTGGTTTGCCATCTCGTCCACCACGGCCCAGGAGTGGCTCAAGACCTGGCAGGGGCAGGGCTGCTGCAGCCTGCCAAGGCGGGCCAGCACATTCGCACCTGGCAGCTGACGGAGCCATGGGCCAACTGGGTGTTAAGCCAACCGAACCAACAGGAAGAAGACAACTGAAACCAGGGTCCGCCCCAGCCCCATGGCGGCCCCATCTGCCCCCATGGCAGGATTACCTCACCAATAAGCCAACGCGACTCCCTCCACACTCCAGATTTGATTGCCATGCCCCGGCCGGTCCTCCCCCAAACTGAAAGCGCACCAGGAATGGCTAGGCTATCCGCAGCCGGTGGGTCTGGTGGTGGCCCTGGCGACCATACAGGCCGCCGGCTGGGTGTTGACCCGCAGCGGCAGTGATCTCATTGAGCGACAACAGCGCTATCGTGATGCCCTTGAACCCCTCAATCCCAGTGGGGACGCTGAGCTGGAAGACAGGCTTGGGTTCTCCCGCCTGAATGATCTGTTGATTGAGCACCTGGGCTGGAGCGATGGCCAGATCCAGGGCGACCCTCCCCAGCTTGAGCCCTACAGCAGGGAGCCGCCAGGGCTCGGTGAAACCCTGAAGCCCACCGCCGTGGTCGCCGCTGTGACAGGCCATGGGACGCAGATGCTGATGAACGCCTTGCCGCCGCTGATGCCGCTGGACCAGAAGATCAGCCATGGGGACCATCTATGGCGGGTAACGCCACAAGAGCGTTTTGAGCGATTATTGCGGGAAACCGGCGTCGAAGCAGGGCTGCTGTTCAACGGCAGCCAACTGCGCTTGGTGGTGGCGCCAAAAGGGGAGAGTTCCGGTCATCTCACCTTCCCGTTGCAAGACCCGGCAGAGGTGAGCGGCCGGCTGATGTTCTCAGGCCTTGGTCTATTGCTGGGCCAGAGCCGTGTGTTTTTCGATCCCGACGGGGCCTGGCTGGCGGATGTGCTGAAGGCAAGCCGCAGCTTCCAGGCTGTGGTGAGCACCGCCCTGGCGGACCAGGTGTTGGCGGCGCTGTGGAATCTGCTGCGGGGCTTTGAGCAGGCAGGCCAGATCACCCGACATCAAGGGAAAACCCTGTTGGGTTCCATGCCGGACCAGGATCCGCAACGGCTCTACCGCGGCTTGATCACCGTGTTGATGCGGCTGGTGTCTCTACTCTACGCGGAGGAGGAGGCCTTGATGCCTGCTGACGCCATCTATGGGCAGAACTACAAAGTGAGCAGGATCTTCGCGCAACTCCAGCAAGATGCTGCAGAATTCCCCGACACCATGGAGCAACGCTACGGCGCCGGGGCCGGGCTGATGAGCCTCTGCCGGCTTGTTTTCGATGGAGGTGGGACCACGGCGGACTATCTTCCAGCACGCCGTGGGCAGCTCTTTGATCCTGAGGTGTATCCATCGCTGGAAACTCCATGGCTGAGTAATGGAGTGGTGTGCAACGTGCTGCGCAACCTGCTGCTGGTAAATGGGGAGCACATCAGCTACCGGGCCCTGGATGTGGAGGAGATTGGTTCGGTGTATGAGGGAATCATGGGGCATGCCGTGCATCCCATGGCTGGGCGCTGCATTGGCCTGAAAAGCAAACCCCAGGGCGTCAAAAAGCAGATCATCACCGTGATTAACCTTGATCAACTCCTAGTGCTGGATGGCGGCAAACGCAAAAAGTGGCTGGAGGGTCAAGCCCAGGCCAGCCTCCCCGCAAAAGCTGCCCGTGCTCTGAAAACCTGGTGCAACCGTCCTCTCCAGCCCAGTGGCTTCCACCTCAATTTAGGATGATCACACCAGCCATACCACCCCCATTGACCAGCACCACGAATTTGCGGCAGACCCCTTGGCTGAATTGGGCTGGACGTTTAGGGTTGGTGGCAGGGCTGGTGGCCGCTGGCGTATGGGGCAGCATCGCGATCCTACACCGCCCAAGCACCCGGGATCTTGATCCCTACACCGTTGTGGTGCAGCAACAGTCCCTGCGGGGCACTGTGGTGGCCACTGGCACTGTGGAGCCCATTCGCCAAGTGAACCTGAGTCCTCCCCAGCCGGGTATTGTGGCTGCCATCCATGTGGAAGAGGGGGACCAAGTGCACGAGGGTCAGGTTTTGGTGGTGATGGATGGGGGAGATTTACCCATTCGGATCAAGGAACGCCAAGCCCTGCTCACCCAGGCGGAGGAAGAGTTGGCCCTACGGGAGGAAGAACTCATACGTCAGCATGGATTGGTGGAGGCGGGGGCTTTGAGCCAACTGGAACTGAGCCAACTGGAGAGCCGTCACCGGTCCCAGCAGAGCCAGGTATTGGCGAGCCAGCAGCGACTGCAGGAATTGCTGCAAGAGCAACAGGAGCTGGCGGTGCAGGCCCCCTTTGATGGCCTGGTGATGGAGCGGTTTGCGGAGGCGAGGAGTTATGTCACCCCTTCGGGGACTGGTTCTGGCAGTACCAATGCCAATGGCGCCGCCAAGACATCTCTGCTCACCATCGGCACGGGCCATCAGGTTGTGGCCGCCCTGCCGGATAACGAGGTTGGTCGCCTCCAACTGCATCAAGACGCCAAGGTGATGCTGGATGCTTTTCCCGATCAACCCCTGGATGCGCAAGTGAAAATCATCGCTCCCCGATCCCAAGTGAATGACAACGTGATCACCTTTGACGTGACCCTGAAGCTGTTGGACAAGACCCCCCAGCTACGTTATGGAATGAGTGGGGATGTGGAGTTTTTAACGGAGAAACTTTTTCCCACCCCTGTGGTGCCCATTGTTGCTGTTGTCACACGTTCTGGCCAATCAGGGGTTTATGTGGTGGGCAGGGATGACCAACCGACTTTTCGCTCCATTGCCCTGGGCTATTCCAGCGGAAGCAGGATCCAGGTGTTGGATGGGCTTGAGCTGGGTGAGCGTGTGTTTATCGACTGGCCCTCCTGGGCCCGCCAGCCCAGGGGAAGAGACTGAACCGGGAAGCTGGCGGGGACGGACCAGAAGGGGTTTCTTTAGCCGGTGACGCGGATCGTGCGAACGCGACCGCCACGACGCTGAATGCTCTGCAACTGCCGACTCAAATTGGCAAATTGAACCTGGACCGCCTGGGCAGCACGACGATTTGTGGCGCTGTTCCCCGGCAGGTCATAGGTGACCTCATAGCGGGTGATGCGGTTGTCGTACTGGTTATTGGCAACCCGGGGCGGATTGGCCTTGGCGGGCAGTTTGGCCGCAATCTGGCGCACCTGGGCCATTGTGGGTGCTCTGTCGCTGCTGGCCCGGCCACGATCCAGATTCAAGGTGAGCAGATAGTCCCTATTGCTTTGGAACTGGCTGCTGTCAACCCGTGGACAGGGAACCTTGTTTTCCCCAAAAGCACTACTGTATTCCTCGCTATCAATGTAGGAGAGGATTTCAGCATCGTAGCCATGGGTGTTGTAGATGAGCACATGCTCAGCAATCTCCTGCTGATTCCGAGGTGAACGCCCCAGGAAATGCTTGAAGTTCAGTTCAATGAATCGATACTGACTATTGCGGGCGAAGAATAGATTCCTGTAGGTCTCTGAAAGACCAACTGCCATCACAAATTCCCGAACTGTGATGCTGCCGTTGCGCAACTGGGATTCAGCCTTCTTGCAACGTTCAAAGCTGTTGATGTGAGCATTGCCCAGAACTTGACGGTAGGTTGCGGCGAACACATCCTGGAGTTCCGTGTCTGAGCGATCCTTAAACAACTCCGACTTCAATTCGTCGGCAAGCCAAAGAGGGGACATGGTGATTTAGGGGAATAGGGGGAATGGGAAGGCTGCACCTGGCAGAAACCATGGTGCAGGGGAGAGGCGGCAGAGCAGGAGATCAGTTAATCTCCGTGAGACTGACGATCCGGCCACTGTCGCGGTGGATAAACGCCAGTTGGCTGGTGATGTTGTCACCGGACACCACATAGGTGGTGGTGGCAAGGCGCCGGCGGCCGCCGGCCCGCTGGCTGCGGACAACAATGCGGAAGCGCTTACCAGGCGCATCAACTGAGCCGCTGCTGGCATTGCTGCGGGTGGCAACGGCCAGGCTTGATGCTCCAGCAATCGTGTCGACTGTGGTGGAACCACTGCGCACACCATCACTGCCGGCATAGCCGGGCACCAATGCCAGCGTGCGATTGAAGTTGGCCTGGCTGCGGCCCTCTCCACTGCTCACACCCCGCAGATAGGGCACCACATCGTCTCCAAACACATGGCCATACTCGTCGCTATCCACCAGCCAGTCAATGGCGGCATCGTAACCAGCGGTGATGACCCGGTCCAGTTGGGCGCCCATCTCAGCTTGGCTTTCCGGACTGCGACCCAGGACATGCTTATAGTTCACCTCCACAAACCGATAGGGGGCCATGACTTCAAAGAAGCGGCTGCGGTAGAGGGGTGTTTTGCACAGTCCACGAACAAACTCCCGTACACTGAGCTCCCCGCTGAGGAATTGGGATTCCAGCGTTTGGGGCCGCTCGGTTTCCATCAGATGGGGATTCCCCATCACGTGACGATAAAGCTGCCGCAGCAGGGTGGTTTTATCCATGGCGCTGTCATTGGCTTGGCGCAGGTAGCGGGGCTGGACCCGCTCGCCTACACCAAAGCCACCGTAGGGACTGCTGTTGACGGGAACGGACTGGGGACCCGTGGTGACCCGGGCAAAATTGGAAAGCTTGGGCAGAGGCCGCCCCTGGCTGGGCAGGGAAATGGCATAACTGGGGTAGCCCAGCAACTCGGCCATGGTGCGGCTGCTGCGACCCATGGAGAAGTCGCTGGCGGCAGCGCCACCACTGAGGCGGAAGGTCTTGTTAAAGGTATCTTGAGCAAAGCCCACCAAGCTGTTGATGGAGCGCAAGTAGGGGACAGTATCCTCCCCAAAGGCTTCCTGGTACTCGTCACTATTGACGTAGCTGCTGATTTCCGCTGCATAGCCCTTCTCCCGCAACAGCTTCACGTGGGTGCTCACTTCCGCCTCACTGGCTGGGGGGCGACCCAGGAAGTGCTTGTAGTTGAGTTCCACAAAGCGGTGGGGGCTGGTGGAATCCAGGAAGAGCCGCCCATAGGCACTGGATTGTCCCAGGGCCTCTACAAAGCCCTTCACCGTTAAGTTGCCCTGGCGCAACTGGGATTCGGCGGTGCTGAGGCGATCCACTTCAAACAGACCAACTCCGCCAAAGACCTGACGATAGGCACTGTTGATGACTGCGTCCAGATTATCGCGGCTGGGACCCAAACGAATTGGATCAACGTCCAGATCGCGAGCCACGCCAAAAGAATACTTCTGGGTGCGTTGATCAGAAAGGCTAGTGAGAGAACTCATGGGGGCAAGTGGAGGAGAAGGGATTTAGGGATTTGGTGCAAAAATAAGGAAGTCAACTCACAGGTGTAATACTGGCAATCTTTCCGCGCTCCTTATGGATGCGCTGGAACTGCTCGGAGAGCTTGGCAAAGGGCACATAGAAAACCTGATTGCTCTTGCGATAGCGGGAGATTCTGGCCACACCTGGGGCATTGTAGCCCGTGACCTCCACACGAAACACTTTGCCCTCATCGCTTGCGCCAACACCGAGGCGGGACCGGGGTTCAGTGGGTCGTGTTGTGGGACGGAAGGCAAACCCTTGACTATTCATGCCTGAAGGGGCCACAACCGGCAGGGGCTGATTTAGATAAGCTGCCCGGCCCAACTTTGAGTTGATGCCTGACAAATCTCCCTTAAGGTCGCTGCTGGAAGCGCCACGCATAAACTGGAACATCCAGGTGAACTCCCGCATACTCTTTCCTGGTCCGGACTTCCAACCATGGAGATAGGGAACTGTATCCTCCCCAAAGCGCTGCTGGTATTCGTTGCTATCGATAAAGGAGTCAATGTCTGCATCGTATCCCTGACGATCCAGGCGGTTGGCATGCTCGCGCATCTCTGCAAAAGAGTCAGGGGAACGGCCCAATAAGTGTTTAAAGGTTAGCTCAATGTAGCGATATCGATTACAAGAATCGAAGAAGCGGCTGCGATAGAGATCACTCTTGGCCACGGTGCGCACAAACTCGCGCATGCTGATGCGGCCCAGCTTAAATTGGGATTCAGCGACAACTTGTCGCTCGCTATCCATGACATAGGCATTGCCAAGCACCTGTCGATAGGCAGCAGAGAGGAGGTTTTCCCGCTCTTCGTTGTTGCTGGCTTGGTATTTTTGTTGAGGCGGGGTCGATTCGAAGCGCTCGATGCCAAGGAGAGAGGCTGGACCAAAGGTCATGGAAGGAGAGCCGTGTTGTGAGAGCGGAAGCTTACCGCTTGAAGGAGAGTGGTCAAAGCTTAGGGGGCAAATCCTGGCGCCACGGAGAACATGGCTAAATTGTTACGAAGCCCAGGAGAGAGGGGCTAGTTCCCTCTCCCCCAGACTTCACCTCCTGGTGGGGAAAGTCAGCCCAAGGAGTTGGCCACGTAGTCGAGGGCAGCGTTGTACTCTGCCAGAGCCTGGGCGCTCATGTCACGGGGAGCACAACCGCGGTTGCGCAGGGTGTTGAGCCCATAGACATAGGTGGCAGGGTCAATGCTGAGGGCTGCATAGACCTCCTTGGCGCCGTTGATGGCCAGTTCATCAAGGGGGCCAGTGCCGCCGGTGACCAAAGCGTAGTTGATCAGGCGCAAGTAGTGAACAAAGTCACGCTTGCACTTGTCCTTACCCTCGGTGTCGCAGACCCGGGGCTGGCGGCCTAGGTTCCCTTGGGGGTTAACCTTGTAGACCGCATCAACCGCTTCCTGGGCCACGGCATCGTAATTGGCGGCCAGCTTTTCGGCAGCCTCCATGCGGGCGGCGGCCCGCTCCAGGGAACCGCGGACAGACTCCAGGTCAGAAGAGCTGGGGAAACGAGCAGCGTTATCTGCTGCTGCAATCACTGTGGTGATGGTGGATTTCATCGCAAAAGCCTAGGAAAGTGTGAGTGTCGGAAATTCAGTGATGGCTGTGCCTTCAACTGATGGCACTGGAGACGGCGTCAAAGTAGCTGGCAGCTTCAGAGGCCAGGGCAGAGCAGTCGCCCTTTGCCGTGGTGCCCAAGGTGATGGTGTTGTTGGTTGCCTGAGGACCACGATCACCGTTGGTTCCGTTAACGTGGGCCACAGCGCAGGCCTTCATGATGGCCACGGCCCGCGCCATGGATCCTGTGGGAACACCCAGAGCCGCATAGGTCTCCTTAAGGCCATTGAGGCAGCGGTCCTGGAGGACGGAGCTGTCTCCAGCCAGCAGGGCGTAGGCCACATAACGCAGCACGATCTCCCCGTCCCGCAGGCAAGCGGCCATGCGGCGGTTGGAGTAGCAGTTACCACCAGGAGATGTGAGGCCAGGATTCTCGCAAATCATGCCGGCCACTGAATCAGTAACGATACAAGAAGCAGATGTGGAGATGGCCTTGACGGCATCCAGGCGCTTGTTGCCTTCTGCAACAAAAGTCTTCAGTGCAGCGAGTTGAGTGCCGCCAACGAAGGAGCCGCTTGCATCAGCAGCGGTAGCGGCGCGGGAAAAGGCGTCGAGCATGGGATCGTAAGAGACTTCTTTCAAGAAGTGGAGGATGTGCCCTTAAAGAGGGAGGGATCTCTCAACGGACACCACCAAACTATATGCTCCGCTTTTCTCCAAGATCCCTTGCCCAGTCCCAGGCAACATAAAAGTTCACCAAACAGAAAGTCACATTCCCGGAAGGGAATTGTCACGTCTTTAGCAAGTTTGCAAGACATGGCTTTTGGATGTCACCGCTAACCATCTGTTGGTTCCATGGGCTGGGATGCGGAGAGACCTGCTAAGGATCCACCGGCTAGGACCCTTGCCCCGGTCTTGAGGATTCACGGGAGACTGGGCGTTGCCCCTGACAGGCCATCAGCCAGGCAGGAAGGCTCACCACACCTGCGGCCACCACAATGGCCACAGAACCCAGAAGACCAGCAACCAGGGTCGCCGCAACGGTTGCGGTTCCCAGCAGGACCATGAGCCAACAGGCCACAGGGGTATGGCCCAGCCGCTGCAATCGCCAGATGGCTCCAGCCAGGGGAAGCCCAGCCAGAGCCGCAGGCCAGAGGGACAACCACGCCATCAGTGGGGGGATCTGCTGACGCAAAAGGGCACTCAGAAGGATGCCGGCCGGTAACCAGCCCAAGGCCAACATCAGTGGCAACAGCTTGGATGCCACAGCAGGAATTGCGTGCGCTGCCCCCGAACCTAGAAGCTTGAGCCCAGCAACTGCAACCGCTGATTCGACGGAGGCAGCCCTGGTGCAGAGGGCATAGTCCAAACGTCTCCCCGAGGGGAAACCGGATCTGCGGGGCGCCTGGCATCCGGTTCGTCCTGGCAGCGAGATGGGTGGGATGGCCCTCCAGTGCTGGTTCCCATGCAATCTGAAGATGGGGGGCAGTCATGGCGGGCATGGTTTCCTGCTGCCACGGGGATCGGTGGCTGGCTGATCCTCCGGAGCAGCCTGCTCCCTTGGCGAGCGTCAAGGCCTCTTCTCCGGCAAGGACCCCTGGGCAGAAGCAGAAATGGTGGTGGTCACCAGATCAGCCAGAATCCTGTTGGCCGCACCACCGGGGTGAAGGTTATCGGCAAACAGATGGGTTGAGTTGGCGCCTTGTTCATAGGTGTAAGGATAACCATACTCATCGTTGGCAGGCCCACATGCATCATTAAAAATTTTCAATTCAGAAAATCCTGAATTGAAGAGAGGTGTCTGGTGACATGCTGCTTGTGTGACGTTTGTCAATCCATAGCTCTCTGGATCCCTTGCAATATCTTGAACAAGACTATAAACATCAATAGCAACCGTTCCATGATCTAATCTTTTAAGGCCATCAATCAGTGTTTGGTTAAACTCATCCACAGCATTTTCATTGACAACAGTACTGAGCCTGCCCAGATCTGGATCCCTTGAAACCAAGCTTGAGATTAGAGTTTCAAGGGAAGCCGGAGGATTGGACAATGCCTCGGAAATTTGCCTCACACCGGGCGCAAGGCCTACAGGAGGCATATTGAGAACGACAATCTTCTTGGCACCCTTGGCCTGTAGGAATTTAATTCGCTCCAAATAATCTAATGCTGCTTCCTTTGAAATCCTACGCAGATTATTGAGGTGGTCAGAGAGTATATGCACACTCTCGGTGATGGCGAAGGGGGATCCCAGGCCCAAGGCTTGTCCCACAGCCGTCAACGATCCCTGAGGTCCTACAAGGCCAAGGTCATTTGAACCACCCCACACAATGTAGAGTGAATCCGGATCAGCCCTTCCATAGGCTTCAAAATGCTTCATCATTTGATCTTTAACTGATCCCTGTTCGTTGCATCCTTTTGTTGAGCTGGGCTCTGTGCTGATGCAAGCACCACCCATGGCATAGTTCGTCCCTCCCGTCTCCAGGGACCGGTGTTCCCCTGTTCCCCCGTAGAACCGCTCAACATGCTGGGTCCAAACCCAATCAGGATTGGTGGAGAAGTTTGTGCCTTCCGGATATGGAAGATGGGGCAGCGCTTCCCGGTTCTGCTGGTTCTGCAGATCTGCCGCATTGCCCGAGTCGCTCAGGCTATCGCCAAACACAATCACGGCATGGAAGGGTTGCGCCGGGACAGCACTGGCCAGCGTGCAGAGCGTTGCCAGTAAAGCAGCAGCCCCGCGGCCGAGTCCCCTGACTCCGCCATGGGCCAGCAGCCGGCCTGGGGTTCCATGCCCTCCTCTCTTCATGGGGGAGCGCCTTGGCTTGTGGGGAAGGGATTGGTGGTGTGGGGGGCGGAGCAGCAGC
>JAJDUS010000015.1 GCA_022826535.1 Prochlorococcaceae cyanobacterium jk18x1bzbins.87
GCGAGTCCTACACCTTGGTGATGACTGCCCAGCCCACAGGTGGTGACCTGACCATTGCGGTGGCGTCCAGTGATCCGACAGCAGCAACGGTCTCCCCTGCCACCTTGACCTTCACCCCCTCCAACTGGAACACCCCCCAGACGGTGACCGTCACCGGGGTGGACGACGGGGTGGACCAGAGCGGCAACCGCACCGTCACCATCACCCACACCACCACCTCGGACAATGGGCCATACAGAAGCCTTGCCATTTCCCATGTGTTGGCCACGGTGGTGGATAACGACATGGAGGTGAGCATCACCGCTGATGACCATGATGGAACCATCACCGAGGGGGAGGCGGCCCGCTTCACCTTGACCGCTACACCCGCCCCTGCCGCAGAGCAGACCATCGATGTCAATGTGAGAATTACCGACAGCGGCAGGTTTGCCGTCAGTAGCCAGGTCGGCAGCCGGGTGTTCACCATCACCGTGTCCGGCACGGTCAGCTTCTCCATCCCCACTGAAGACGACATGAATCCCGAAGGGGATGGGAGGATCACGGCAACGGTGGAAACCGGAAGGGGCTATCGACCCCACAGCAGCAATGCCTCCGCATCCATCACCGTCGAAGATGATTTTGATGCTCCCCCGTCGGTGATCCCCTCTACGGAGATGCTGACGGTAACGGAAGGGGACACCGCCTCCTACACCATCGCCTTGGATGCACAGCCTGCTGATGATGTGGCCGTGAGCATCAGTGCCAAGAGAGAAGACGGCACTGTCCTCACTTCCGCTGCCACCAGTCCGGCGAGGAGCCCACGTGACGCCTCCGGCAGGGTGGATGGTGAAGCCGTTGTCAATGTCAATCCCAGCCTCTTCACCTTCAGACCAACGGACTGGAGCACTCCCCAGGCCGTCGCCATCACCGTGCCCGCAGGGGAAGGATTCGCTGGGGAGACCATCACCCTGAGCCACACCGTCCGCCGGGGCAACTATCAAGGCCCCATGACGGATGTGCTGGTGGGGGTCGTCGCAGATGGGGATGCTGCTGCTCTGGTGGAGCAGCGGAAGAGGGCATGGCACCTGCGCTTTGGCCGCACCGTCTCCCAACAGGTGGTGGATGCCCTGCAGCGGCGCCTGACCACTCCCCCAGAAGCAGGCCTGGAACTCACCGTTGCCGGGGAGACGCTCACCAGCCCCACGGCGTCCTCACCCCTGGCGGAGCATGAAGGGTTACTGACCAAGGCCCTGGGCTTCAACACCGTCACCTCCCAGGCGTTGGTGCAGGGCTCCTCCTTCAAGTTCGCTCCCCCCCCCCAGCAGGAGGAGGTGCCCCGTCTCGGCTTCTGGGGACAGGGCGCCCTGTCCTCCTTCGATGGGGAAAAAGACGGGTCCTCACTCGAAGGGGACGTGACCACCCTCCTGCTGGGGACAGACTGGAGCACCGGCCGCTGGCAGGCTGGCGCCGCCCTCAGCCAGTCCTGGGGCAGCGGCTCCTACGAGGGGGATAACGATACCGTCGCTGATGGCCGCATCAGCAACGTCTTGACAGGGGTCTTCCCCTATGGCCGCTATGCCCTCACCCCACGGCTGGGCCTCTGGGCCACAGCAGGCTATGGATGGGGTGAACTCTCCCTTGAGCCTGACGGGGACGAGGATGACTACACCCCCGGCACCACCATGGCCATGACGGCCGCCGGGCTGGATGGGGCGCTCCTGAATGGGGGCAATGGGGCCGGCATCACCCTCAACGCCACCGCCGACGTGATGACCGTCAAGACCACTTCCGAAGAGGCGGACGGGCTGCCGTCCTCCGAAGGCTCCTTCTCCCGCCTCCGCCTGGGGCTGGAGGCCGCCAGGCCCTTCCCCCTCCCCCATGGCGCTTCCCTCCTCCCCTCCATGGAGGTGGGCATGAGATACGACAGCGGCGACGCAGAAACCGGCTATGGCCTCGATCTGGGGGCCGCTCTCCTCTGGAGCGCTCCGGAGTACGGCATCAGCGGCGAACTGAAGGGTCACACCCTCCTCACCCACCAAGAGGAAGCGTTCCGGGAGCAGGGCCTCACCCTCTCCTTCTCCTGGGAACCCGACCCCTCTGATCGTGGGCCCTCCCTCTCCCTGAGCCACACCATGGGTGCCACCGCATCCGGTGGCATGGATGCCCTCCTCAATCCCACCACCATCCAGGTGCTGGATGCTTCCACTACCACTGGACAGCAGTTTGCCGCAGAGTTGGCCTACGGCTTCCCCGCCTACCAGGACCGCATCACCCTCACCCCCGCTGTGGCCCTGGCCCTCTCCCCCACCACCAGAAACTACAGCCTCCTCTGGTCGGTGGCGCCCTATGCCCAACACCAACAGCACCAGGGCACACCATGGGAAGTCTCCCTGGAGGGTGAGCGGCAAGAGCAGAACTCCTCCTCCCCGGCGGACCACTCCCTCAAGCTGCGCTTCTCCACACTCTTCTGAGGTGAGGGTTGGGCATGGTGGAGCAACAACCAGGACAATCCCCAAGGGGTCCATTGCGGGTGGTCTGGTTTGTGGTTGGGCTTTTGATGGTTCTGTTGGCAGGGTTGGGGGTGGCGCTGCCACTGCTACCCACCACCCCATTCATTCTGGTGGCGGCGTTTGCATTTGCCCGCTCCTCCCGTCGCTGGTCTGCATGGCTCCATACCCATCCGCTATTCGGACCCTTGATTCATCACTGGCAGCAATACGGTGCCATCAGCCGGCGCGCCAAGATTCTGGGGGTGACCTCCATGGTGGGTGTCTTCGCCCTGTCCCTGGCGTTCCAGGCGCCTCTTCCGGTGCTGGTGGTGCAGGCGATGGTGCTGAGCGCATCGGCAGTCTTCCTGCTGTCCCGACCCTCACCACCAAAGCCATGACATTGATCCCCCATCACCATGGCCGAGACCCTTCCCTTGATCCATCTTGATGAAGTCCTGCATCCTGGCCACAATCTCAAGAACCAGCACTTGTTCGGGGACAGTACCAGGCGGATTATTCTGAAGCGCAATGCCCTGCCTGTCCATGGCATCCTGGAGCCGCTGGAACCGTGTTTCCAAGCCCATCGCCTGACTCACGGCGCCGGGAATCCTGAGCTTGCCGCCACCGCCAAACCGCCTCGCCCCTGCTGCCCACGCTGGCTTAGAGCCAGGAGGATGGCAGAGCTGAAGACATGGGCGCAGCGGTTGTAGCGGATTGCAAGACGCCGCCAGTGCTTCAATCGGGAAAAGAGAACCTCGATTTTGTGACGACTGCGATCCAGTCTCTTGTGGTCATGGGCTGGCTGCTTGCGGCAGCGACGGGGCGGGATGCAAGACGTGATGCCCTGCTGGGCCAGCATCTTGCGGAATCCCCAATCACTGCGGCCGCAGGTGGCAGGTTTGAGGACCCCATGAGCACCAATGAACTCGCTGCATTGCCCCTCACGCAGGTGGAGCCGCGGGGGACCACCTTTGCTGTGAAGACCCCATGGAGCTTGCTGGTCATGCCCCCCTTGGTGCGACCGATCAGGCGGGAACACCCCCCTGTTGAGGCTGGACGCCGTGGGATGGGCTTCGAGATCAGTGGCGTCAATCCTCAGCACCTCTGGCTCTGGGGCATCGGATGCTGACAACTCGGAAAAGATCAGATCAAAAACACCCTTGTCTCACCGCGGAAACGGTTGTAGAGGATTTTATGGGAGCCATAGACGGCCAGGGCACCCGCCCAGCACAGACTCTTCCGGGCCCCAGGATGATGCCACTCAACACCTTCCTGTCATCCACACGCTTCACACCCCGTTCCTTGGGGAACAAGGGACGGATGCCTGCAATCTGCTCCCGCCTCAGCCAAAACAACTGCGCCATCACCCATCCTCCTGCTGCTCTCTTGGGGCTCCCCCTCTGGTGAAGCGGAGGAATCCCTCACACGATGGGTCCTGATCCTAGGAGCTTCCATGGCCATGGGGGAGGGTGGTGGATTCATCGGACATGCTGCCGTGGTGGGGATCCTTTGCGCCAGGACCAAGGCGCACCACGCCCATGCTCCCCTCATCACTGCCCACAAACCAGACCCCCATGGTGCTGACGCCAGCCGTGAGCACCCCCATGCCCACCACCGAGCCGGTGATCACCCCCATGGCCACAGCACCAAGGCTCACCACCCCCATGGGGACAATGCCAATGGCCACCACCCCCATGGGGACAATGCCAATGGAAATCACCCCCAGTGGGGCAATGCCGAAGGCAATGGTCTTGGGGCGTGAGCCGCAATGGGCTGGCTTTGATGGGGCGGGGGACGTGGTCAAGGGGGCGCGCTCCTGGGGACAGGGTGGGCCCAGTGGATGGGCAGGCAGACCTAGCTGGGCCGGGGCTGATGCCGACGCTTGGCCAACTCCAACAGGACCTGGCGCCAGGCTACGCCATGGTGGGCCAGGGCCACGAGCATATGATAGAGCACATCGGCGGCTTCCCCGCTGATGGCGTTGGCGTCGTCGTCCTTGCAGGCCATCACCAACTCTGCTGATTCCTCGCCGATCTTCTTGAGAATACGGTTGTCCCCGCCACGGAAGAGGGCGTTGGTGTAGCTGCCGGCTTCCGGATGCTGGCGGCGTTGCACAATCAGTTGATACAACTCGGATACCGCATCAGTTGGGGGCTTGGGGGCCTGGGGACCGCCGTGGGACGGATCGGCTCCATAGCCATAAAAGCAACTGCGGGCCCCGGTGTGGCAGGCCACATCTCCCACTTGCTCCACCGTGAGCAGTAACACATCCTGATCGCAGTCGTAGCGCAACTGGCGCACCCGCTGACGATGGCCGGAAACGGCCCCTTTGTGCCAGAGTTCCTGGCGCGAGCGGCTCCAGTAATGGGCCTCCCCCGTGGCCACCGTTTGCTCCAGGCTGAACCGATTCATCCAGGCCACCATCAGCACGGCGCCATCCAGCCAGTCCTGGGCAATGGCGGGAATCAGGCCTGCATCATCAAAACGCAGCATCTCCAGGGGAGGGCATTGCAGGTGCTGGTCAGATGAGACAGAAGGCACCGACGGGGCGCCATGGTCCGTTTCCGGGGCAGCAGGATGGGTCATGGTCCGTTGAACCTTCCGTGATTGTCCCCCACAGGGGGGTACCCCAGCCATGACCCTAACCCACTGCCTGGCCATGCGGAGTCCCTACACCTGCAGCAAAGCTTTTACGGATTTCCCCTGCTGCCACCGCCAGTGGCGCCACAGGGGCCACTGTCGCTTTGTCCATGGCTATAGCCGCTCCTTCACCTTGTGGTTTGCCGCCACCCACCTGGATGAGCATGGCTTTGTGGTGGATTTCTCCAGCCTGGGTCCCCTGCGACAGCAGTTGGCGGAGCAGTTTGACCACACGTTCCTGGTGAATGCCGATGATCCCCTGCTGGCGGAGTGGCAACGGCTGCACCAGTTGGGGGCGTTGAATCTGCGGGTGCTGGAGAATGTGGGCATGGAGGCCACAGCCAAGTTGGTGTGGGGATGGGCCAATGCCCTGCTCTGGCAGCGGGACCAGGGGCGCTGCTGCTGCTGGAAAGTGGAAGCCCGGGAAAATGACAGCAACAGTGCCGGCTATGGAAAGTGTCCTGACTGGTATGACGGTTAATCAAGCAGTGGGACCATTAACAGAAAGGTCATGGCCAGCCTGGGCATCAATCTCGATCACATCGCCACGGTGCGTCAAGCACGGCGCACTGTGGAACCTGACCCGGTTCAACTGGCGATTCTGGCGGAGTTGGGGGGTGCCGACGGCATCACTGTTCATCTGCGGGAAGACCGGCGCCACATTCAGGATCGTGATGTGGAACTGCTCCGCCACACCCTGGGCAGTCGGCTCAATCTGGAGATGGCCGCCACGAAAGAGATGGTGGCCACAGCCCTGCGGGTGCGCCCCCATCAGGTGACCCTGGTGCCTGAGCGCCGTGAGGAGGTGACCACGGAAGGAGGCCTGGATGTGGTGCGTCAACTTCCAGTGCTGCGCCAGGCTGTGGAGCCCCTCCAAGGGGAAGGCATTCCCGTGAGCCTATTTGTGGATGCCGAGGTGGACCAGTTGATAGCCTGCCAGGCCTCTGGAGCCCGGTGGGTGGAACTGCACACCGGCGCCTATGCCAACACCGCCAGCCCTGCTGCCGAGTTGGCCCGCCTCCAGGCGGGGACCCGTCTGGCCCGGGCCTTGGGGTTGCGGGTGAACGCAGGCCATGGCCTCACCTACCAAAATGTGGAGCCCGTGGCCGCCATTCCCGCCATGGAAGAACTCAACATTGGTCATACCATTGTGGCAAGAGCCCTGGCCGTAGGCTTGACCAACGCTGTCCACCAGATGAAAGCATTGATCCGGAATCCCCGTCAAAATCTTCTGGTGACCGAGGGTTAATGACCACCTACCACTATGTTGCCGCCAGCGAACGGTTCCTCTGCGAGGAAGAACCCCTTGCCGAGGTGTTGCGGGAGCGGCAAGACCATTACAGGGAACAACACAAGACCATTGACTTCTGGTTGGTTCGCCAGCCGGCTTTTCTGGATGCGGAACCTGTGAAGGCTTGTGGCGCCGCCATTCCCCGTCCCGCCGCAGCCGTGATCTCCACGGACAGCAAATTCATCGACTTCATGAAGTTGCGGCTGGAGTGGGTGGCCAGAGGGCAGTTTGAGGCGCCCACTCCAGCCATTCCCCACCCCTGTGCCAGCGTCGCTGTTGAGGGCATAAACGACATGTTGCCCCCACCATGACCTAGGGCTTCCATGCCGTCCCCTGCTGGTGGAAAAACTCTCGGCAGGCCGCCACAATGCGCTGGCTGGCATGACCATCACCGAAGGGGTTCACAGCACGGGTCATGGCGTTGTAGGCCCCCGGATCCGTGAGCAGCCGTGAGACCTCACGAAGGAGGGCGCTGGCCGAGGTGCCGATCAAACGGGCTGTGCCGGCCTCCACGGCCTCGGGCCGTTCCGTCGTCTCCCGCAGCACTAGCACGGGTTTCCCCAGGGTGGGGGCTTCCTCCTGAAGACCCCCGGAATCGGTGAGCACCAGGGTGCAGCCCGCCATGGCGGCCACCAGGGCCTTGTAGTCCAGAGGCTCCACCAGAAAGGCCCGTGGATGATCCGCCAGGATCTGCCCCAGAGGCTCACGCACCGTGGGGTTGGGATGCAGGGGGAGCAGCAGGGTGGTGCCGGGGTGGTGGTCCAGGACCTGGCGCAGGCCGCGGCCAATCTCCTGCAACGGTTCCCCCCAGTTTTCCCGCCGGTGAACTGTTGCCAGGATCACCTGCTGCCCGTCCCATACCAGGCCAGGCACAGGGCAGGTGGGCTGCTTCCGGACCACGGCCAACAGGGCGTCGATCACCGTGTTTCCCGTCAGGGCCATGGTGCCCAGTGCGCCAGTGGCCTTGAGGTTATGGCAGGCCCGGGGGGTGGGGGCAAAGTGAATCCGGGCCAGTTGGCTAATCAGACGGCGGTTGGCCTCCTCCGGATAGGGATTCCATAGGTCATCGGTGCGCAGACCCGCCTCCACATGGGCCAAGGGAATGCGCTGGTAGAACGCCGCCAAGGCGGCAGCAAATGCGGTGGTGGTGTCCCCCTGAACGATCACCAGGTGAGGGGGGTGGCGGAGAAAATCCTCCTGAAGGCCCTCCAGGGCCATGGAGGTGATGTGGGTCAGGCTTTGGCGTGGCGCCATAAGGGCCAGGTCCTGATCCGGGGTCAGGCCAAACAGGTCCATCACCGGCTTGACCAGATGCTGATGCTGACCGGTCTGGATCACACGGGTGGAAAAATCACCAGCCGCCTGCAACGCCAGGATGACTGGCGCCAGCTTGATGGCCTCCGGACGCGTTCCGAGAACAACGCTGACCCGATGTTTCACACTGGCATTGGGAAGCTGATCCAAGGATTAGGCATGATGCAGGTCCCCCAGCAGTGCGGGTTCAGGCCAGGCGCAGCAGGACAATCGCCAGAATGGCCAGGGAAAGGCCAATCATGGCCAGTCGACCATTCCAGATTTCTGCTTGGGGGGTGAAGCCATACTTCCAGCGGTTCAGTTCTTCACGGCTGACGGGTTCAGCAACAGGGCGGTCCAGATCAGCTACCGGGGCATCCGGCTGATTCATGGTGTCCAGGGCATACAGTTGAAGAAAATGTTAGAACTTTCAAAAGGGAGGGTGTGGACCATAGAGACAGTTGGCCTCCTGCAGGGGCAGTCGTGGGCTGACGCCAATGGTCAAAGGGCTTTGGCAGCCCGAGGCCAACCGCTGACTGGCGGCAACGCCAATCATGGCGCCATTATCTCCACAAAATGCCAGCGGCGCCATGACAAGGGTGAGCCCCTCTTCCCGGCAGCGTTGCTCCAGGGCCTGGCGCAGGCGTCGGTTGGCGGCCACGCCACCCACCACCACCAGTTGGGATAATCCCTGATCCAGGGCACAGCCCACACTGCGGCGACTGAGCACCGTGGCCACGGTGTGCTCAAAGCTAGCGGCCAGATCAGCCACCGGCAAGGGTTCCCCCTGGCGCTGCAACGCCTGGATACAGCGCAGCACGGAGGTCTTCAAGCCGCTGAAGCTGAAGGCATAGGGTTCATGCCCGCCCCCTGTTCGGCTGACCCGCCCCTGGGGAAACGCAAACCGCTGGGGTTGACCGCCGCTGGCTACTGCCTCAATGGCGGGTCCCCCTGGATAGCCCAACCCCAGAAGACGGGCCACCTTGTCAAAGGCTTCACCCGCCGCATCGTCCACGGTGGCGCCACAGAGCCCGTAGTTCCCAGGGCCATCCACCCGCACCAGTTGGGTATGGCCACCGGAGACCAGCAACACCAGGAACGGTGGTTCCGGTGGTGGGCCGCCCGCCAACTGTGGGGAGCAGAGGTGACCCTCCAAATGATGAACGGCCAGGAAGGGCTTTCCATGGAGCAGGGCCATGGTCTTGCCGGTGGTGAGGCCCACCAGCAAAGCTCCCACCAGGCCAGGGGTGGCGGTGGCGGCAACGGCATCCACCGCGGCCCAGTTGATGCCAGCCTCCCCAAAGGCCTGGTCCACCAGGTGGGGCAAAAGTTCCACATGTCGCCGTGCGGCCAGCTCCGGCACAACTCCCCCATAGGGGGCATGGCTGGCCACCTGGCTGGCCACCACATTGGCCAGAACCCGGGAACCGTCCACCAGGGCCACTGCCGTCTCATCACAACTTGTTTCAAGGGCCAGAACGATGGTCAATGGTCTTTTCCGCTTCCCTTTAGGGTTGTAATCAACGTGCGGTTAGCAAGTCATCATTCTGCCCCCTCTGGCAAATGAAAATTGTTGTCCTCCCGCCGTTTGCCTTCCCCGGATCCCATGAAACGTCTCTTTGCAGCGCTTCTTTCCGCAGTTCTGCTGTTCGGATTTGCGCCTGCCGCCCATGCCGATGTGGCAGGACTCACACTTTGCGCTGACTCACCCCGCTTCCAAGAACGGGCTGCCGCTGCCGCCACGGAGCAGGCCCAGACCCGCTTCTCCATGTATAGCCAGGCCTCCTGTGGAGAAGATGGCCTGCCCCGCCTCATTGTTGATGGTCGTTTCAGCCATGCTGGTGATTTCCTGATTCCCAGTCTGCTTTTCCTTTACATGGCTGGCTGGATCGGCTGGGCTGGCCGCAGCTACATGATGGCCATCCGCGGCAAAGGGTCCCAGATGAAGGAAATTCAGATTGATACCGGCCTGGCCCTCAACTGTGCATTGGGCGCCGTCAAGTGGCCGGTGGATGCCATCGCTCAGATGCGAAGTGGCGACATGTTTGCAGACGACACCCACATCACCGTTTCTCCCCGCTGATTTCCATGACCAAGTTCCTCACCACTGCTCCTGTCCTGGCTGCTCTCTGGCTCACCCTCCATGCGGGCATTGCCATTGAGTTCAACCGCTTCTTCCCTGACCTGCTGTTCCATCCCCTGTAGGCGCCTTGTTCTCAGCTTGAGGCAGTCTTCAACATGGGTTGCAAGACCGCTTCCACCTCGGAAATGGCCTGATTCAGATCCCCATTGAGGATCACATGGTCAAACTCCTTTGCCCGCGCCAGTTCTTCCCTGGCGCGGGCAATGCGTCTGGCGATGGAATCCTCGGAATCACTGCCTCTGGCGCGAATGCGTTCCTCCAGCGTTGCCAATGAAGGGGGACGCAAAAACACCTGCACCGCATTGGGCAGGCGCCGCCGCACCTGACGGGCCCCCTCCACTTCGATTTCCATCACCACCGCCTGGCCAGCACGGAGCCGGGATTGAATGGGTCCCGCGGGGGTACCATAGGCGTGGCCGGCAAATTCAGCCCATTCCAGGAACGCGCCACCGGCCACCTGATCCATGAAGGCCTGGCGATCCAGGAAGAAATAGTTCTCCCCATGCCGCTCCCCAGGTCGTGGCGCTCTGGTGGTGGCGGAGACGGAGAGCCACACCTGGGGATAACGGGCCAGCAGGGCCCGCAAAACCGTGCCCTTCCCCACCCCGCTGGGGCCGGTCAGGACCAGCAGGCGGCTGGAGGGTTCAGCAAATTTCACAGCAGCATCAGTTGTGGATTGATGCTCAGATCTGGCGTTGGCATTCCCGTGCAACAGCAGGATTTCACCACACTCTGTGCAGTCTGCCACGAGTTGGCCCAACAGGTGGTGCCCAGTCGTTTTGTCAAGGCTCAGCAGACCGACGGCGCCACCATCCACATGGGCCTGCGTACCGTCACCACCCACCTGTGGGTGGAATTGAGCTGGTCTGCGGAGGCGCCGCGCTTCCATCCCTGCCTGCCGCCACCCCGCCAGGGCGCGGGCAGCACTCTGGCCCAACAACTCCACCATGGTCTGCGGGGACTGGCGCTGACGGCCCTGCAGCAGCCTCCGTGGGAGCGCATTGTGCAACTGGAGTTCGGCAAGCGACCGGGTGCGGTGGTGGAGCGCCAGGTGGTGTTGGAACTCATGGGCCGCCACAGCAACCTGTTTCTCCTGGATGCCAGGGGCCGGATCATGGCCATGGGACGGCAGGTGAAGCCTCAGCAATCCCGTGTTCGCCCCTTGGGCTGTGGTGACCACTACAGCGCCCCGCCATCTGCCCCTGGGCGTTTGCCGGATAGGCGGGAATCCTGCGCCAGTTGGCGGATGCATCTGCAGTTGGCGCCCCTGCTGCCTCTGGCCAAGGCCCTCTGGCAGCGTTATGGGGGGATTAGCCCCAGCCTGGCCCGCCAACTCTGCAGTGCGGCCGGGATTGACGCCACACTCTGTGTCACGGCGTTGAACACGACACAATGGCAGGCTCTTCACCAGCAGTGGCAACGTTGGTTGGCTGCCCTGGAGAGTCGGCGGTTCCAGTTTCATCCGGAGGGGGACCTGGGCTATCGAGTGTGGACACCAATACCCACTGCCCTGGGCAGCCCCAACAAGTCCACCGGTTTACCGGGCCAGGGTCTGGGTCTTGCGCTGGCGGCCTTCCATGGCCGCCACCTGCGCCACCTGCAGTTGCAGCGAGCTCACCAGCGGCTGGTGCAGATTCTGCGCAAGGCCATGGCGGGAGAACGGAAGCTGGGGGACGATATCCAACAGCGGTTGACCACTGTGGCCGACCACACCACCCTGCAATGCCGGGCAGACCGGTTGATGTGCTGCCCGGATCTCCAGCGCAGCGGGCTCACCACCCTGGTGGCAGCAGATCCCATGGGAGGCCCTGAGGAGTCCGTTCCCCTGGACCCCGAGACAACCATTCTGGCCAATGCGCAGCGGCTCTACCGGAAGGCGCGCAAGTTGCGCCGGTCCCGTCAGGTGCTGGAACCACGCCTGGAGCGCCATCGCCAGCGGTTGGCACGACTGCAATCCGCCCATGACCAATTCCTGCTCCACTGGAGCGGCGCCCCTCTCGATCAGCAACAGGCTCTCCTGGAGGAGTTGGAAGACGAGCTCCGCGAACTGGACCTGACGCACTCCCGCTCTGTGGTTTCCCCAGCCGGAACAACCGCATCCCGCCCCCTGCAACTGCGAAGCCCCGGGGGACTCCGGCTATTGGTGGGGCGCAACAGCCGCCAGAACGACCGCATCAGCCTCCTGGAGGCGCGCCGCGGTGATCTCTGGTTTCATGCGCAGGAAATGCCCGGCAGCCACGTGGTGCTCAAAGTGAGTGAAGCCGCCGGGGCAGACGAGGAGGACGTGCAAACCGCTGCTGACCTGGCGGCCTACTTCAGTCGTGCGCGGGGGAACAGCACCGTTGCCGTGGTGAGCGCCGAGACCTGCCGTCTACAACGGGTTCCTGGCGCTGGCCCAGGGATGGTGCGCTTTCGGGAAGGCCGTGTGCTTTGGGGTTGCCCGGATGCGGTGGCGCCCCTACTCCGAAGCAAGGATCCCTAGCCTCTGTGGTGGTCATGACCATTGCACATCTGTTGTGTCCACCCAGCTCCCCCTCAAAGCACGGTCTGTGCCCCCATCCGAGTTCCCCGACGAGGTGGAAATGCCCTTGTTGGGCCACCTCGATGAGCTGCGCAACCGCTTGCTGCGCAGCATTCTGGCCATTGTCACCGGTGCGGGGCTGTGTCTGATTGGGGTGCGCCCGCTGGTGCGCCTTCTGGAGCAACCTGCCCAGGACATTCGTTTTCTGCAGTTGGCCCCAGGGGAGTTTTTATTTGTGTCCTTCAAGGTGGCGGTGTACGGGGGCTTGGCGCTGAGTTTGCCCTATCTGGTCTATGAAGCGCTCCAATTCATCCTGCCAGGCCTGAAACAGTCTGAACGACGCCTGGTGGTGCCGGCCGTGGCCGCCTCCACTGTGCTGTTTCTCGTGGGCATCACTTTTGCCTGGTGGGCGCTGGTTCCGGCTGCACTGCGTTTTCTGGTGGCCTATGGGGCGGACGTGGTGGAGCCCCTCTGGTCCATTGAGCGTTATCTGGACTTTGTCCTGTTGCTGCTTCTGGCCACGGGCCTAGCCTTTCAGTTGCCTGTGCTGCAGTTTCTGTTGGGTGTGCTCGGTCTGGTTGATGCGGTCACCATGCTGCGGTCCTGGCGCGGGGTTGTGCTGGGCTCAGCCGTGGCCGGCGCCGTGCTGACACCGTCCACGGATCCCATCACCATGGTGCTCCTCGGGGGCGCCATCACCCTTCTCTTCCTGTTGGGGGTGGGCCTGGTGGCCTTGGTGCGCTGGCGTCGCCCCCAGGGGGATTGATGGATCACGGGTCCCTGTCATGCCAAGGGGAGGCTGAGGGCTTTGCCCAGACGGGGCCGATCAGTTGTGGTCCGCAGCCATGTGCGCACCGCATTCCCTTTGCCCATCTGATTGATGGTTTCCACTGCGGCTGCCAGGTGGGCCAGGTAGGCGGGTTCGTCCAGGGGGAAAGAGAGCTGCTCCAGATAGCCCCACATGATTTGCAGATAGATGCGCCGTTGCCTCTGAATCAAGTGGACGTCATAGGAGGCGCCCCAGCGGTGCTGCAGCAGAGCGCGAACTTCAGCGGCGGTGAGTGGGCCGGTTGCCATGGCCAATATTTTTTGCAAAACGCCACAGTCCTGTTGGGACTGCCGCCAATGACGCCAGCTCCATCTTCATAATGCAGGGGCCACGGTCTAAATGCTACAGCCAGCGTGGATCCCCAACATCCTGGGGGACCAAAGACCACTCCCTCCCGCAGCAGATGACACAACTCCAGGCTAGTGATGTTCCCGGAATGGGGCGCCGCCAATTCATGAACCTGCTCATGTTCGGCTCCCTCACCGGTGTTGCCCTCGGTGCGCTTTATCCTGTAGTCAGCTACTTCGTCCCCCCCAAGCCAGGGGGCAGTGGCGGTGGCACAACAGCCAAGGACGCCCTGGGCAATGATGTGACCGCCAGTGGCTGGCTGGCCAGCCATCCGGAGGGGGACCGCAGCCTGGTGCAAGGACTCAAGGGCGACCCCACCTACCTGCTGGTGAAAGGGGAAGCAACCCTGGCCGGCTTTGGCGTCAATGCCGTATGCACCCATTTGGGATGCGTGGTGCCCTGGAATCCGGGCAAGAACCGTTTTATCTGCCCCTGCCACGGCTCCCAGTACGACGATAACGGCAAGGTGGTGCGTGGCCCGGCTCCCCTCTCCCTGGCTTTGGCCCATGTGGAGGAGAACAACGACGTGGTCTTCCTGAAGCCATGGACAGAAACAGACTTCCGCACCGGTGATTCCCCCTGGTGGGTCTGACAGTTCAACGATCATTCGCCACCCACCATTCACCCAACGTTCATGCATCCCCTACGTGCCCTGGTTGTCGGCCTCCTTCTGGCTTCCTTGACCCTCTTTGTTCAACCTGACGCCGCCCGGGCCTACCCCTTCTGGGCCCAACAAGTGGCGCCGGAGACCCCGCGAGAAGCCACTGGCAAGCTGGTCTGCGCCAATTGCCACCTGGCCCAAAAACCCATTCAGGTGGAGACACCACAGGCGGTGTTCCCCGATAAGGTCTTCAAGGCCACGGTGGAGGTTCCCTACAAGACCGGCACCGTGGAACTGGCCGCTGATGGCAGTCAGGTTCCCCTGCAAGTTGGGGCAGTCCTGATGCTGCCGGAGGGATTTCAACTGGCGCCGGAGGACCGCATCTCCGAGGAGTTGCAGGAGGAGATGGAGGGGATCTACTACAGCACCTACAACGACAGTTCAGATAACGTCATTCTTGTGGGTCCGTTGCCCGGTGATGAGCACCAGGAGCTTGTCTTCCCAGTGCTCTCCCCTGACCCGGCGCAAGACAGTTCAATCCATTTCGGCAAGTACGCCCTCCATGTGGGTGGTAACCGCGGCCGTGGTCAGATCTACCCCACCGGCGAGAAAAGCAACAACGGCGTCTGGACAGCAGAGGTAGGGGGGGAGATCACCGGCGTTGATGACAATGGGGACGGCAGCCATGTGATCCACATCGCAACGGATGGTGAGGCTGTGGTTGATGCCCCGATTCCAGCGGGCCTGGAGGTGATCGTTGCCCCTGGAGAGACGGTTACCGCAGGCGCTGCCCTGACCAACGACCCCAATCAGGGGGGCTTCGGGCAAAGGGACACGGAGATCGTGTTGCAGAGCCCATGGCGTATTCTGTGGATGTTGGGCTTCTTCACCCTGGTGCTGGCCACACAAATCTTCTTCGTGCTCAAGAAACGGCAAGTGGAGCGGGTGCAAGCTGCCGGACAGCTTTAAGACCCCGAGAGGGAGGACCTTCATCCATGGGACCACTTGGTGTGTTGGGCTTGGTTTTTCAATCGCCAGGTCCAATGATTCCCCATACCCCTCTGCGCTGGTATGGGGTGCTTATTGCTGTGGCCGTGATCACTGGCCTCACCCTCTCCAGCAGACTGGCCCGCTGGCGTGGGCTTGATCCCTTGCTGATCTCGGATCTGCTGCCGGCGCTGGCCATCACGGCTGTGGTGGCTGCCCGCATCTACTACGTGGCCTTTGAATGGGAGCGCTACCGCAATGCCTGGACCCGGTTGTTCGGCCTGATTCCCATCCCCCGTGCCTTTGCCCTTTGGGAAGGGGGCATTGCCATCCATGGGGCCATGGTGGGGGGGGTACTGGCGGTGTTGGTGTTTTCTCGCCTCCGCCAACAGCCCTTCTGGGATCTTCTGGATGTTTTGGTGCCGTCTTTGGCTCTGGGGCAAGCCATTGGCCGCTGGGGCAATTTCTTCAATTCAGAAGCGTTTGGCCACCCTGTACCTGTGGACTTTCCCGTCAGCGTCAAGATTCCACAAGTCTTGGTGGATCCCCAGGTGCTACTCGCTAATCCTGAGGCCAGTCATTTCCATGCCACCTTTTTCTATGAGTCCCTCTGGAATCTGGCCGTCTTTGGTGTGCTGATGGGTCTGTTGCTGCGCTGCCGCCGCAGTGGGCTCAAGCTGCCAGCAGGGGCGCTCACCTGCACCTATGCCATTGCCTACAGCCTGGGCCGCTTCTGGATTGAAGGTCTGCGCACCGATCCCCTTTGCCTGTTCTCCAATCCCCCCTTCTGTGAAGGGGGCCTGCGCATTGCCCAGGTGATGAGTGGGGGAATGATTGTCCTGGGTGGCCTTGGTCTGGTCTGGCTCTATGGCTTGCGTGGCCCCTTGCCAGGGTCGGGGCCACGCTCTTGAACGCCACGGCGCAACCACCAGGATCTGTGGCCATTGTGGGCGCTGGGCCTGGCGCCCCTGATCTGCTCACCATCCGGGCCCATCAGCGCATCAGGGAGGCCCAGGCCCTCGTCTGGGCTGATTCCCTCGTCTCCCCCGCCATTGCCGCCTTGGCCCCCGCCGACTGTGTGCGGATTTCCACCCGCAGCCTCACCTTGGAGGCGGTGATGCAGGTGATGCTGCAGCAGGCTCGCGCCGACAAGCGGGTGGTGCGCCTGCATGATGGGGACCCTTGCCTCTATGGCGCCCTCCATGAGCAGATCTGCCGCCTGGCGGAGGCCTGTGTGGATGTGGAGGTGGTGCCTGGGGTCAGTGCCTACCAGGCCACGGCAGCGGCCCTGGGCCAGGCGTTAACCATCCCCGGCACGGTGCAAACCGTTGTGCTGACCCGTGCTTCGGGACGCACCGGCACACCGGAACGGGAGGCCCTCCGGCGGATCGCAGCCTTGCAGGCCAGCCTTTGCCTTTATCTCTCGGCCCACCATATTGAAGCTGTTCAGGAGGAGTTACTGCTCCACTACCCCCCTGAAACCCCTGTGGCCATTGCCTTCCGCATCAGTTGGCCTGATGAGCGGCTCCTGATCACTACCCTTGCCGCCATGGCCGCCACCACAACAGAGCAGAAGTTGACCCGCACCACCCTTTATCTGGTGAGCCCTGCCCTGGCGGCCAGCCCAACCTGTTGCTCACGCCTTTATGCACCCAGCCATACCCATCTCTTTCGCGGGGGACATAATCAAGCCACGTCCTGATGGCGAGCCTGTGGGGAAGTTGCTCAGCAAAATCTCGTGCTAGCGTCAAGGGGATCTTGCGAAGAGCTCTTGAATCCACCACTGCCCCTCAAGCTCAACCAGATCCACGGTGGTGATGCCCTTCAGCTTGTGCCATCTGTTCCTGATGGCAGTGTTGACTTAATTATCTGTGATGGTCCCTATGGGACCCAAAGCCATGCCTGGGATCAAATTCCCAATATCCAGGAATTCAACCTGACGCTAATTCGTATGTTTTCAGTAAAGCTTAAACATGGCGGTGCCTTATATCTATTTGGCAAGTCAAATTGTCTGGATTTTATTGACTATCGCCCCTATCTTACATTGTGTTCACGAATTATATGGTTCCAGCCAAATCGCCTTAGTCAAGGTAGAATTAACTACACCAATAACTATGACATCATTTGTTATTTCATCAAGGGTCATCGTCTTCGTGTTTTTAATTTGGATGACATACGTGTTCCTCAGTTGGTAGAGCTGGAGCATCGTCTACGATGCGAGAAAGTCCCCTCCGTAAGCAATGGTAAGTTTTCTAAAACTAAGTTCAACCAAAAAGGTAAAAATCCTGGCGATGTTTGGGGCGATATCAAGCAATTAACTTATAAGTCTCATGAGTTAATCAGTCGAGCAGCTCTAAACACTATTCAAAAGCCAGAAAAATTGATAGAAAGACTAGTCAAGGCAAGCTCTCTACCCAATGATTTGGTATTAGATCCTTTCTGTGGTACGGGAACATGCCCTGTCGTGTGCCAGCGTTTGGGACGTAATTTCATTGCCATTGAAAGTGATCATGACTTTATTAATGTTGCCAATACTCGACTAAAGCGCACAATGAACCATGTCAGAGTGCCTCAAAAATTGCCTTCCTCCCAACTGAAAAATCTGCTAACCCATGCAGCCCCTCTCCACAACTGACTTTCTCATGGTGAGATGGCATCTTATGGGGAAAGTCGTCTGATTTTTCCAGATGCCCTTTACCGAATCACTTTTCTAAATTCCAGCCATGTCTCAAAGCATCACGCACTAAATCATTGACCTTATATTCAAAGCAGCTATCCTTGCAAAGTCAATTGGGCACCACGAAAAAAGGCAAGATAAGGAATCAAGAAGAGAAAGTAGCTATAGGAATAGGTGAGTAAAATGAGCATGGAACTCCCATGATTCCCCCCAGGGACTTCCAGGATCTCCTGGGGCACTCGCAATCCTCTTAACG
>JAJDUS010000113.1 GCA_022826535.1 Prochlorococcaceae cyanobacterium jk18x1bzbins.87
GGCCTGGTCCATAGCCAGGCGACAACCTCTGCCAACATGCATGACCTGACGGCTTCAGAACAGTTACTCCATGGAGAGGAAGTCCGTGTCTGGGGAGACGCAGGTTACCGTGGAATTGAGAAGCGTGAGGCCCATAAGGATCGCCAAGTGGCATGGCACATTGCCATGGGTCCGTCACAGCGCAGGAGACTAGCTAGAGATGACCTGGAGCGGCTGATGGAAGAGTGCAAGTCCAGTGCGAGGGCCAAGGTGGAACAGGTCCTTTTCTATGTGAAGCAGATGTTTGGCTACGGCAAGGTGCGCTACCATTCAGCACCACTTTTGACGACGTTTAGCCATTTTAAGGGATATATCCCACTCATCACAACCCAACATCTTGTATGGTCAATCTTTATGGGCTTATTCAGAGATTCCTTAACACCTGTCCCAGCAGAAATTAACTTGCTTACTGCTTCTGTGTCTTTATTTGCGATAGCTTTCTGGGGGAAATTGTGAGGTGGCGTGTTGTTGGAGAAGTCCAACTCAGCCCCATCGCTAAAAAGGATAGGAAAATCTTCACCCTGTTGTGGAGGTGGGCACGAGGACACCGCCAAGCCCCATTCCTGGTGTTCTCCGACAAAGAGGCCGCGGGGCAGCCATGAACAAGGACCCTGGACAGGGGACGGCCTGCCGATTCGGATTTCCATGGCTGGGGGAACCCTGAAGTCTACTTGCATAGCACACGCCATGGGCTCTCCTGCGAAGCGGGGACTGGCCGCGGAGCAACGGGTCGCGGCCTTGTTGGTGGCCCAAGGCTGGGAGGTGCTGGAACATCGCTGGCGCTGCCGCCATGGGGAAATGGATTTGCTGCTGCACCAGGATGAGCGACTGTTGATTGTGGAGGTGAAGTGTCGCAATGCCGCGGCCTTAGCCTTTGTGGATGGTGCTGGGAACTGCCTCAGTTGGGGACAACAGCAGCGCTTACGCAGGGCTTTTGGCCTCTGGTTACAACAGGCGCCCCAGTGGAGCCATTGCGGGGTGGCCATGGCCCTGGCGGTGGTGGTGGGTGACGAGATCCTCTGGACTGGCCTTGGGGACCCCATGGCTGAAGCTCCCCACCCATGGGGTGACTAAACTGGACCAAGCCGTTGCAGTCCATGGCCATGAAGCGCGCCGCGGCAGGTGACATGGCCCTCCATGGACCACGGCCTCGGAAACGCCTGGGCCAGCACTGGTTGCGGGACCAAAGGGTGCTGCGACGGATTGTGGCTGCCGCCCAGGTGCATCCCAACGACCGGCTGCTGGAGATTGGTCCCGGTCGGGGGGCGCTGACTGAGCACCTGCTGGCCACCTCGGCCGCCGCCGTCCTGGCTGTGGAGTTGGATCACCAGCTCATGGCCGGTTTGCAGCAGCGCTTTGGAGGGGATCAGCGGTTCTCCCTGCTCCAGGGTGATGCCTTGGAGTTGCTGGGCCGGCCCCTGGCCTGTACGCCCAACAAGGTGGTGGCCAATATCCCCTACAACATCACGGGTCCCCTGTTGCAGCAACTCATGGGCAGTGTGATGCGGCCGCGACAGCCCCAGTTTCAACGCCTGATTTTGCTTCTGCAGAAGGAAGTGGCGGATCGCATTACGGCCCTGCCGGGTAGCCCTGCCTGCGGAGCCCTCAGCATCCGGATGCAACTCCTGGCGAAGGTGCAGACGATATGCACGGCGCCCCCAGCCTGTTTTTCACCGCCCCCGGCGGTGAGTTCCGCGGTGGTGGCGCTCACCCCCTATCCACCGGACCAACGCCCCTATGGGCCGGAGCAGGCCCCTCTGCTGGAGCGGTTGCTGCGGGTGGCCTATGGCGGGCGCCGTAAGATGCTGCGCAATACCTTGGGCAGCACCTGGTCCATGCCTGGCCTGGAGCAGGCAGCCCAGCAGGCTGCTGTCCACCTGAGCCAGCGCCCCCAGGAACTCAATCCCCACCAGTGGGTAGCCTTGAGCGAAGCGCTGGCGCTTTCCCATCCATGACCTGCCTCAAGCTGGAATCCCCAGCCAAAGTCAACCTGCACCTGGCCTTGCTGGGTCTGAGGGATGACGGTTTCCATGAGCTGGCCATGGTGATGCAGGCCATTGATTTCTGCGATGAGCTGGTGCTGGAGCCCCACAGCGGCTTGCAGCTCCACTGTGAAGGGTTGGAGCTGGCCAATGATTCCACCAACCTGGTGATGCAGGCGGCCCAGTTGCTGCGGAAGGCGTTTCCTGAACAGCAACTGGGGGCACGGATTCACCTGCGCAAGCGCATCCCCCTGAAGGCGGGCTTAGGGGGGGGCTCCAGCAACGCGGCAGCAACGCTCATGGGTCTGAATCAACTCTGGGGGTTGGGACTGTCCACGGAAGAGTTGAAGGTGTATGGGGCCCAGCTTGGTTCTGATGTGGCTTTTTTCATTGCGGGTGGTACCCAGTTGTGTTTTGGGCGGGGGGAGCGGCTGGAGCCTGTGGTCAAGCCTGCGGGAGGGGCGGTGTTGCTCAGCAAGCGGCTGGACGTATCCGTGACCACGGCCTGGGCCTATGGCATCTGTCGGGAAGAGTTAGCCCCGTGTTACCTCAAGGGAGAGCAGGCCTTCTGCGGCTCTCGCCAGGCCTTGCGCCGCGGTGAGATGGTGGCGGCCCTCAGCCGGGGAGACATGACCACGGCGGGGCATCTGCTGTGTAATCAAATGGAAGACGTGGTCACGGCCCAGATTCCTGCTGTGCGCCAGAATCTGGAGTTGCTGCGCCAGGCTCCGGACTGTTGTGGCGTGGCCATGACGGGCTCTGGTCCCAGTGTGTTTGCCCTCTTCGCCACCGTGGAAGGGGCCCTGGCAGCCCATCGCAGCCTGGCCAGCCGCCTCAAGGCCAATGACATCCAGGGCTGGGTCTGCGGTCTCCGGGAAAATGGGGTTCGTTTCTGCTGAGGCGTCCCCATGGCCAAACCCGCTATCTCCACAACAGATCCCGCTCCCCTTGACTCGCCGCAACCACGGCATGGGCCCCTCCGCTATTTGGCAGGCGCCTTGAGCAGCGGCCTGTTTGCCCTGCTGTCCTGGCAGGTGGCCCAACGGTTGGTGATCCATTTCACCCTCCATCCCCCCCACTACAGCAAGCCCATCACCCAGAGCATTGCCGTGGCCTTCAAGACCATTCTGATCGGCACAAGCTTCCTGGCGGTCTTCAGCTTCAGCCTCATTGGCGTGGGACTGTCCCTGCTGCTGGTGCGCACACTGCTGCCCAGTGATGGCTACTAAGCTGGGGCAAGGATTGGTTTGCCATGACACCCCACGACCTGGGCCTGCTGGCCTTGCTCTTGACTCCTGGGCTGATGCTGTCTGTGCTGCTGCTCACCAGCTTTGCGGCGGGCGGTTGAGCCACCCCCACCCATCCGTGTCCCTGGCCTGGGTTAAGGTCTAGGGGTTTTGTTTCACGGCCTGCCACGGGCGGGCATCCCCGGGTCTGTGGCAGAAACCCTTCTTTTCAATGCTCTCCGCGAAGCCATCGACGAGGAGATGGCGCGGGATCCCCATGTGCTGGTCATCGGGGAAGACGTGGGTCACTACGGTGGCTCCTACAAGGTCACCAAGGACCTGCACAAGAAGTACGGGGAGTTGCGGCTCCTGGACACCCCCATTGCGGAGAACAGCTTCACCGGCATGGCGGTGGGTGCAGCCATGACAGGTCTGCGGCCCATCGTGGAGGGCATGAACATGGGCTTTTTGCTCCTCGCCTTCAATCAGATTTCCAATAACATGGGAATGCTGCGCTACACCAGCGGCGGCAACTACACTATTCCCGTGGTCGTACGGGGACCGGGGGGTGTGGGACGGCAGTTGGGGGCGGAGCACAGTCAGCGGCTGGAGGCCTACTTCCACGCCGTGCCCGGCATCAGGATTGTGGCTTGCAGCACCCCCACCAATGCCAAAGGCTTGCTCAAGGCCGCCATCCGTGATGACAACCCGGTGCTGTTTTTTGAGCATGTGCTGCTCTACAATCTGAGTGAAGAGCTGCCGGAAGGGTCCTACACCTGTGCCCTGGACCAGGCGGAACTGGTGCGGAAGGGAAAGGATGTCACCCTGCTCACCTATTCCCGAATGCGCCACCACTGTGTCAGGGCCGCGGAGCAACTCACGGCCTTGGGCCATGATCCGGAACTCATTGACTTGATCAGCCTCAAACCTTTTGACCTGGATACCATCACCGCATCCATCCGCAAGACCCACCGGGTGGTGATCGTGGAGGAGTGCATGAAAACCGGGGGCATTGGCGCCGAACTGGTGGCGCTGATCAATGAGCACTGCTTCGACGAATTGGATGCCCGGCCTGTTCGCCTCTCTTCCCAGGACATTCCCACCCCCTACAACGGGACCCTGGAAAATCACACCATCATCCAGCCCCACCAGATCGTGGAAACCTGTCAGCAACTGATTCGAGGGAACATCTAAAATGGTCCGTCAAGGATGGCTTCCCGTGATCCTGGCCATGATCCTGGCCGCTGTGGTCTTGCTGAGCAACCAGTCTCTCCAGTTGGGGCTGGATCTACGGGGGGGACACCAACTCAGCGCCCGGGTGTTGAATCCCGATCCTGAGGCGGTCATCACCGCTGACGATCTGGATGGGGTGAAAAACGTGATCCAGCGCCGCATTGACGGCCTGGGCCTTGCCCAGACCCAGATTTACGCTGTGGGATCTGATCGGGTGGTGGTGCAACTGCCCACGGCCCAGCCCCCTCAGGAGGGGGATGCAGAGGCCGAGGCTGCAGTGGACAACACCTTGCAGCAGGCTGCCAACCAGATCACCGAAAGGGCCGTTCTCCAATTCGGTGTGTTGCGCCCCAGCGAAGCTGATCGCTACGCAACCTTGGCGCAGGAGCGCCGGGATGCGCGGGTTGCGGTCCTCCTTGGTCAGCAGCAACTGGAACAGTTGCAGCGAAGCCGCGGCAACGCTGAGCAGCTCAGCGCCGTCAGGGAGGAGCTGGAAGTAGCGCAAACGACCTTCGACCAACTGGAGCAGGACATTGGCCAGTTGTTTGACCTGCGTCCCCTGACCGGTGACGATCTGGTGCAAGTGGTGGCCGAGCCCAACCCTGAGTCCCAAGGGGAGTACTACCAACTCAGCCTCACCTTTTCCTCCGATGGGGCCCAGGCCTTTGCTGATCTCACCAAGGAGGTGGCCTCGGATTTCAATCTGCGGCTGGCCATTCTTCTGGATGGTCGCTCCATCAGCGAAGCCACCGTGGGGCGGGAGTTTCGGGAGAATGGCATCACGGGGGGCGGGGCCCGCATTACCGGTGCCTTCACCCTGGAGCGGGCCCGTGAACTGGAGGTGCAGCTTCGGGGCGGCTCCTTGCCCTATGACACCGAGATTGTGGAACAGCGCACTGTGGGTGCCACATTGGGGGCCGACAATGTGCGCCGCAGCCTCAACGCTGCCCTGGCAGGGCTGGCTCTGGTGAGTGGGTTGATGGTGGTGATCTATCGGCTGCCTGGCCTGGTGGCGGTTGCAGCCCTGGCCATCTACGCCCTCCTCAATCTGGCGGTCTATGCCCTGGTTCCGGTGGTGCTCACCTTGCCGGGCATGGCGGGCCTGATCTTGAGTTTTGGCATGGCCGTTGATGCCAATGTGCTCATCTTTGAGCGCATCCGGGAGGAGTTGCGCTCTGGCCGCAAGCTCTACCAAGCTGTGGAGGCCGGCTTCGAACGGGCCTTCAGCTCCATCTTCGATGGCAGCGTCACCACCTTGATCAGTTGCGTGGCCCTGGGCTACCTGGGCAGTGGACTGGTGCGTGGTTTTGCCATCACCCTGGGCATTGGCGTGGGTCTCAGCCTGTTTACAAGTTTGATCTGTAGCAAGACGCTCTTGAAAACCAGTCTCTTCCTCTATCCAGCCCTTCGCAAGATCAAGTACTTCCAGCCTGTGCAATGACCCCCAGCGAGACCGTCCCCCCACTTCCGGAGATTCCATCACCAGCCCTTGAAGCCGGGACCCCCCAAGGACCCTTCGCCAGATTTCAAGCAAGCCGTTACCGGAGGATGCTGCTACTCCTCTCGGCAGTGATGGTGGTGATGTCCCTGTTGGGCTTCCTGGTCAATAGCAGGGATCCTCAAATCAGCGCCCCGCTGCGGGCCGGATTGGACTTCCGTGGCGGAACCAGCATCCAACTGGAGTTGACCTGCCATGATCCCGGACCCTGTGCAGCCAGCGAACGCCTGCAACTTCCGGTGGTGCGTTCCGTCCTGGCGGATTTGCGGCTGGAGCCCGCAGGAGAGGGGCAGCCGGCGCCGGATCCCTCCAGCTTCAATCTCCAGCTTCTGGATAACGGCGAGGGCATTCTGCTGCGCTCCACGGCCTTGACCATTGCCCAGGCACAGGCCATTGAGGACCATCTGGCCATGGCGGAGTCCCTGGCCCCGCTCCAAGAGGAGCGCACCCAGGTGGACACCATCGGACCATCCCTGGGGGCCCAGTTGCTGAAGTCTGCCCTCCTGGCGTTGACCGCCGCGTTTCTGGGGGTGGCCATCTATATCGCCATCCGCTTTTCCCCCATCAATGCCGTCCTGGCCCTGGGGGCGCTGGTGCATGACGTGGTGATCGTGGCGGGGCTCTTTGCCTGGTTGGGGCAAGTGTTTGATGTGGAGGTGGGCAGCCTCTTTGCCGTGGCTCTTCTGACCCTGGCGGGCTATTCCGTCAATGACACCGTGGTGGTGTTCGACCGCATCCGGGAAACGGATCGCCTCCAGCCCCAGCTCAGCCCCATTGACCGCATTGATCGCTCCATTGCCGCCAGCCTGGTGCGCTCCCTCAACACCTCCATCACCACCGAGCTCCCCATCCTTGCCCTGGCCCTCTTCAGTGGGGGGGAGTTGCGCTGGTTTGCCATTGCCCTGGCCTTTGGCATCGGGGTGGGAACCTATTCCTCCCTCTTTGTGGCGCCCCTCCTGCTGGGCCTGCTCAAGAAAGAGACAGCACCCTCCACCTCCAGTCCCTGCCCCGCCTTGTCATCACTCCCCTGAATTCCCCATTGTGTGGCCTGCCGCGGCTGGTGCTTGTTCTGATGACCCTTCTGGCGCTGCGGAGGCTGGCGGGTGAGTTGGGCCTGTTGCTGGATCATTTCACCTGGACCGCCCTGGGCTACACCCTCAAGGCAGAACCCCTGGCTGTGGTGAATCTTCTGGCTCTTCCCCTGTTGTGGCCCCGCCAGCCCCGCCGCCGGCCAGCCAGTGGTCCATCACATCATGAATCAGCACCTCACGAACCAGCACCTGCAGCACCACCACCAGCGGCAAGGCCATCAGCAGCCCCAGGGGACCGAGAAGGACCGCGAACATAAACTGGGCCAACAGGGCCAAGCCCGGCAGAAGTTTCACCTGCTTTTGCATCACGAACGGGGTAATCAGGTAACTCTCCACGTTCTGAATGATGAGGTAAAGAACCACCACTGCCATGGCCCGCCATGGAGAATCCAGCAGGGCCACGGAGACAGGAAATACGGTGCTGATGGTGGGGCCGATATTGGGAATCACATTCAGCAGACCAGCCAACAGGGCATTGGCCACTACGGACCTGACCCCCAGCAGGGCCAAGCCAACCCCAGCCATCACCGCCACACAGGAGGAGCTGATCAATAGACCCACGATCCAGTTGCCCAGAGCGCTGTCACACTGGCTGAGCACCACCTGCAGGCGGCGACGGTAGAAGCTGGGTGCCAGGCGGATGGCCAATGTCCGATAGGGCTTGGGCTGGGCGGTGAGCATCACCGCCAAAGCCACCACCAGCACCACCCGCAAGAATCCACCCCCCAGATTTCCCGCCAGGCCCAGCAATCCCTGCAGGCTTCTCTCCAGGACGTTGCCCGCATCCAGCCTCGCCCGAAACAGTTCGGCGAGGCTGCTGGGCAGCTCCGACCCGCTGCCATAGAGATTGAGGACCACAGCCCGGTAATTGGCGTCAATAAGCTCGAGCAGGGTGTTCATGGCCTGGGGCAGGGCCTCAATGAGCTCACGGAAATCCTTCACAAAAGGGGGCGCCAGCACCACGCTGCCGACCACCACCAGCAGAATCAACACCACCAGAACCACCGCCACTGCCCAGGATCGCCGCCAGCACCAATGGCGCTGGATGGTCCGCACGGGTAAATTCAGGGCCACAGACACAATAATGGCGCTGAAAAATATCAACAGCACATCCTTGAGGCTCCAGAGCAGCACCAAGGCCGCCAGCAGCGCCACCAGACCCAGCCACTGCCCAAAGCCCATGGCCGTTATCCCCTTAGGGACCACCTGAAAAAGGTCCTGTTTTGCCCTGCTGGTCTTTGAAATATCTTGTGGGGCCAAGGAAGGGGGATCTTGCGGGCCCATGATTCCAGTTTGTTCGGAGATTCCCTAGCGGGCGTCAAAGTCCAGGTTGGCACGCTTGGCGTAACGCCGGGCAAAACGCATGAACCGCTCAAACTCCTCCATTGTCTTCCACGTGTAGGTGGCCTCAATGGCGCTGGCGCGGCCATTGACGAAGCGGCCCCTCACCTCCCGGCTCACCAGTTCGCCTTCCTCGTCCACAAGAAACATGCCGGCAATGGCGCTGGTCATCTCCTCCCCCAGGGCATCCGGCTCCTCAAAGACAAAAATCGCCTGACCGGTCTCCCCATCCCTGGAGCGGGTCATGCGGATATCTGGAATGACGGTCTCGTCAACACCCCGAAAAAACTGAATCGCCGCCATGACGAACCTTCCCAAAGCGGCAGCCTACAAGCTGTGGTCCCCAAGCGTCGGCTCCATGGCCAGGAGCCGTTGGGCAATGGCCATGGTAGACTCCCCTGCACTCACCAGGGGAACGGTCCTGTGGGGACTCCGTGCCAGACCATGGGCATAGGTGCGGTCATAATAATTCAGAATTAACTGGCAGGCCAGGCGGAGATTGCCTGCTGTAATGGCCTCCACCGCCTGTTGGGTCCGCTGCGGCCCCAGGCGTTTGCCAATGCGCCGGGTGGCCTCCACCAACTCCCGCCGTGGCATGGCGCCATAGGTGGCCAGCAGATGGTCCAGCCGCTCATGGTCCGGCCGCCGCAGCTCCACCAGTGGCGCTTGCTGCATCTGCTGGAACAACTCGGGCGGAATGCGACAACAGCCCACCTGGACACTCTCGGCTTCAATCCAGAGCACGGTGTGGGGAGAGATGGCCTGCAAGGCCATGGCGATCTCATTTTCAAACTGCTCCGTGGTGGGCTGGGGCAGTTGACCAAGCCCACCGAAGCTGCTGCCCCGATGATGGGCCAACCCCTCCAGATCCAGCACCTGTGCCCCGGCACAGCGAAGGGCATGGAGCACATCCGTTTTGCCGCTGCCGGTGTGGCCCCCCAGCAGAACAATGGGGCGCGGTTGGGCCAGGCTCTGGCGCAGCCAACGGCGAAACGCCTTATAGCCACCCTCCAGGAGGGTGCAGGACAGGTCACAGGTTTCCAGGAGCCAGGCGGTGCTGGTGCTGCGGAGTCCCCCCCGCCAGCAGTGGACCCGCACCTTGCCGTCATCCCCTGCCAGTCCCGTGGCCTGCTCCGCCAGTGGAGCAAGCCGTGGTCCCACCAACGCCAGTCCATGGCGCACTGCGGCGGGGCGGCCCTGGTGGCGATAGAGGGTCCCCACAGCGGCCCGCTCCTCATCGCTGAACAGGGGAAGATTGTGGGCGCCAGGGATGTGGCCACGGGCAAACTCTCCAGGGCTACGCATATCCAGCAAGGGACCACCTGACTTCAGGAAGCGGTCACAGGTGAGGGAGCAGGCCATGGACCCCATTGTCCCTGTTGACGCCCCCTGCCATGATGCACAGTACTGTTTCCCCTCTACGTTGACTGTGGGCCCTGGCGGTTTTACAGCGGACTCCTCCCCTGCACGGCTGTTGGAGGAGTTTCGTCAAGCCCGAGGCCGCCAACGCCAGCGGCTTCTTGGCTCTGTGCTTGACCAGGCCCAAGCATTGGCGGAATTGATCCCCATGGCGTTGCAGGCCCATGATCCAGCCGGTGATGACTGGGCTGCCGGGAGCCTGATCCAAATGCTCATGGCCCACGGGGGGGCAAGCCGGGCGGAATTTCTCCGCTGCCATCCCCAGGGGTGGTTTCTCGCCCCCTCCGCCATGGACCAGGACCACCAGCCCCTGCAACAGGCCCTGGCGACGGAGGCTTTTGAGGAAGCGGACCGCCTCACCATGGCCACCCTGCGGGAGATGGCTGGACCTGCCGCTGTGGGTCGTGGGTATGTTTTTTTCTCCGAGGCGTCCGCTTTGGCCATGGTGGATCTGGATACCATTGACCGTCTCTGGATTGCCTACTCCCGGGGGCGCTATGGCTTTTCCGTACAGCGCCGCCTCCTGAAAGCTTGCGGGGGGCGCTGGGAACAGCTCTGGCCCCGTCTGGGGTGGAAGCAGGACGGCGTCTGGACCCGTTATCCCCATCAATTCACTTGGCGGCACGGAGCACCAGAGGGGCATATGCCCCTGGTGAACCAGCTGCGGGGGGTGCGGTTGATGGACGCCTTACTCAATCACCCGGCCATCATGGCCCGTTGTCCGGATGGTTGATGGGGACTTGCCCTGGTGATCAGGGCAGCCTGGATCGCGCAGGTCGCCCCGTAGCCAGTCCAGGGCAGCCTGGAAGGAGGCCATGGCGGCCTGATCCTGGTGGTGGAGCAGTTGATTCAGCCCTGCCGCCACTTGCTCCGCAGCGCGGTGGCGGCGACTGGCCTTCAGCACATGCCATTGGCGATCATTGATGCGCAGAGCGTCCAGCAAGGCCCGGGCCAGGGGGATGGCGGAGGGGTTAAGAGGATGACGCGGGGCGGTCATGGCGGATCTCGGGCAAGGGGCAATCGTTGCTCCAGCATGGAGCCAACTGTTGCCACAGTGGTTGTGTCAAGCCTTGGAACCACCCGTCGCCAGCACCGACTCCATGGCCGCCCGCGCCAAGCCCGCCACCTGATGCGCCTGGTGGTGGCGCTGGCCGCCTGCCAACAGCGTCTGGGTACCTCCCCCCGGTATGGATCCCGTCTCCAGGCGCGGCGCAACCGTCAACGGCGCCGGGTGTTTCAACGCCTCGCCCCACGTCAGCCCTGGTCCTGGTGTACTGGGGAACGGTTTTGGTGGGGGCTGCGGTGGTTTGGTGGGGGAATGGTGGTTGGCCTCTGGGCCAGCCGATGAAGAGGGGGTCCCAGGGTCAAGGGGGCCTCCGGGCCAGCCATAGGCGCGAGAGGAAGTGGGTCTCGCTGAGCACCAATTCAAAGCCGGCCTGATCCAAATGGTTCTCGATGGTGTCGGCCATGTAATCCCCGTAGAAGGGCTCGTGGTAGACGCGACGGAAGTTTTCCGAGAGCACCTTGAATTGTGGGGAATCCTTGGGCTGGATGGAGTCCAGAACCGCCAGAACGCCACCGGGTTTGAGGAGACGGAACGCCTCCTTCATGCAGTTGGCCCGTGCTGGGCGCGGCAACTCATGGAGTAGGAAGACACAGGTGATGGCATCAAACCAACTGTCCACAAAGGGAACGGCTTCCACATTGGCTTGCACCAACTGGGGCAGTTCTCCCCCTGGCCGTTCCGCCAGCCACCGCCCAGCCTGACGGAGATAGGCCTCAGATAGGTCGCAGCCCACCAGTTGGCTCCGTGGGAATGCGGCCCAAAGCTGGTGCATGGTGCGGCCTGTGCCCGTGGCCAGGTCCAGAATGCGCAGCGGCCGAGAGGGGTTCCGGCCAGTTCCCAGCCGGGGCAGGGTATGCTTCAGGGGCCGCAGCAGCCGCCGTCGCATGGGGTCTGCCGCCCCATTGAACAAAATCTCCACCTGCAGGTCGTAGAGCGCTGCGGAATGGTCACTCAGGTATCCATCCGTCTGGTTATGGAAGTTCTGCAAGTAGTAGTCCGGGTAATGCTGGCGGTTGATGGTTTTGGGCAGGTCCCGAAAATCTCGCCGTCGCAAACGATCCCATGTGGCAGGATGATCCAGCCAGAGAAGGGGATAACGGACGGCCCAGTCTTTCCAGGGGCCGGAAAACAGCAATTCCGTGGGATAGATTCCGTCCTCTCCATCCTGCCAGTCCCGCTCCAGCAGAGCATCCATGGCGCCATGTAAGGCCTTGATGGTGCCAGGTGCCAGGGGAAGGGTTTTAGCCAGCGTGTCCGGGGCCATGGTCTTCAGCAGACGAAGGCTCATGTCTTTATGGGCCAGGCTGAAGGCCCCCTTGCCTTTTTGCAGGGTCTGGTACGCCAGTTTTGCCAGGGTGGCAAACATAGACAGAGTGGGAAGACACAAGCCTCCATTGTGGCTACTCCCACGGCTGACTTGGTTCAGGGTTTTACCCCCTCTCTCCCATCGGGTTCTCCACCTTGCCGCTTCCCATGCCTGTGGAGACAAGGGCCGTGACAAGCGCTACGGACAGGTGTTCGTTGGGGTCCTGCCTTGATCCATGGTGTTGATGTGCTGGAAATCCTGGGGATGGGCTTAAAATGATGCCAATTCCTTGCCTGGTTCCCCGCGGCGCTGGCCTGATTGTGGTGGACCGGGAACAGGCATGACATCCAACTCTCCGGTATGGGGGCGGCATTGGCGCTGCCAAGGCATCCGCCCCGGTGATTTCAACGGCGTTGCCATGAAAGGGCCATGCGCCCCCTCTGCACAAGCTACCCACAAACGTCTTACACTGGTGCAGACCTGCCCCTTTGTATGGATGTTTTCCCTGCCTCCGGGGATCCTGAGCAACTGGCTGCACCCGGTGGCTTGGTGGCTGGTGCTGTGGCGGGCATGGGGCTCCTCATCGGTGCTTTCCGTCGTCTCAGAGGTGAACTGAAAGGGGCTTATGTACCACAGTGCCGAACCCGTCTCAAGGCCGTCTCACTCACTGCCCATAGTCTCATTGGTCTTGAATCAGTCTTGTCACTAAGATTAAATAAAATTGAAGTAGCGGCCTTTCCTGAAAAAGTCTGTTGGACCAAGACTACTGGTAGACACTAAGGAAACTGGCACAAAAGACTACTAAGCACAGTCCGGCGCCCTGGTGGCTGGCGCTGTGGGGGGATGCGGCTTTTCAGCTCCTGGAAGCAGCCATCCTGTGGACCCGAACAGCCACCATGATGCACCTCCCCAACACTCTTCTCCAAGACGCCTGGCAACGCCATCAAGACCACGCCAGCCAGCAATGAAATCACCTGGGTTCCGGCATCAGGGCAGGGAGAGACCAGGATTATGCGAAGGCTCCCACGGCAACGGTGGGCCCCTTCTTGATGGCCCTCTTCCTCTGGAGTCGGGATGGGGAAGCAGTGGAAAGAGCCACAAACGCTGACGACCTCCTAAGCTGTGACGTGATGCTGATTTTCATGGCAAAGGCCACCGTGCGGGTCCTGTTGTTTGGTCGGTTGCGGGAGGAATGCGGCTGGCACGAGCAACTGGTGGAACTGCCCCAACCCCGCACCACTGTGGCCAGGCTTCAACAGGATCTGGGCATCCACTGCCCCGGCCTCCGCTGGGCTGTCAACCAGGATTTCGCCCCACCGGATCACCCGCTACAACCCGGTGACGAACTGGCCTTTCTGCCCCCCATCACCGGGGGATGAGACCTGGTTAGCCTGTCCTCTTGCGGGGGCCGCCATGGCGATCAATCAGAGGATGACCATGGGGGAGTGGACACTGCTGTTCACCCTCTCTGTTCTCTGGGGCGGCTCCTTCTTCTTCAACGGAGTTGCCGTAAGCCAACTGCCCACCTTCACCATTGTGGTGGCGCGGGTCGCCATGGCGGCGGTGATTCTGTGGTGTGTGGCACTTGGGCGGCGCCAGAGGATTCCCCATGGCTGGCGCCTCTGGCGGGCCTTCCTGGTGATGGGCCTTCTCAACAACGTCATCCCCTTCTCCCTCATCGTGTGGGGCCAGTCTCAAATCAGCGCAGGGGTTGCCGCCATCCTCAATGCAGCCACCCCACTGCTGACCGTTGTGGTGGCCCATGGGGCAACAGCGGACGAGAAAATCACTGCTGCCCGTTTCATGGGGGTCTTGCTGGGGATGGTGGGCGTTGTGGTGGTGATTGGCGCCGACGCGCTCGCCTCTCTCGGTCTCCGGATGGTTGCCCAACTGGCCTGTCTCGCTGCTGCCCTGTCCTATGCCTTTGCCGGGGTCTTTGGCCGGCGGTTCAGGGCCATGGGGGTGTCCCCTTTGGTGACCGCCGCCGGGCAAGTCACCGCCTCCAGCGTGATTCTCCTCCCCATCATGTTGGTGGTGGAGCGGCCATGGCAATTGCCCAGTCCAGGTGTGGAGGCCATCCTGGCCTGTTCGGGATTGGCAACTCTATCTACGGCGCTTGCCTATGTCATCTATTTCCGCATTCTGGCCACTGCCGGTGCCACCAATCTGCTCCTGGTGACGCTGCTGGTTCCCGTCAGCGCCATTCTGCTGGGGGTTATGGTCTTGCAGGAGACCCTGTTGCCCAACCACCTGATGGGCATGGCGCTCATCGGCCTTGGCCTGGCCGCCATTGATGGGCGCCCCCTGACAGCCGCCAGAACCATGGCCCAACGTCTTGCAGGGCATTCTTCAGCGCCCCCATAGGAGACCCCACCCGCCGCCCTGGTGAATATCCACTGCCTGGCGCTTCCCAACGCCATGCCCTTGCTGGAAACGGTAAGGCCCTTGAAGGCCGCCACCATGCCAACAACCCACACCCCAAGGGAGAGACGGCCAACAGCAGGCGCTCCAACAGAGAAACTGAAACCGGACCGAGGGAAGACATGAAAGGCCTCAGAGTCGAGTTGAGGCGGATAACCGGGCCTTGAGCAACAGGCTGGCGGGTGGTGGAGAACCTCAAGACCTTGCCACAGCGGCCCGCCCTGGCGGTGGACACCCCACTGCTGTGGCAAGTGCCGCCACCATGCCAACAACCCACTCCCAGGAAGAGACCCCGCCACCAGCAGGTGCTTCCATGGAAAAACGTGGTGGCGGCAATGGGGGAGGTTGTGGTTGTGGGTCTCGTCATCTCTTCCCTGGTGATTGCCCTGTCCGGTGGTGGCGTGGTGGCGTTCCGATCCTTGAAAGTGGAGTTATCACCTTGAGGGACCACATCAGAGCCCCTGAAACCAGTCAGGCGGCAGACGTGAAAGACCTCAGAGCCGACAGGACTCCGCCACCCTTCACCACAGGGAACCTTGCCAAAGCGCTGCCAAGGGACTAGACTCCTGCCAATGCCTTTCCTCCCATGCATCTCTTGGTGGCCAGTAACTCTGTACTATGCCCCCCCCCCCCCCCGCAGCGGTGGCCTGCTGTGGGGGACTGGGAACAGGCATGACATCCAACCTTGAGGCAGAGGACGGAATCATGGTGAAGGACAGCAAGGCCAAGGGCGCCCCATTGAGGATTTTAATATATCCACGGACACTATAGGTATAATAAATTCTTCTTTAAGAGCTAAGAGATCATTATCGCCAGTTACGATTGCATTAGCCTGACCAACAAGTGCTAGCTCAATAAATTTTCGGTCAGAATGATCTCTGCATTGGGGGACCGATGGTGGTTGGTTAGGAATAGTAATGAACTCGCAGAAGGGTAGATAATCATTGAGTAGGTCTTCTCTTTCCGTATCACACAGCTTAAACTTTGGACAGGAAAACACACGAATTAACTCTTCTTTGGTATCGTGACTGATAAGAGACCGGATTTGATCATTTTGCCAAGCAGAGCGTAGCCAAGCAATTTGTGATGACTGGAAGACTAGAGCTGACACTATGATATTCGTGTCAAGAACTAAGCGGGGTCGCATCATTCATTGATGGGCAAACGAGACCAGGCAACGGCGTCGTTCACGTCGCTCTGAGAAATCCCAAGTTTGGCAAGTTTCGTACGCACGGCGTCAGCACGGGATGAAGCAGAGTGCCGAGATCCTTGTGTATCTACTGGAATTGGCAGTGGTGAATTGGGTGCTACCATGAGTGATGGCTCCAAGTGATTGGTTTTGTGTGTGGGCACAGAGCCTCAGACCCTTCCAGGATAGCAGGTTTTTGAGGAAAGCGCAACAAATTCCCCAGTTTTTCCTGGCTTCCGGCTTGATGACCATCTTGAAATAAATCTTAATAATTGGAGCTTATGTCGCAAAATGCCGAGGCTGAGAAACCTCTTCAGCACTAGCTTTTTCCCGACAAGGACAGCCAGAACAGGGACTTGGAAAATAAGACTCATCTGAGACTAGTCAAAACCAAAGGGAACCACGAAAAATTGGGCAACCCCTTCTGTAGGACGTTGTCTCACCATGAGAAAGTTAGTCCTGGAGAGGGATTGCCCAGGTCAGCAGGTTTTTCCAGGCGAGGAAGGGGCGATTTTTCGTGGCTCCCTAAAGTCTGGATGGACGCTTTGAGCTGTGACTGACATACATAGCCCCTGAGAACGGTAGCCTCAGGGCTTGCTTCTATTACCAAAACCTAGTGCCCAAGAGGGATTTGCAGAGTTTCGGCACTGTGGTGCAGTAAGCCCCTTGTCAAAACGCGGCCAAGGCGTTTAGGATGAGCCAACCCCTTACCCGCCTCTTCCCCCATGCACCTCTTCTCATGGCCAGTAACTACGCACTACCCGCCGCCCCCCCGCAGCGCTGGCCTGCCGTGGGGGACTGGGAACGGGCATGACATCCAACCTTGAGGCAGAGGACTGAATCATGGTGAAGGACAGCAAGGCCAAGGACGCTGCTGCAAAGGGGAATTGGAGACCGGGAGAAGGGACCGGTTTCCCATTGATACAGCCCCTTGACATGACGGCCATCAAAACTGCTATAATTAGATCACCGGATCACCGGATCACCGGATCACCGGATCACCGGATCACCGGATCACCGGATCACCGGATCACCGGATCACCGGATCACCGGATCACCGGATCACCGGATCACCGGATCACCGGATCACCGGATCACCG
>JAJDUS010000068.1 GCA_022826535.1 Prochlorococcaceae cyanobacterium jk18x1bzbins.87
CTCCGGTCCACGTCGTCGTCCACACCGCTCACCGTCACCGTTTGCACTGTGCCCCAGTTGGTGGGGGTAAAGGTCAACGTGGCAGGGCTCACTGTCGCAGCTCCACTATCACCAGAAGTAACCGTGATGGTCACACTGGCCGTGGGCTCGCTATCCAGCGCGACGGTGTAGGTATCGGTGTTCGTCGTTCCCGTCACCTCGCTCACTTCGGTGGTGCCGTCGAACTCGGTGACGATCACCCCGCTGCAGGCGGATACCCCTCCGTCTACCCATAAGCGAATGACGGAGGAAGGAATGGAGGGCAGACAGGTCAGACTGTTGTGGTTCAGATACAGCACCTCCAAGCTGGTGAGCTTGTCGAATATACCCGACGGCAGGCTGCTCAGATTGTTGTGGCTCAGATGCAGCAACTCCAAGCTGGTGAGCTTGTCGAATATACCCGACGGCAGGCTGTTCAGACCGTTCTCCATCAGATACAGCTTCTTCAGGCTGGTGAGCTTATCGAACACGCCCGCTGGCAGGCTGCTCAGATTGTTGTTGTACAGACGCAGCCATTGCAGGCTGGTGAGCTTATCGAACACGCCTGCCGGCAGGCTTGCCAGATTGTTGCCCTGCAGGAACAGCCTTCTCAGGCTGGTGAGCTTATCGAACACGCCTGCCGGCAGGCTACTCAGATTGTTGTCCCGCAGATCCAGATGCCCCAGGCTGGTGAGCTTGTCGAACACACCCGCAGGCAGGCTGCTCAGATTGTTGTCCCGCAGCTCCAGGTACCGCAATCTGGTGAGCTTGTCGAACACGCCTGGCCGCAGGCTCACCAGATCGTTGCTATGCAGATTCAGGATCTCCAAGCTGGTGAGCTTGTCGAACACGCCCGCCGGCAGGCTGCTTAGATTGTTGTGGTTCAGATACAACGCCTTCAGGCTAGTGAGGTTGTCGAAGTCGCCAGCCTTCAACTTCAAGTTGCCGAGGGATGGATTACGCACTACCAGGTAGGTCATTCCCGCCAACTGCGCAGGCGTTATACTACCACAGTCCGCCTCCGTTTGAAGCAATCCATAGAGAATTGCGGCTTCCACCTGGGGAGTGCGGTCGCAGATACTGATCGTCGTCTGCGCCTGTGTCCGCTGTGGTGAAGAGAGGCCAGCCAGGGAGAAGAAGAGGACGACACCCAGTGTTTTAACTCCCACCCCAACTGGAATTTTCTGTCTCCCATCGGCCTTCCTGAAACCGGCATCATCAAAACCCGCCCGCCAACGTTGGCCAGTGGTTCCTTTACGTTCACTGCGCATTGGACGGGTCAGCCAGCCAGTCCGGAACTGATTGATCGGGGATGCCATGGTCACTTGGCTAGACATGACACAACTTTACCTGACATCTACTCTTGACTAAGGTGCTTCTTAATTCTTAATAGGTTCTCAACAGGGCACTGGAAAAATTGGACTGCCTTCCCCATGGGATGTGCTTTCATCATGGGAAAGTCATGATGCAGCAATTAGGGACACACTGGAAAACTTCAAAGCGCTTTCACAGAAGACCCTCACTCCTCTCTTACAGCAAGGCTTTTGAAAAGCCAGGACTGGGCCAGAAAGGCGTTCCCCAGTGCTTCCCTAAATCTTTATGGGATTCAGGACAAGGCCTACTCCTGGCTGAGGTCATCGTCAAAAACAGCGAACCGGGCAGCTTGATTTGGCATGGAAGAGACAAGCATGACAGGGGAACCATCCCAAGCTTGCCAATTCCTTCACAAACCCACCTTGAAAATCAAAAGGCAACATCAGCACAGCCCACATCCCTGCCCTCACCTCACCTTATCCACAACTGGGGTTCAAAATGGGTGAGGTGGCGGCAGTGGTTTTGCAGGTTGACGTCCTCACGGGCCGCATCGGTGGCAATCAGGATTTGCAGCAGCTCCTCCGGATCGGCATTGAACCGGGCCCTTCAACGGCTCGCGGTTCTTATCGGCCATGCCCCCGTGAAAGAAGCAATACGGCGATTGGCGTCCTCATCACCCAGGAGTGCCCGCAATTGACGCTCCAAGTACCGCTCGGTGTCGACGGAGCGGTAAAAATCAACAGGCGCGTTGGCTCCCATCTTGCCTGGGCCTTCCCGGGATTGGAGCAGAAGTGTTGGCGTAAAAAAGCCTCCAGCGTGTGGATGCGTAGATCCTGGCAGTGGTGGTTTGACTCGGCGATCTTCCCCATGGCCTCCAGCAAGGCCAAATCACTTTGGCTGGCGTCCACCGTTTGCCGCAGGGCAGCGGAGGTCTGGACCTCTTCCAGGGTGAGCAACTCGTCTTCCGAGAGGTCAGTGCTATCGCTATCTCAATCAGCCCCACTTCAGGTTGCGGGCAAAAGCTTCGATGGAACTGAGCAGACGTTTTTGCAGATTGGTGGTCACCAATCGGTCAGCATTGCGCTGGCGTTTGCCGGCCGCCTCTTGCATCAGGCGTTACTGCCGCTGCTTGGAATATGACTGCAACAGCCGTGGGAGTTTCAATTCCGGGGCCTCAGCGGGCAGGCTTCCTCCGGGAAGGGTGAGTGGTTGCACCACACGCTCAGGGAATTCCCCGCCAAGGTATCACCGGTCGTCCTTCAAGTGCCGCACCAAAATGCTGTCCAGATCATTGGGATCAAACGGCACACCCCGCACAAAGCGAGACGGACCCAGCAATTCCAATAACGCGGTGAAGCTATTGCCATGGCCGTTATGGAGGGTGGCGGAGAGAAACACCCGATGCTCGAACAGGGGGGCCGGATCTCTGGGGCTCCACGTCAGCCCTGAAACAATGGCACAGCGCAATGTGTTGCTGGCTGGTGCAGCGTATTCCGAGTGGCGCAGGAGCGCATGGGAAACCAGAAAGCGGCTGTGGGTGCTCCAGGGGTTGGCGCCGAAGCCGCACTCTTGGCACACTTTGGCCCCATAGGCCCGGTCCACCACCATGAACGCCAAGCCGCAACGATTTATCATCTCCTCCTGCCCCACCACAGCATCGAAGGCCGGCAGCGGATCACGACGGGCTTGATCCGCTGCCGCAACAGCATCTCCCGCAGAGTCAAGCCAGCCTCAATGGTCTTGCCCAAAGCGACAGCGTCAGCAATGAACAGACCCACCTGCGGCATCTGCAACGCCTTGCGCAATGGTTCCAAGCGGTAGGCCTTAAGGTCAATTCCTGTCCTGCCGGATAGGGGACCCGAAGAAGGTGGGCGTCCGTGGTGGTGACACACTTCCAAGGCAGGTGTCGCCGTAGGCGGTGAACTGCCTGGGCCGATCAAATCCCCGCTGGGCCACTGCTTCCCAGTTGCTTTCCCCAAGCACCACACAGTCCACCTCCTGCTCCCGGAACACCGTCAGGCGGTCGCCAATGGCGTCGTCTTCCATGCAGGCCATTGTCACCACCGTGTCGCCACCTGACTGTGGCGTAGCCTGTACGTCTTCCACCAAGTACCAGCGGGTCCGACAACGGACCACGCTCCCGGCCTGAGCTTGGAGCGGGGCTGGGTGGTGATCCTGGCCATCCCTTCATGGCTACCCTGGATGGTCATGGCAGCAAAATCGGCGCCTTCCCTGGATCAGGCCCACTGCACAAGCCGTAGGTGGCCTGCAGTGGTGAAATCGGGGCGACAGGATTTGAACCTGCGACATCTTGCTCCCAAAGCAAGCGCGCTACCAAACTGCGCTACGCCCCGATACATCCACCACAGTTCTCATCCTAGTCCATCTCCGGCTGGATGAGCCCGCCCCCCAGCAGCAGGTCCTCCGCGTAAAACACCGCCGCCTGCCCAGGGGTGATGAAAAACTGGGGCGTCTCAAACACCAGCTTGGCTTCTGCGGCGCCGGTGGGAATCAACCGGGCGGTGACGGGTTTGCTGCGGTAGCGCACCTGCACCTGCACCGCCATGGGCGCCACCGCTGGCGGGATGGACACCCAGTTGATGGCGGCCACGGCACAATCCGTGCCCATGGCCTCCCTGCGGGGTGCCACCACCACTTGGTTCATGGCCCCATCCAGCCGCACCACATGGAGGGGCTCATGCCACGCCACCCCCAGACCACGGCGCTGGCCGATGGTGAAGTGCTGCACACCCCCATGGGACCCCACCACCGTGCCATCGGGCAACACGATCTTGCCGGGCCGTGGGGGGAGGTGGGTCTCCAGAAAGGCCCCCATGGAGCCGTGGTGCTCCACCAGGCAGAGATCCTGGCTTTCCGGTTTGGCGGCGGTGCGGAGGCCATGGCGTTGGGCCTCAACACGGGTTTCCGCCTTCTGCAGCTCCCCCAGGGGAAACACCAGATGCTGCAACTGCTCCTGGGGGAGGTCATAGAGGAAATAGCTTTGATCCTTCTGGCGGTCCCGCCCCCGCAGCAACTCCATGCGGCCACTGTCCGGATGACGGCGCAGGCGGGCATAGTGACCGGTGGCCAGATGGGAGATGCCCATCTCCCGCTCAGCCCAATTCAGCAGCAGTGCCACCTTCACATGGCGGTTACAGCGGGAGCAGGGCAGGGGCGTGATGCCCTGGCCATAGCCCTCCACCAGCACCTGCACCACGTCCTGTTGAAAGGCTTCCCGAGCATCCAGGATGTGATGGGGCGCCCCCAGTTGTTCACAGACCCCGGCTGCATCCACCAACCCATCGGAGCAGCAGGTCCCGCGCCCCTTCATCAGCCAAAGGGTTACGCCAGTGATGGACCACTGGGCCTCCTGAAGCAGGGCGGCAGCGAGGGAGCTGTCCACCCCACCGGATAGCCCCACGGCAACGCGGTGCTCTCCCGGCCATTGCCGCAACAATGCCAGGGCGCGGCGGCCCCCTTCGGTGCCGGTGGCGGCTGTGGCGGATGGGGGTGGGGGGGTGAACCCCATGGTCCTGGCCATGGCTGGGGGGGGAACTCATCCCATGATGGCCTGATTCCGGACGCCACAGTGCATGGATTCCTGGTCTGCCCACCATTGGCCTGCTGCGGATGCCGCCCAAATCGGCCCATGGGACAAAGTGGGCAAAAGCCTTGGGGCCTTGGGCAATTTTGGCGGAAACCCTTTGGCTTGATTGACGTCTTGAAAGGCCTTGCAAGGGAAGTTCCTTAGTACATAATCAGTAGATTCTGTAACAGAGAACAGGATGTCATGCACTCTTGCGCCCAAGCCACCTCTGAACAAGTCTGTCAAGTGAGTGGGGATTAGGTTAGGATGGAAGCGCCTGATATGAGTTGGCGGCGTGGATGCCATGACAGAGTATGGATGGAGAGGAGCTTTGCCGACCTTGAGGACGAGGGGAACAAGAGGAAGACGAGGAGGAAGGGTTTCCGTATGGGGTAGAGGAGTGTTTCCGTGGAATGGTCTGTTGGAGCAGATCAAGCCGTACTACCCGCAAGCAGGCAAGGGGAGAGTTCCCTATCCGCTGGAGTCGATGCTGCGGATGCATTGGGTCCAGATCTTCTACAACATCAGTGATCCGGCCGAGGAATGATCCTCTCACCAGAGAGAGCCCCAAGAGAGCACCAGGAGGAGATGGGTGATGGCCCAGTTGTTGGGGCTCAGCGCGGAACAGGTTGCCCGCATCCGCCCTTTGTTTCCCAAGGAACGGGGTGAGAGGGTGGATGACAGGAAGGTATTGAGCGGCATCATCCCTGTCATTCAGAAGGGTCTGCGCTGGGTGGATGCCGGCCGGTCTATGGTCCCCACAAAACCCTCTACAACCGTTGCCGCCGCTAGTGAGACAAGGGTGTTTTTGATCTGATCTTTTCTGAGTTGTCAGCATCCGATGCCCCAGAGCCAGAGGTCCTGATGATTGACGCCACTGACGTCAAAGCCCATCCCACGGCGTCCAGCCTCAACAAAGGGGGGGACCCCCCGCCTGATTGATGGCGCCAAGGGGGGCATGACCAGCAAGCTCCATGGGGTCTTGACAGCAAAGGTGGTCCCCTGCGACTCCGCCTGCGCGAGGGGCAATGCAGTGACTTCACGGGTGATGCTGGCCCAGCAGGGCATCCCGCTTTGCATCCCGCCCCGTCGCTGCTGCAAGAAACCAGTGCATTACAGCAAGAGGTTGTATCGCAAGGGTCCAAAATCGAGAATCTTTTTTCCCGACTGAAGGACTGGCGGCCCATTGCAACCCGCTACGACTGCTGGCCCACGTCTTCCGTTCTGCCATCCTCCTGGCCCCCATTGCCTCTTCTGGTGATGAGTCCTGGACCCTAGGGTCAGGCAGGATTCACCTCCCCCTTGTTGAGGCTGGACGCCGTGGGATGGGCTTTGAGATCGGTGGCGTCAATCATCAGCATCTCTGGCTTTATGGCATCGGATGCTGACAACTCGGAAGAGATCAGATCAAAGATACCCTTGTCTGACCAGGGGCGGCAACGGTTGTAGAGGGTTTTGTGGGGTCCATAGGAGCAGGGGCATCCACCCAGCGCCGCCCCTTCTGAATGACAGGGATGATGCCGCTCAACACCTTGCGGTCATCCACCCGCTTCACATCCCGTTCCTTGGGGAAGAAGGGGCGGATGCGGGCAACCTGCTCCTGACTCAGCCAAAACAACTGGGCCATCACCCATCCTCCTGGTGCTCTCTTGGGCGTCCCTCTCTGGTGAGAGGGTCACTCCTTCCATGATGAGCCCTGACCCTAGGCACTGCCTTGACAGCAGTGGGAGTCAAGAGTACAGCCGCACGTGCCTGGCCCGGCCCTGTCTGCCTGGGCTCAATGGCCATGGAGACTTGGCGGTCCCAAGACACTGACACACGTCAAGCAGGCAATTGCCCGGAGTCCTCCAACTGTTGCAGTGCCATGGCCAACTGGGGACTGGCCTGCACTGACCAAGCCCCTTCACAGCCGCGATCTGCTTCCGGCTCCAGGAGAAACCGCAGGGACCAGCAGGCTGCTGTGCCACACAACTCCAACCACAGGCCACAGGATTCATGGCTGATGGTGATGGATTCTTCCGCCATCAACTGGTCTGCCATGGCGCTGTGTTGGCGCACCAGCACAGCCACGCCATGGCACAGGGCCTGGAGTTCAGAAGCCCGCAACTCACAGGCCCAACCCTCGCCACCCACAAGGGCTCCAAAAGGCTTGGCCGGATCCACAGCCAGGCGCCAGCCATCCCCTTCCCGTTGGAGAGGCAAAAGACTAGGGTCAGGACTCATCACCAGAAGGGGACAGTGGCGGTCAGGAGGATGGCAGAACGGAAGACGTGGGTGCAGCGGTCGTAGCGGGTTGCAATGGGCCGCCAGTCCTTCTGTCGGGAAAAAAGATTCTCGATTTTATGACCCTTGCGATACAACCTCTTGCTGTAATGCACTGGTTTCTTGCAGCAGCGACGGGGCGGAATGCAAGGTGAGATGCCCTGCTGGGACAGCATCTTACGGATTTTGTCGCTAGCATAACCTTTATCCCCAATCACCGTGGCCGCAGGCGGCAGGTCTTTGAGCACTACATCGGCACCGATGAAGTCACTGCATTGCTCCTCCGCAGGTGGAGCCGCAGGGAACCACCTTTGCTGTCACAGATCCCATGGAGCTTACTGGTCATGCCCCCCTTGGTGCCACCAATCAGGCGGGGGCACCCCCCCTTTGTTGAGGCTGGACGCCGTGGGATGGGCTTTGATGTCAGTGGCGTCAATCATCAGCACCTCTGGCTCTGCAGCATCAGGGGGCTCTGCGGAGTCGGATGCTGACAACTCAGAAAAGATCAGATCAAAAACACCCTTGTCTGACCAGTGGCGGCAACGGTTGTAGAGGGTTTTGTGGATGCCCCAGGTCCTGTATGATTGACGCCACTGGTCTCAAAGCCCGTCCCACGGCGTCCAGCTTCAACAAGGGGGAGACCACCTGATCAGCGCGCCAAGGGGGACATGACCAGCAAGCTCCCTACGGCCTGCGACAGCAAAGGTGGTTTCCTGTGGCTCCACCTGCTGCTGTGGTGAGGGGTAGGGTAGGGACAAAACCCGCAAGATGCTGGCCCAGCAGGGCATCTCGCCTTGCGTCCCGCCCCCCGTCGCTGCCGCAAGAAACCAGTCCATGACCACAAGAGGCTGAATCGCAGACGTCACAAAATCGAGACTCTTTTCCCGATTGAAGGATTGGCGGTGTCTTGCAACCCGCTACGACCGCTGCACCCACGTCTTCTGCTCTGCCATCCTCCTGGCCGCCACTGTCATCTTCTGATGATAGGTCCTGACCCTAGGATCAGGGCTCATCATATAATGATCCTCTCACCAGAGAGGGAGCCCCAAGAGAGCAGCAGGAGGAGATGGGTGATGGCCCAGTTGTTGGGGCTCAGCGCGGAGCAGGTTGATGGCATCCGCCCTTTGTTTCCCAAGGAACGGGGTGGGAAGCGGGTGGATGACAGGAAGGTGTTGAGCGGCATCACCCCTGTCATTCAGAAGGGTCTGCGCTGGGTGGATGCCCCGGCGGCCGATGGCCCCCACAAAACCCTCTACAACCGTTGGGAGCCACGAAAAATCGCCCCTTCCTCGCCTGGAAAAACCTGCTGACCTGGGCAATCCCTCTCCAGGACTAACTTTCTCATGGTGAGACAACGTCCTACAGAAGGGGTTGCCCAATTTTTCGTGGTTCCCCGTTGCCGCCGCTGGTGAGATAAGGGTGTTCTTGATCTGATCTTTTCTGAGTTGTCAGCATCCGACTCCGCAGAGCTACCCGATGCCGCAGAGCCAGAGGTGCTGATGATTGGCGCCACCGATCTCAAAGCCCATCCCACGGCGTGCAGCCTCAACAAAGGGGGGCATGACCAGCAAGCTCCATGGAGTCTGTGACAGCAAAGGTGGTCGCCTGCGGCTCCACCTGCGTGAGGGGCAATGCAGTGACTTCACCAGTGCCGATGGGGATCAAGGGTATGACAGGGACAAAATCCGCAAGATGCTGGCCCAGCAGGGCATCACGCCTTGCATCCCGCCCCGTCGCTGCCGCAAGAAACCAGTGCATTACAGCAAGAGGTTGTATCGCAAGGGTCATAAAACCGAGAATCTTTTTTCCCGACTGAAGGACTGACGGCCCATTGCAACCCGCTACGACGGCTGCGCCCACGCCTTCCGTTCTGCCATCCTCCTGGCCGCCACTGTCCTCTTCTGGTTATGAGTCCTGACCCTAGTGCGAGCACATCCCACCAATAACAAGGGTACACTTAAATAGTTAAGGAAAAGCGCACAAGGAGTTTCATGGGGTGAAAAGGAGAATGGTTGAGTGGAAAGCAGGATAAGAGTCCATGTCCATGGTTGGCGTTACAGATTACTGTTAAGAACCGTCACATTTGCCTGTTCAAGGTGTTGTCTCACAAATCCTACAAAAAAAAGTATTTTTGAAGGGCTAGGGTGGAACAACGTCATGCTGATGCCAGCAACGGTGACTGGCGCGCAGCGTCGGTTCGCTGGTGATGGATCCCGTCGTTTCCTCCGCCTATGGCCTTGATCCAAAAGTCAACCGATGCTGCGCCCCAGGCTTCCGGGGGATGTGCCCAGCCGCTCACCCTGCTGCGGGAACGGGGTCAGCGGGAAGTGTTCTGTGGCCTCACCAGCATTGTCTGGCTCCATCGCCGGATGCCGGATGCCTTCTTCCTGGTGGTGGGCTCCCGCACCTGTGCCCACCTGGTGCAGTCCGCAGCGGGGGTGATGATCTTCGCAGAACCCCGCTTTGGCACCGCCATCCTGGGGGAGCGGGATCTGGCGGGCCTGGCGGACGCCAATGATGAGCTGGATCGGGTGGTGGCCCAACTGCTGGAGCGGCGGCCGGAGATTCGCACCCTCTTTCTGGTGGGGTCCTGCCCCTCCGAGGTGATCAAGCTGGACCTGGCCAATGCCGCCCAACGCCTGAGCCAGCGGCACCTGCCCCGGGTGCGGGTGGTGAGCTATTCCGGCAGCGGCATTGAAACCACCTTCACCCAAGGGGAAGACAACGCCCTGGCCGCCCTGGCCCCTTTGCTACCCCATGGCGAGGCCGAGGGTCTGTTGCTGGTGGGCACCATGGCGGATCAAGTGGAGGACCAGTTGTGTCGCCTCTTTGCCCAACTGGGTCTGCCTGGCATCCACACCTTGCCCCCCCGTCGCTCCGTGGACCTGCCCCCCGTGGGTCCCAACACCCGCATCCTGCTATGCCAGCCCTACCTGAGCGCCACCGCCCGGGCCCTGCAGGCCCGGGGCGCCCAGCTCATTGCCGCCCCATATCCCTTGGGGGTGGAAGGCACCACCGCCTGGATCCAGGCGGCTGCCGCGGCATTTGGCCTGACCGCCAGCAGGGTACAACCCCACCTGGAGGCGGCCCGGCAGCGGGGGCGCAAGGCTGTGGCCCGCTACAGGGACCAACTGGACGGCAAGCGGTTGTTTCTGTTGCCGGATTCCCAGCTGGAAATCCCCCTGGCCCGTTTCCTGCACCAGGAGTGCGGCATGGTGCTCCAGGAGGTGGGAACCCCCTATCTGGACCGCTTGCTCATGGCCGCTGAACTGGAGCAACTGCCCGCCGCCACCACCATCAGTGAAGGCCAGCACGTGGACCGCCAACTGGAGCGGGTGCGAGAAGCCCGGCCTGATCTGGTGGTCTGTGGTCTGGGGCTGGCCAACCCCTTGGAGGCGGAGGGCATGGCCACCAAGTGGTCCATTGAACTGGTGTTCAGCCCCATCCAGGGGTATGAGCAGGCGGGGGATCTGGCGGAGTTGTTTGCCCGTCCCCTGGCCCGCCGCCAACGTCTTCACTTCTGAGCCTTCCCCATCTGGAGCCACGCCATGGACTTGACCCTCTGGACCTATGAAGGCCCCCCCCATGTGGGCGCCATGCGGATTGCCACCTCCATGGAGGGGGTGCATTACGTGTTGCACGCGCCCCAGGGGGACACCTATGCCGATCTGCTCTTCACCATGATTGAGCGGCGGGGCAAACGCCCCCCCGTCACCTACACCACCTTTCAAGCGCGGGACCTGGGGGGGGACACCGCCGAGATGGTGAAGGTGTCCGTGCAGGAGGCTGTGGAGCGCTTCCAGCCCCAGGCCCTGCTGGTGGGGGAAAGCTGTACAGCGGAACTCATCCAGGATCAGCCGGGCGCCTTGGCCAGTGGCATGGGGCTCCCCATCCCCATCGTGAACCTGGAGTTACCGGCCTATTCCAAGAAGGAAAACTGGGGCGCCGCCGAGACCTTCTACCAACTGGTGCGCCGCCTCTTGAAAGACCAGATCCCCCCCCCCGGCGCCGTGCGACCCGGCCGTGCCCCTGGGGTGCGCCCCAAGGTGAATCTCCTGGGGCCGTCCGCCCTGGGCTTCCGCTGCCGGGACGACGTCACCGAGGTGTGCAGGCTCTTGGGGGAAATTGGTGTGCAGGTGTCTGTTGTGGCGCCCCTGGGGGCCAGCCCTGCCGATCTGCGGCGCATCCCGGAGGCTGATCTCAACGTCTGTCTCTATCCCGAGGTGGCCAAGCCCGTCTGCGACTGGCTGGAGCGGCAATTTGCCATGCCCTGTGTACGCACCGTCCCCATCGGCATTGGCGCCACCCGGGATTTTCTCCAGGAGGTGGGCGCTGCCCTGGAGGTGGACGTGACCATGGCCCTGCGGCCGGAGGTGGTGGGGGCCAGTGATTTGTGGTCTCCCCAACTCCATGGGGGCAGCACGGAACGGGCCCGTTCCCGTCTGCCCTGGTATTCCCGCTCCGTGGATTCCACCTACCTGACGGGCAAGCGGGTGTTTGTCTTTGCCGACGGGACCCATGCCCTGGCCGCAGCGCGGATCGCCACGGCGGAGTTGGGCTTTGAACTGGTGGGCCTGGGCACCTACAGCCGGGAGAGCGCCAAGCTGGTGCGCGCCGCCGCCAAGGATTATGGCCTCACTGCCCTCATCACTGATGACTACCTGGCGGTGGAACAGGCCATCAGCGATGCCGCCCCTGAACTGGTATTGGGCACCCAGATGGAGCGCCACATCGCCAAGCGGCTCTCCATCCCCTGCGCCGTAATTTCCACCCCCATCCATGTGCAGGACGTGCCGGCCCGCTATGGACCCCAAATGGGCTGGGAAGGGGCCAACGTGATCTTCGACACCTGGGTCCATCCGCTGATGATGGGTCTGGAGGAACACCTCATCGGCATGTTCCGGGAGGACTTCGAATTCGTGGATGGCCACCAAAGCCACCTCCACGCTGGCGGCTCCAAACCCGAGCCCCCCCCAACAGCAGCGCCGCCAGCCGCCGTCAATGTGCCCATCGACACCGGCAAGGCCCGGTGCTGGAGCCAGGAGGGCCTGGCGGAGTTGGGGAAGGTGCCCTTCTTTGTGCGAGGCAAAGTGCGCCGCAATACGGAAGCCTTTGCCCAGACCAAAGGCATTGACCTGATCACCGTGGACACCCTCTACGAAGCCAAGGCCCACTACGGCCGCTGACCACAGCCCACACCACCCACATTCCTTCACACACCCACAGGCCATGACCGCCACCACCACCGCCCCCCAGCAACGTCGTGAAGACGGGGAAGGGAGCGTTCAAGTCCACCAGGACAACAAGCTCAACATTGAAGAAGGCGCCCTCGTCATTGCCGTGTACGGCAAGGGGGGCATTGGCAAATCCACCACCTCCTCCAACCTCTCCGCCGCCTTCTCCCATCTCGGCAAGCGGGTGCTGCAAATCGGCTGCGACCCGAAACACGACAGCACCTTCACCCTCACCAAGAGCATGGTGCCCACCGTGATCGACACCTTGGAGGAGGTGGACTTCCACAGCGAAGAACTGGAGGCCAGTGATTTTGTCTACACCGGCTATAACGGGGTCATGTGTGTGGAAAGCGGCGGCCCACCGGCGGGCACCGGCTGCGGTGGTTACGTGACCGGTCAAACTGTCAAACTGCTCAAGGAGCACCACCTCCTGGAAGACACGGACGTGGTGATTTTTGACGTGTTAGGGGATGTGGTGTGTGGTGGTTTTGCCGCGCCCCTCCAACATGCCCACTACTGCCTGATCGTCACCGCCAATGACTTTGATTCCATCTTCGCCATGAATCGCATTGTGCAAGCCATCAAAGCCAAGGCCAAGAATTACCGGGTGCGGCTAGGGGGCGTGGTGGCCAATCGCTCTCAGGAAACAGATCAAATCGACCGCTTTAACGCCCGCGCTGGCCTACGCACCCTGGCCCATTTCAAAGCAGTTGACGCCATCCGCCGCTCCCGCCTCAAAAAATGCACCATCTTCGAGATGGAGCCCAGCCCTGATGTATTACAAGTGCAGCAAGAATATCTCAGCCTGGCCCGTTGTCTCCTGAAAAATGTACAACCACTTGAGGCGGAACCCCTCAAAGATCGGGAAATCTTTGATCTGTTGGGGTATGACTGAGGAGGAAGGATAGCGCCTTGCTGGTGTAGCCTTAAGTAGCAAACACTATTGTGTCCCCAATGGCTCTGCTCGATTGCTCAAACTGGAACTCACCCGATTTCTTTGCGAAGGCATCAGCGGATGATGTGGCCCATTGCCTGACGGAGGGGGCTGATCCCAACGCACGGTACGAATATGGACGTGGACGGACACCCCTCCACAGGGCGGCGGAGTCTAGCAAGACCCCAGCAGTGGTGAAGACTCTGCTGGATGCTGGCGCTGATCCCAACGCATGGGACGAATATGGACGGACACCCCTCCACTGGGCGGCGGAGTATAGCAAGACCCCAGCAGTGGTGAAGACTCTGCTGGATGCTGGTGCTGATCTCAATGCACGTACCAAAGATGGACTGACACCTCTCCACTGGGCAGCCGGGGCTAGCAAGACCCCAGCAGTGGTGAAGGCCCTGCTGGATGCTGGCGCTGATCTCAATGCACGGGACAAAGATGGATTGACACCCCTCCATGGGGCAGCGGGGTTTAGCGAGACCCCAGCCGTGGTGAAGACCCTTCTGGATGCTGGCGCTGATCTCAATGCACGGGACGAAGATGGATTGACACCCCTCCACAGGGCGGCGGAGCTTAGCGAGACCCCAGCAGTGGTGAAGACCCTGCTGGATGCCGGCGCTGATCCCAAGGCACGAGACGCAGGTGGAGATATAGCCTTGGATCTCATTCCGGACGATTCCCCCCTAAGAGATAGCGATGTCTACTGGCAACTCAATGATGCTCGTTTCTAGGCATCAATTGTAGGGGGAATCAATGCTTCAGTCTCTCAGCGTCAGAGATTTCACCGTCTTCAAAGGGGCAGATCTCACCTTCGCCCCAGGTCTTAATGTCATCGTCGGCGCAAATGGAACGGGGAAGACCCATCTTCTGAAACTCCCCTATGCGGTCATTGCAATGGGCGCCGAGGAAGCGCAGTGCGTCCCCCACCAAGACGCTTTTGCAGAACCGCACCAACATACAATCTCTTGAGGCAAAACCCCTGAAAGATTGGGATTTTGATCTGTTGAGGTGAAGACTGGCGCCTTGCTGATGTAGCCTTAACCACAAAAACCACCCATTATGCCCCTGAAGCTTGCGCCTCTTCTGACGGCTCCTCTTGTGCTGGGAACCATTGTCGGCAATCCGGCAATGGCTTTGTCCGATTGCTCAACTTGGAACTTCAGCAGTTTCTTTGAGGAGGCATCAGTGGATGATGTTGCCCGTTGCCTGGAGGAAGGGGCTGATCTCAATGCACGGGGCAACATACTTGGATTTACACCCCTCCACAGGGCGG
>JAJDUS010000091.1 GCA_022826535.1 Prochlorococcaceae cyanobacterium jk18x1bzbins.87
GATGACGCCATCCACGAAGACCACGGCCGCATCACCGCCACCGTCGAAGGGGGAAGTGGCTACACACCCCATGCCAGCAACGGTTCGGCATCGGTCAGGGTGGAAGATGATGACCCGGCGCTGATGCTGTCCGTCTCCCGCCTGAGGGTGGCAGAAGGGGGCAGCGCCTCCTACACCATCGCCCTGGATACCCGGCCCAGCGGGGATGTGACCGTGGCCATCAGTGGTGATGCAGCCACAGACCTGACCCTGACCCCCACCAGCGTCACCTTCACCCCTTCCAACTGGGATCGCCCCCAGCGGGTCACCATCACCGCACCAGAGGACACCGATTTCATTGGCACCGCCATCACCCTGACCCATACCGCCAGCGGCCCCAATTATGTGGGCATCACCGCCACAGTGACGGCGACCGTGGTGGCGGCCCACTCCACAGAAGAGACGAAGGCATGGCAGTTGCGCTTGGGCCGCACCGTCTCCCACCAACTGATGGATGCCCTGCAAGATCGCTTGAGCGCCCGCCCTGCCGCTGGCTTGCAACTCACTGTTGCCGGGGAAGCCATCACCAGCGCCCCACCGTTGGCGGAACATGAAGGGTTACTCTCCAAGGCACTGGGCTTTGATCCCCTCACTGCCCAAGCGTTGGTGGAAGACTCCTCCTTCAGCTTCGCTCCAGAGCAAGAGGGAGTAGCACCCCGTCTGGCCTTCTGGGGGCAAGGCGCCTTCTCCTCCTTCCGTGGAGAAGAGGAAGAGTTCTCCCTGGATGGGAGCGTGACCACCCTCCTGCTGGGGGCCGACTGGAGCCGGCAACGTTGGCAGGCTGGCGCTGCCCTCAGCCAGTCCTGGGGCAGTGGCTCCTATGAGAGCGAGGGGAGCGGTGCTGAAGGTGAGGTCAACAGCACTGTGACAGGCCTATTCCCCTATGGCCGCTATGCCCTCACTCCGCGGCTGGGCCTCTGGGCCGTTGCGGGCTATGGCTGGGGCCAGCTCTCCCTCAACCCGGATGGCCCCCGCGATGACGCCACCCCCAGCACCACCATGACCATGGCTGCCCTGGGCATGGATGGGCTGCTCTTCGATGGGGGTAATGAAGGCATCACCCTCAGCAGCACCGCCGATGTGCTCACCCTGAAGACCACCTCAGCAGAAGTGGACGGGCTGGAGTCTTCCGAGGGCAGCCTCTCCCGCCTCCGTCTGGGGATCGAGGCCGTCAGACCTTTCCCCCTATCCAACGGCGCCTCCCTCACCCCCTCCCTGGCGTTAGGCATCCGGCAAGACAGTGGGGATGCAGAAACCGGCTTTGGCGTGGATCTGGGTGCTGGCATCCTCTGGCAGGCTCTGGAACGGGGCATCAGGGGACACACCCTCCTCGTCCATGGGGAAGAGGACCTCCAGGAACAAGGCGCGGCCCTCTCCTTCTCCTGGGAGCCCTCTCCCTCCAATCGCGGCCCCTCCCTCTCCCTAAGCCACGCCATGGGCGCCACCACAGCAGGCGGCATGGATGCCCTGTTGAACCCCACCACCTTTGAGACGCTGGATGCTGCCCCCAGCAGCGGGCAACGGTTTGAAGCGGAGCTGGCCTATGGCTTCCCCACCCACAACAACCAACTCACCCTCACCCCGGCAGTGGCGTTGGCCCTCTCCCCCACCAGCAGGAACTACAGCCTCCTCTGGTCCCTGGTGCCCTATGCCGAGCCAGCCCAGGGGGAACCGGCAAGTCTCCCTGGCGGGGGAGCGGCAAGAGCCGAACACCACCACCTCGCCGGTGGATCACTCCCTCAAGCTGCGCTTCTCCACACTCTTCTGAGGGGAAAGGGGCAGTGTGGCCATTGCAGTTCTTCCCATGAGGTTTTTGAAGTTGCTTAATGTGTTTCCACGGCAAAAGCTGTGCTCCAGAGTGGTACGGCTAAGGTAGTGGGGCATGTCATTGCCCTTTGGGGCTTAATGTTCTTATGACCCTTGGCCTCTTGCCTTATCCGGCAACATCCATGAATGCCCATGTTGCTGGCTTCGCCCAGGAAGACCTGGCGCCCCGTGGCCATCGCATGGATAACGCCAACAACGCAGATGAGCTGATCAACGCCGCTTACCGCCAGTTGTTTTTCCACACCATGGCGGCGGATCGGGAGCCTTTTCTTGAATCCCAGTTCAAGAACGGCCAGATGAATGTGCAACAACTCATGCGCGGCCTGTGCCTCTCGGAGCGCTTTCAGCGTTGGGTGTATCAATGCAATTCCAACTACGAGGTGGCTTCCCAACTGGTGCAGCGTCTTCTCGGTCGTGAAGTGAATGGGGAAAAAGAGAAAATTGCCTGGTCCATTGTGCTTGTCCAGGAAGGCCTCAGTGGTCTGGTGGATGGGCTGCTCAATTCTTCCGAGTACATGGCCGCCTTCGGGTTGGACACCGTTCCCTACCAGCGGCGACGGTTGTTGTCCGGGCGTCCCACGGGCACTGTGCCCTTCAATGTCAGCCTGCCCCGCTACGGTTCCTACTGGCGGGATGTGGCCGTGACGAAGTGGGCTGCAGGGGGACAGGTCTCTGCTGCCTGGGCCAATGGGGTGCCCCCTGTGGCCCAAAAATTCGGGCTGGCCCTGTCCATTGTGGGGAGCTTCGAGTTGGCGCGGGTGTTCATCACCGTGGTGGTGGCCATTGGTTCAACCGCAGGCCACTGATTCCTCCCTCAGCAACTGGGGCACCACAGCCCAAAGCTGGCGCTGGCTCCCACAATCTGCACATGGAGGCCACCTGGGCCATGGAGGCTGCGCCAGCGTAATCCGTTGGCGCAGATGCCGTCTTCCACCAGCTTGGCGACGGCCCTGGTGGCCTGCCATTGGCTAATCTCCGCAGCGGTGCAGTCCAGGCCGGCATTGCCAGCCAGCATAATCACCTCCGCAGGTGTTTTGGCCTGGAACAGGGAGCCCGCAAGGTTTTTGTCTGTCTTGAGGCGCTCTAGAAACGCAGGAATCTGTTGTTCCGACATTCAAGGACGATCCGATTGGAGACAACTGCTCAGTCTAAAACCTCAAGGGATCGGGGCAGGTCAAACAGGAAGTCGTGGATGTAGGCCTCGGTCCATTCCACGCCGTAGAACCGGCTGAGCATCCCCCGGGCTGGGTCTTTCTCAGCCCGGTAGTCGGTGTAGCGCCGCTGTCCCGCCAAGAGTTGTTGCGCACGCTCGCTCTGCACCGGCTCTGCTGCGGCCGCCAAATCCAGATACAACTCCAGATACTCTTGAAACGCTGGGAAGACTGCCTCCTTCAGCAGAGTGGTTTCACCGAGGGGAAGGCGGGTCCAGAGAAAACCTGCGGAGAAGTAGGGTTGCGCTTCCACGGGGATGGGTCCCCCGTCCGGCAGCAGAGGGCGCCAGCGCTGGAAAATAGGCTCCAGGCGCTCCCAAACCGGGCCCGTATGGCGTTCATCCTGCTTAAGGACAGGCTGGAGATCAAGGGCCAGCAAGTGTCCACCCGGCAGGGTCACCAGATCCGCTCCGAAAAATGGCAATTCATAGTGGTGATCAGGATTGATGACGAAGTTGAGCACTTGGGGCACGGGGTTCGCAGCCACACAGGCTGCCCGCGCCTGGCGGATACCGCGGGCCTGCACCGCCCAACTGCGGGTAACCACTTCAACGGGTCGGGCTTTTGATCCCGTCGCGGCCCGCCGCTCGTCAAAGCCTTCCGGGATGGGGTAGGGCCGCAGGTCCCTCAGCCGCCCTTGGAGGCGTTGCCGGGCATGGTCCAGATAGGGCTGCCAGAGCCAGGTCATGGGGTTGTCTCGGTGGTGGGGATGGACTCGGGAAACAGGAACTCGTGGAGGAAGCGATCCGCCCAACGCTTCCCGAAATAACTGGCAAAGAGCCCATGGGCCGGATCCTTCTGGACGCTATAGTGGGCATAGTCCCTCTGCAGCGCTTCCACCGCCTTCCGCTGGCGGTGGTCAGGCTGCTCACCATCGTGGAGCGTCCAGTAGGCACAGAGCAGCAACTCAAAGGCGCTCTGGAGGCTCTCCTTGAGATCTGTCGCCGGACCACGGGCGAAGAGCAGCCATGGGGAGAAGTAGCGGTTGGCATCGTAGTGGCGCATTTCCTCCCCCATGGCAAAGGCTGGGAAACGTTGCTGCAGGGTCTTCAGGCCCCCCATGTAGCGCTCCAGGTAATCGGGATCCTGGCGTAGGGGCTGGAAGTCCATCACCGCCACCAGCTTGTCCCGCAACCCGAATTGCAAGAGGTCGATGCCCAACAGGGGCTGTTGCCGGTCCGTTTCCGGGAAGGCCACCGCATTGAACACCTGGAGCACATTCCCCGCATCCAGACGGGTGGCCCGCAGGCGGCGAATCCCTGGCAGGGACCAGGCCCAACTGCGAATCACCCCTTCTTTTCTGGTGGAATGGCATTCCGCCAACTCCCTGGGTACAGGGAGAGGAGTACCAGAGCGCTCCTGGACGTTATCCGCAAGCCGATCCAGAAAGTGGGTGAACATGCCGCGGGCCTAACCATGGCGTTTGCCCATGTTAGGTGTTGGTCCCAAAGCACTTTAACAGCGGGCCTGGGCCGCCTGTCGCACCTGCTCAAGGTCTGCAAGGGGGGCGCAACGGGTTTCCGTGGCGTAGCTCACCAGATTGGGACCATCCATGAGCTGGACCGTCCCCACCCGCACCCGCACATCTTCATTGAGAAACCAGCAGCGCTCGGTTCCGATATTGCGGTCATAGACGGTGTGAATGGTGAGCAGGCCATCCTCGTCAAAGCGATAGGGACTGATCACCGGCGTGGCCTCCACATAGCCCACATCCCGCACCAAACGGCCACAGCCCTGGCGCGGACCGGGCAAGTCCACCAGCACCGCCCCATAACGCTCATCGGCTGGCCCCTGGCGATGGTTGCCCTGCCACTGGAAGCGGGCCCCGATGGTGGCGGCATGGCAGGGAACCTGCTGTTGAGCGCAAACCCGCTGCACCGCCTCATCCCTCTGCTCCAGCAGGGTAATGATCAGATTGGACTCCCCGGACTGGTCCGGGGAGAAGTCGAAATGATGGACACTGCGCACCGATAGCCAGGTGCCAGCACTGAGGCGCAGGAAGTCCACCATTGAGCGTGGTGGAGAAAAAAGCAACAACCCATGGCAGAGAGATCCATGGTGCCCTGTCGCTGTCACAAGCTGGGGAGGCTGCCCAACATCCTGCCCCATGGATCACCAGCCGCGGCTCACCTCCGCCCCGGACCAGCAACACCAAAACAGTGCCATGGCGGCGGCTGTTCACCACAATGCCGATTTACGGGGCGTCAACTGGCAGGGCTGCCGAGTTGGGGCAGTGGATCTGCGGGGAGTCAAGCTCTGCCGCGCCGATTTACGGGGCGCAGACCTGGGGGAAGCCCGCCTGGAAGGCGCCGATCTCACCCTGGCCCGTTACGACGCTTTGACCCGCTGGCCACCAGGCTTTGCGTATACTCGCTCCGGTGCCGTGGGGCCAGGGGCCCGGTTGGGCGGCACGTTTCTTAACACCGCAGATCTGCGGGGCATGGATCTGCGGGGGGCATTCATGTTGGGGGTTTACCTGAGTGGGGCAGACTGCCGTGGCGCCCTGATGCAAGACATCGGCTTTGCCAATGGGGACCTGCGCCGTAGCCGCTTCTGTGGCGCGTTGCTGACCGGCAGCCGTTTTGCCTATGCCCAGTTGGAAGGCTGTGATTTCCGGGCCGCAGATCTGCGGGGGGTGGACTTCACCGCGGTGGGGAGCATTGCGGGGGCTGTGTTCACAGGCGCTTGGGGCTTGGAGGGCTTCCGTGGGGAGTTGCTGTCACGGCCCTATCAGGAGTTGGACTGCTGGAATCGACTGGCCCGCTGCACCACCCGGGAGAGTCTGGAGGGCATCAATCTCTCTGGCGGGACCCATGGCTGAGCGCTTTGACAGCCTGTTTGGCTGGATGGATGAGCAGGAGGCCATTCAGGTGCTCCACAGCGCCACAGCCTGCCTGCCCAACCCTGGCCTGCAGTACGTGGCCGCCACCCGCCTAGGGGCTGCCAACAGCCCGGAATCCCTCAATGCGCTGCTGGCAGCAGCGGCATGGCGGGGCCACGGCGTCAATGAGCGCCTCACACGCCGCAAAGCCCTGGAGGCCCTGGGTCGTCGCCCTGATCCCCGTAGTCTGGTGCGGGTGCTGGAGGCCCTCAAGAGCAGCGATGCAGGGGCGGTGGTGAGTGCCGCCAATAGCCTCTCCCGACTCTGGTCCGCCGGCCAGACCATGGACCCAGACCAACTCACAGACGCTTTGACGGGGGCGCTCCATGGCCCTGGAACCCAACAGCGGGCCGTGATCCAGTGCCTCACCCGTCTGGAACTCCATGGCGCCAAGGCCGCCGTGGAGGAGCGCATCAACCATCCGGATCGGCTGCTGGATGGGGCAGCACGGGCCTATCTGGTGCATCAGGGGGGCACAGGAACTCTGCTACAGCCTGTGCTGAGGCGTCTTCAGGATCCGGAGGCGGGGCAGCGGCGAACAGCGGTCATTGATCTGGGTCTGGCGGCGCAACCGGAGCATTTGGCGGCGGTGGTGCGAACACCGGTCTCCATGCCCCTGAGGGCCCTGACGGCATTTCCCTTGGCCCGCCGGGCCCTGGCCAAAGGCCATCCCCCAGCGGCGGTGGCAGCCCTCCTGGATGAGCTTTGCCGTGATGATCCCCGTCAACTGCGGCTCATTGACCCATGCCCCCAACCCATGGACACCACCCCCGCTGGGTGGATCCAGTTGTTGCTACAACGGGATGAGAATTGTCAATATGCTGCCGCTGCAGGCATTCTTCAACAGTCCAGGGCCAGTCAGTCCGTGATTCTGGAGCAACTGCACCGCCACCACGGCAGCGACTATGGCGGTCATTACATGCTCATGCGCTTGGTGGGTCTGGCGGGACGCCGGGAGCGGAGCCCGTGGTTGGAACAGGGACTGGCGCAAACAGCCCCCCAATACCGGAAGTCCCGCATTGCCGCGGCGGTGGCCATGGGGGAGCTGGCCCTCACCGCCCAACGGGGATCCCTGCAACGCCTGCAACAGTCCTGCAATGGGGAGCAACTGCGTTGGGCCTGCGCCATGGCCCTTGCCCTGCTCCAAGGCCAGGTCCAACCATCCTTGGCCTTCAGGGCACAGGCCCTACGCTAACTGCACCATGATCTGGCCATCGGCACCGATGCTCTCGTTCCTGCGGCGACTGTTTACCGACAACCGCCGTGATGGGTCCCGCATGGTGAGCAGTGCGCTGCTGATTGCTTTTGCAGGGCTGCTCCACTGGGATCATCCCCTTGGCCTTGCCATGGCGGCTGGCGCAGGGGCCTTGGCCTTATTGTGGTTCCTTCTCTACCTGAGTCTGGAGAAGGAGCGCTAAGGGCTTGGCAACTCCTGGGCCTGCCCATCTGCGGATCGTTCCTGGGCCGTCCCATGGGGCAGGGCTTGCAACCGCTTTGGCAGGGCCGTGAGGACAGCATCCGCCACCGCCTCAGCGGTCATGGTCCTGGTCTGCACAATGCGCACATCCGCCTGGGCGTAGAGCGGTTCCCGCGCCGCCAGCAACGCCGTGAGACGCTGGTTGGGGTCAGGACATTGCAAAAGCGGTCGCGGTGTGGGATCCTGCCGCAGCCGCTTCAGCAGCAGGTCCCTGGAGGCGGCCAGCCAGATGACCACCCCCTGGTGCATGACCCCCCAGTTGGCGGGGCGGATCACCACACCGCCACCGGTGGAGACCACACAGGAGTGCCATTGACCAATCTGGCGCAACACCGCGGTTTCCACCGCTCGAAACCCCTCCTCCCCCTCCTGGGCCAACAGGGTGGGGATCGCACGCCCGGTGGCAGCCTCCAGCACCTGGTCCGCATCCAGCCAGTGATAAGCCAGCAACCGGGCCAGAATCCGTCCCACCCTGGACTTTCCCGATCCCATCATCCCCACCAGGTAAACATTGGCGCCAGCAAGTTGCTGGCGGAGGAGACGGTGTTTGGGGACACGGTTCATGGATTTTAATGGTTAGGATCAACTCAGCTTTACAAATGGCGCAAATGGCGATGACGGCCATGGTCCCGGCCCCCGTTGCCGCAGCAGCCATCGCCAGCAACGGTGCCACCACAGTGGCTCCCCATGGGGAGGGTCGATTTTGCCTGGTCACGCGGCGGGCCACATTTTGCGCCAGTCACCGCTATTGGCTGCCGGAGTTGAGTGCTGCGGAGAATGAAGCCCGCTTCGGTCGCTGTAGCCATGCCCCTGGCCATGGCCATAACTACGAGTTGGTGGTCACCATGGCTGGTCCTCTGGATGCCAATGGCATGGTGCTGAACCTATCGGAGGTGAAGCACCATCTCCGTCGCCAGGTGACAGACTCCCTGGACTTCAGCTTTCTCAATACCACATGGCCGGAGCTGGCCAGCAGGTTGCCCTGCACGGAGTGGCTCTGTCACTGCATATGGCAGCGCCTCCAACCCCACCTACCCGTGGTGGGCATTCGTCTCTATGAACATCCCCTCCTCTGGGCGGATTATTTCGGTCAAACCATGGATGCTTTCCTCACCATCTCCAACCATTTCGCGGCAGCCCATCGTTTGGCGCGACCTGAATTGAGCTTTGAAGAGAATGTGGCCATCTACGGGAAATGCGCCCGTCCCCATGGCCATGGGCACAACTACCACCTTGAGGTGACCGTGCAGGGAACCATGGATGAGCGCACCGGCATGGTCTGTGACCTGGCTGCACTGGAGCAGGTGGTGCGGGATGTGGTCACCGAGCCGTTTGACCACACCTTCCTCAACAAGGACATTCCCCACTTCACCACCACGGTCCCCACTGCGGAAAACATTGCCTTGCACATCTGTGACCTGCTCAAGCAGCCCATCGCCCGCTGTGGGGCACAGCTGCATAAGGTGCGGCTTCAGGAAAGCCCCAACAACGCTGCCGAGGTCTACACCGGGTCCCCGGTGGCCTACCGTCCCGTTGCCCAGGCCCTCCAGGCCCTTGCCCATTGAGTGACCCCTCTGCCCACCAGGGCATGGGTCCCCGATTGCGCCTGGTGCTGGCGGTGGGCCTGGATGGGCGCCTGGCCCCGCCCCAGGGGGGGGCAGCCAGACTGGGCGGTCCAGCAGATCGTCGGGTGCTGGAGGAGTGTCTGGCCTGGGCCGATGCCTGTCTTGTGGGGGCTGGCACCCTGCGGGTCCATGGCGGCACTTGTCTGATCCATGGGGAGGATTTGCTCCGGCAGCGCCGGCGGCAACACCGTTCGTCACAACCCCATCTGCTGGTGGTTTCCCGCCAAGGACAGTTGGATGGTGCTTTGTCCGTCTTCCGTCAACCGCTGGAGCGCTGGTGGCTGGCTCCAGGGCAGACCCGGTTAGACCAGGCGCCGCCGTGGTTCCAGGGCGTCATCCCCCTCCCCCACTGGCAGGGGTTGCCCCAGGCCATGGGGGAAAAGGGATGGCAGCGGCTGGTGGTGCTGGGGGGCGCCCAACTGGCCACCACCCTGGCGGCCCATGACCTCCTCCATGAACTCCATCTCACCCTCTGTCCCCAGTTGCTCGGGGGTGGCCATCTTTGGCTGCAGGACGGGGTTTTGATCCCCCAGAACCGGTGGTGTCCTGTGGAAAGTCGTCCCCTGGGGGATGGGGAATGGCTCTGCCGTTGGCGGCGCCAGTCAGAATGTGGTTCTTCCCCTGGTGATCCGCCATGAGTCCAGACCAGTTGCCGTCCATGGTCAAATGCACAACCCGCCATGTGCGCATCTTTGCGGCACGGGTGGACGACGGGGTGCTGACCCCCGTCAATGACAAACTCACCCTGGATGTGGATCCGGACAATGAATTTCTCTGGAATGACGGAGCGCTGCAACAGGTGCAGCACTGTTTCCGGGAGCAGGTGGAGGCCTATGCCGGTCGTCCCCTCAATGACTACAACCTGCGCCGCATTGGCACCACACTGGAAAACCTGATCCGCCAGTTGCTGCACCGTGGGGCCATTGCCTACAACCCCGATGGCCGCGTCATGAACTACAGCATGGGGCTTCCCCATCAGGACCCACCTCAACCCCGTTGACCCCCCATGGCCCCCCGTCGCTCCACCGCCCGCGCCACGGCCCGGTCCCTGCGTTCTGCCCCCTCCGGATCCCGCCCTCTGGGGCCCGGCAGCCCGGGACAGGAGGGATCCTCCCGCCGCTTCGGCAATCTTTGGCTGCTGGCTGGTGTCCTGATTGTAGGCATTGGCATTGGCAGCTTCATTACCACCACCCAATCCGCAGGGAGCCGCACCGGCAACATTGCCAGCAGTCAGGATCTGGATCTGGCGGTACCGGACCCTGAATTCTGCAAGCAGTGGGGTGCCAGCGCCTATGTGATGGATGTGGAGTTGTACCAGACCATGAATCCCGTCACCAGCTTCGTCACCCAACCCAAGCTGCAGCCTGGCTGTGTGATCCGGCGGGAAAACTGGTCCGTGTTGCAGAAGGAAGGGGTGGTGAGCAGTGAGGACATGCGCAGATGCAAGCAGCGCATGAACACCTTTGCCTATATCGGTTCCATCCGGGACCAGCCCGTGGTGCGTTGTGTCTACCAGACGGATCGCACCGACAACCTTTTCCTGGGTCGCAGCGGGGAGAACGGCGGCGCCCTCAGCGACGAAACCGGCCGCTTTTAACGGATTCGGTGGGGCGGGCGACGGGGCTATCGGCGCTGGCGAACAGGGGCAACACCTCCCGCTTGAACGCCTCCGCAGCCCGTGAGCAGTAGCGGGAAGGATGGACAATCAGCTTGAGTTGGCGGCAAACCAGTAAATCCCCAACCCGCCCCCGCACCAGACTCCCCATGGCCAGTTCCCGCTCCACCGTCAACACCGGCAGGAAGGCCACCCCCAGGCCCGACTGGACGGCATTCTTGATGGCCTCGATGGAGTTGAGCTCCATATCAATCCTGAGGCGCTGGATTTCCAGGCCACCGTCCTTCAGCAACTGATCCACCACTCGACGGGTGGTGGACTGGGCATCCAGGGCGATAAATCCCAGGCGGTAGAGATCTTCCCTCTGGAATTCCGGCTGCCGCGCCATGGGGTGCTCCGGTGGCAGCACCAACTGCAATTCGTCACTGGCATAGGGCTGGCACAGCAACTGCTCGGAGAGCTCCGTAGGCACCTCCCCGCCGATGATGGCCAGATCAATCTGGCCGTTCACCACACTCCAGCTGGTGCGGCGGGTGCTATGCACATGCAGTTGAACCACCACGTCCGGGTGCTTGTGGCGAAACAACCCCAGCATCCGCGGCAACAGGTAGGTGCCCGTGGTCTGGCTGGCGCCCACCCTCAGATGCCCGCCCCGCAGGCTGCCCAGGTCTTCCAAGGCCCGGCAGGCATCATGGCACTGGCTCAGGATGCGATCACAGTAGCTCAGCAGCACCCGGCCAGGTTCAGTGAGTTGGGCGCTGCGGCCACAGCGGTCAAACAGGCAGACATTGAGTTGCTTCTCCAGGTTCTGCACCTGGAGGCTCACGGCGGGCTGGCTCACGTAGAGGCTATCGGCGGCCCGTTTGAAGCTGCCCTCCCGTGCAATGGCCCGGAGGATGCGCAGTTGATCCAGGCTGAATGGCAAGTTGTCCAAGCCTGGCTCCTGCGTCGTCCGAGATGTGCTGGCAATCGTAGGCGAAATCACCCATTCGGAACTGCAATCCCTCCCTAATGTGAGCCGGGGATGCACAGACCCCGATCCATGAATCTAGGAACGATGGCGACGGCTGCAGATCTTGCTTGGTTGATTCCGGTCCTGCCCCTTGTGGGGGCCACCATTGTGGGCCTGGGGCTCATCAGCTTCAGTCGTACGGTGAGCCGATTGCGGCGGCCGGCGGCCCTGTTGCTTACCAGCACGGTGGGGGCCTCCACGGTGATGAGCCTGGCCACCCTGTGGGAGCAAATGACCGGTGCCCCCACCCATGAGCAACTCTTTGACTGGGCCACTGCCGGCACGTTCCACCTGCAAATGGGGTACTGCGTTGATCCCCTCACGGCGGTGATGCTGGTGGTGGTGTGTAGCATTGCCCTCCTGGTGATGATCTACTCCCACGGCTACATGGCCCATGACCAGGGCTATGTGCGCTTCTTCACCTACCTGGCCCTGTTCAGCAGTTCCATGCTGGGGCTGGTGGTGAGCCCCAATTTGTTGGAAATCTATGTGTTCTGGGAGCTGGTGGGCATGTGCTCCTATCTCCTGGTGGGCTTCTGGTATGATCGCAGTGCGGCCGCCCATGCCGCGCAGAAGGCCTTCATCGTCAACAGGGTGGGGGATTTTGGTCTGTTGCTGGGCATCCTGGGGCTGTTCTGGGCCACGGGGCAGCTTGGTTTCCAAGGCGTGGCCACGGGGATGGAGGCCGCCGTCGCCAATGGCGTCCTGCCCCACTCCGCTGCGGTGCTCCTCTGCCTGCTGGTGTTCATGGGCCCCATGGCCAAGTCCGCCCAGTTTCCGCTCCATGTGTGGTTACCGGACGCCATGGAGGGTCCCACGCCCATCTCTGCCCTGATTCATGCCGCCACCATGGTGGCGGCGGGGGTGTTTCTGGTGGCCCGGCTGGAACCCCTCTACAGCCTCTTCCCCCAGGTGCAGTTCACCATTGCCTGCATTGCCGCCCTCACCTGCGTCCTGGGGGCATCCATTGCCCTCACCCAGATGGACCTCAAGAAGGGGCTGGCCTACAGCACCGTCTCCCAGTTGGGCTACATGATGCTGGCCATGGGCTGTGGCGCCACCACCGCAGGCCTGTTCCACCTGGTGACCCATGCCTGTTTCAAGGCCATGCTGTTCCTGGGTTCAGGCTCGGTGATCCATGCCATGGAAGCTGTGGTGGGCCATGAACCGGTGCTGGCCCAGGACATGCGCCTCATGGGGGGCCTGCGGCGCAAGATGCCCATCACCGCCTCCACGTTCTTCATTGGTTGTCTGGCCATCAGCGGCATCCCCCCCCTGGCCGGATTCTGGAGCAAGGATGAAATCCTTGGCCAGACCTTGGCCACCAATCCGTTGCTCTGGGGTGTGGGCTGGCTCACAGCCGGTCTCACGGCCTTCTATATGTTTCGCCTCTATTTCCTCACCTTCGAGGGGGATTTCCGTGGCCACGATGGAGCCATGCAGGCCCGGTTATTGGCGGCCGCTGGCAACCATGGGGACGAGGGCCACCACCATGAGCCTGGACCCCTAGGGGAATCAGTCCGGTCCATGACCCTGCCCCTGCTGGTGCTGGCTGTTCCTTCCCTCCTAATCGGTCTGCTGGGGGTGCCCTGGAATTCCCGCTTTGCCGCATTACTGGATCCCCATGAGGCCATTGCCCTGATGGAGGAATTTTCCTGGTCCCACTTCCTGACCCTGGCGGGGGCCTCTGTGGCCATTGCCCTGGTGGGCATTGCCCTGGCCGCCCTAGCCTATGGTTTCAGATGGATAGAATTGGGTCGCACTGTGGCCCAACGGCTCCCCAGCCTGAATGCCTTTCTGGCCAATAAATGGTACCTGGATGCCGTCAATGAGCGGTTATTCGTCCAAGGCAGTCGCCGCCTGGCCCGCCAGGTGCTGGAGGTGGATGCCAAGGTGGTGGACGGGGCCGTGAACCTGACCGGTCTCCTGGCCCTGGGCAGTGGCGAAGGCCTGAAATACCTGGAAACCGGCCGGGCCCAGTTCTATGCCTTGATCGTGTTTGGCGGCGTGGTGGGCATGGTGGTGCTCTTTAGTCTGCAGTGAGGCTCCCAAGAGGCTGGTGAAAAAGTCGGCCAGGCCACTTGGAGCAGGACAACTGATCCTGGAGTGGATCCCAGGTCGATCAGAGCAAAGCCGTTTGGTATTGTCCAAAATCCCAGTCAGGAAGTGGAGTCTTTCCAGTGTCTTGTCAACATGGGAGGATGACCTCGACACTAGTTACTGATGCTAAACCAGCCCATTGGGGAGGAGGATATGGTCATTCAGGGAGACTTTTTCAACAGCCTCGTAAGGTTTGGGCACCATGACCTGCTTGCGTTTGGGGCTTATATGCCACACAGTGCCGAAACCCAAACCCACTAAACCCTCCTTGAGCACTATGTTTGACATCAGTCTTAAAGAATTCTCATTTCGAGACTACATTGGCCTTAAATTAGTTTTATGTTTCACTTTGTCGTTTAAAAGCTAGTCGAATTGCATCTTCTAGCTCATGAGGGCACCACGAAAAATAAGAAAAGTGCAAAACAGTTTAGGAGTGTGTCCGCAGAGGAGAGCGGCTGTTGTCTTGTAATAAGTCTATGTAAAGAGTGTGAATAAGTCTGAAGAAATCTTGCAATGTTTCCAGGTTTT
>JAJDUS010000052.1 GCA_022826535.1 Prochlorococcaceae cyanobacterium jk18x1bzbins.87
TTGATGACATCCGCCCCTTTTTTCCCAAGGAGCGTGGTGTGAAGCGAGTGGACGACCGCAAGGTGTTGAGCGGCATCATCCCTGTCATGCAGAAGGGTCTGCGCTGGGTGGATGCCCCGGCCGCCTATGGCCCCCACAAAACCCTCTACAACCGTTGCCGCCGCTGGTGAGACAAGGGTGTGTTTGAGCTGATCTTTTCTGAGTTGTCAGCATCCGACTCCGCAGAACCAGAGGTCCTGATGCTTGACGCCACTGACGTCAAAGCCCATCCCACGGCGTCCAGCCTCAACAAAGGGGGGTGCCCCCCCACCTGATTGGTGGCGCTAAGGGGGGCATGACCAGCAAGCTCCATGGGTCTGCCACAGCAAAGGTGGTCCCCTGCGGCTCCACCTGAGTGAGGGACAATACAGTGACTTCACTGGTGCTGATGTGGTGCTCAAGGACCTGCCGCCTACGGCCATAGTGATTGGGGATAAAGGGTATGACAGGGACAAAATCCGTAAGATGCTGGCCCAGCAGGGCATCCCGCCTTGCATCCCGCCCCGTTGCTGCCGCAAGCAACCAGTCCATTACAGCAAGAGGCTGGATCGCAGGCGTCACAAAATCGAGACGCTCTTTCCCCGACAGAAGGACTGGCGTGGCGGCCCATTGCAACCCGCTACGACGGCTGCGCCCGCGTCTTCCGTTCTGCCATCCTCCTGGCCGCCATTGGCCTCTTCTGGTGATGAGTCCTGACCCTAGCCATCACTGGCCCAATACACTTGCTCGGAAAGCGCTGACCGATTCGGTGTTCACCGTCGAAATCTCCCTCAAACGCAACCCCCTCCCCCTCACCGTCCAGCGACGGGAGCAAGCTGATGCGGAAGCTCTGCTGCAAACCCTAGGAGGAGCGATTACATCCCAGCGCCCCGAGCTGCTCCACCTCAGCTGCGACACCAGCAGTGAGCGTAAAATCCTTCTCCTGAGTGACGAGATTGCCGCCGTGCAGATGTACGAGCGCTCCAGTGGCAGCAGTGGACGGACCCGTCGGCCTGGCTTCAGCCGGGATGCTTGAGATCAGGAACCATCCTTCCCTGTCCCCATCTTCCTCCGTCCTCCTGCGGATTTCTGATCTACGGCTGCGCTGGCCCGATGGCGCGGTTGTCCTTGATGGTTGCAACCTGGAGCTGTCGCGCCCTGGCCTCTGGATGCTGGTGGGGGCCAATGGCAGCGGCAAAAGTACCCTGCTGCGGGTGATTATGGGCCTTATTCAGCCGGATTCCGGCCGGGTGGAATGTTCTCATCCAGCCAGCCTGGTCTTTCAGAATCCTGATCATCAACTGCTGTTGCCCAGTTGCGGGGCTGATCTGCAACTGGGAATGCCCAGCCAACTGTCTCCCGCGCAACGGCAGGAGCGCCTCGGAACTGCCCTGGAGCGGGTGGGCCTTCAGGGCTTTGCTCAGCGCCCCATCCACACCCTGAGCGGTGGGCAGAAACAACGGCTCGCCATTGCTGCTGCCTTGGCCAGTGACAGTGGCCTGCTGCTGCTGGATGAGCCCACGGCTCTGCTGGATCCCCGGAGCCAGGACGAGGTGCTGACTTTGGTGCGTCAACTCTGCTCGGAGGGCCTGACTGCCCTCTGGGTTACCCACAGGTTGGAGGAACTGGACTGCTGTGATGGGGCTTTCCCCATGCGCCAGGGCGCCATTGGACCAGCCATGAACACAGGTTGATTCCCCAAAGAAGGTCCCCTAAAGAAGGGTTGCTCAAACGACGGCAGGCACGCTAGGCTTTTCCCCATATTCCTCGGTAGCTCAGCGGTAGAGCGGTCGACTGTTAATCGATTGGTCACTGGTTCGAATCCAGTCCGGGGAGTCGTTACGACCATCACCGCCATGGTCCATCCGGCCTGTCTCAAGACAGCAAGGCGGTATCCTTATGGATCGGAGGCAATAATCAAGGCGAAGATCGCCCGTCTCTGCAAGGCAAAAGACGCCCCATGGTTGGCTCAGTACCCGGTCAAGATCAAGCGCTCTGTTGCCAGGGTCCTCGAAGTGGCGTTGAAGGCGCGAGGGGGTGATGGATTCCCCATGGGAGATTTACAACGATGTCAAGGTTAAGGAGGGCAAGCTCCAAATCCCCCTCTAGGGTCAGGACTCATAATATGAGGAATGATCCTCTCACCAGAGAGGGAACCCCAAGAGAGCACCAAGAGGAGATGGGTGATGGCCCAGTTGTTGGGGCTCAGCGCTGAGCAGGTTGATGGCATCCGCCCTTTGCTTCCCAAGGAACGTGGTGTGAAGCGGGTGGAGGACAGGAAGGTGTTGAGCGGCGTCATCGTATGTCACTCAGAAGGGGCGGCGCTGGGTGGATGCCCCGGCGGCGGATGGACCCCACACAACCTTCTATAACCGTTGCCGCCGCTGGTGAGACAAGGGTGGGTGTTTTTGAGCTGATCTTTTCTGAGTTGTCAGCATCCGATGCCGCAGAGCCACCCGATGCTACAGCCGCCTGATGCCGCAGAGCTAGAGGTCCTGATGATTGACGCCACTGACATCAAAGCCCACCCCATGGCGTCCAGCCTCAACAAGGGGGATGCCCCCCGCCTGATTGGTGGCGCCAAGGGGGGCATGACCAGCAAGCTCCATGGGGTCTGCCACAGCAAAGGTGGTCGCCTGCGGCTCCACCTGAGCGAGGGGCAATGCAGTGACTTCACCGATGCTGATGTGGTGCTCAAAGACCTGCCGCCTGCGGCAGCGGTGATGGGGGATCAAGGGTATGAACAGGGACAAAATCCGTAAGATGCTGGCCCAGCAGGGCATCCCGCCCCGTCGCTGCCGCAGGAAATCAGTCCACTACAGCAAGAAGTTGTATCGCAAGGGTCACAAACTCGAGAATCTTTATTTCCCGACAGAAGGACTGGCGGCGCATTGCAGCCCGCTACGACCGCTGCACCCGCGTCTTCTGCTCTGCCATCCCCTTGGCCGCCACTGTCATCTTCTGGTGATAAGTCCTGGCCCTAGGGTCAGGACTTATAATATGAGGAATGACCCTCTCAGCCGAGAAGGAGCCCCAAGAGAGCACCAGGAAGAGATGGGTCATGGCCCGGTTGTTGGGGCTCAGCGCGGAGCAGGTTGATGGCATCCGCCCTTTGTTTCCCAAGGAACGGGGTGTGAAGCGGGTGGAGGACAGGAAGGTATTGAGCGGCATCATCACCTGTCATTCAGAAGGGGCGGCGCTGGGTGTGGATGCCCCGGCCGCCGATGGACCCCACAAAACCCTCTACAACCGTTGCCGCCGCTGGTGAGACAAGGGTGTTTTTGATCTGATCTTTTCTGAGTTGTCAGCATCCAACTCCGCAGAGCCGCCCGATGCCGCAGAGCCCAGAGGTGCTGATGATTGACGCCACTGACATCAAAGCCCATCCCATGGCGTGCAGCCTCAACAAAGGGGGGGTGACCCCCGCCTGATTGGTGGCGCCAAGGGGGGCATGGTCAGCAAGCTCCATGGGGTCTGTGACAGTAAAGATCTTCCCCTGCGACTCCAGCTGAGTGAGGGGCAATGCAGTGACTTCACCGGTGCTGATGTGCTGCTCAAAGACCTGCCGCCTGTGGCAACGGTGGTGGGGGATCAAGGGTATGACAGGGACAAAACCCGTAAGGTGCTGGTCCAGGAGGGCATACTGCCCTGTCGCTGCCGCAAGAAACCAGTCCACTACAGCAAGAGGCTGGATCGCAAGGGTCACAAAATCGAGACTCTCTTTTCCCGACAGAAGGGCTGGCGGCGTCTTGCAACCCGCTACGACGGCCTGCCGCCCACGTCTTCCGTTCTGCCATCCTCCTGGCCGCCATTGGCCTCTTCTGGTGATTGGGTCCTGACCCCAGGGGCCTGAACACCACCACCACCGTCCCCCTCCACAAAGGCATATTTCTTCACAACTCCCTGTCTTAAATCCCACCCTTGCCTACCTGGTGCATGGGGAGGTCATGGGGGAATCGGTGATCCTGGCCAGAACCGGGGGGAGTTATGCCGTAGGGCCGATTGCCGGGAACCCAGCGTTCACTGGTGTGGCCCAGTTCTTTTTTCCAGAAGGGGGCGTGGTGTTTCAGGTTTTCCAGAATTGCTTGGCAACTGGCCAGTGCCTGGCCCCGCCCATCCCCCGCCGTGGCCACCAGCACAATGGGCTCCCCCACTGCCACGGCCCCCACCCGATGGCACACCATGGCGGCGGCGGCGCAGTGGCGTTCCAGTTCTTCACGGCAGATGGCATTCACCATGGCCTCCGTCATGCCTGGGTAATGGTCCAGCCAAAGGCCCTGCAGGGGGGTCCCATCCACCCCAATGCCCCGCACCCGACCGATGAATTGGGCCTGAGCGGCATCATCCCGCCCCCAGGCCGATAGCGCCTCCAAGGGTTCAAAGGGGCGCTCCAGTAATCGGATGGTGATCTCCAATTTGGCAAACGGCTATGGGCTGTAGAGTGCTTCAATCTTCCCCTGGTGGGTGGCGGCAATGCGGTCGCGCCGCTGCTTGAGGGTTTGGGTGAGCAGGCCGTTTTCCATGGTGAAGGGCTCCACAAACGCCAGGGCGCTAAGGCGCTCCTCCCGTCGTGCGCCCCGCCGCTGGGCCAGCAACTGGTTCAACTCGCGGCGCAATGGGACCAGTAACTGGGACGGTTCCATGGGCCACCGTCCCTTTTGCTCCTCCAGGGCTGCTTCAGCCAGCACCACCAAAGCCGCCAGGGTGCGGCGGTCCTGGCCCACCACCATCACCTGCTGCACCAGGGGATGGGCCAGGAGGGCATCTTCCAAGGGGGTGGGTTCAATATTTTCCCCATTGGCCAGCACAATGGTATCCTTGGCCCGGCCCGTGATCATCAGGGAGCCATCCGGCAGAAGATAGCCCAGATCACCCGTGTCAAACCAGTGCTCCCCATCCAGCACCCTGGCCGTGTCCTCAGGTCGTCCCAGATAGCCCCCCATCACCTGTGGACCCCGCACCTCCACAATCCCCGTTTCCCCCCATCCCATCACTTCCCTGGGACCCTGGTTCTGCTCCGTGGCTACAATGCGGATTTCCGTACCGGGCAGGGGTTGGCCGGCACTGGCCCGCCGGTTCCACCAGGGGCGCCGCACTGTGAGCACAGGGCTGGTTTCCGTGAGGCCATACCCCACCAATAACTCGATCCCCACCGCCTCGAAAAACTCATCCACAGATGGACTCAGGGCGCCGCCGCCGCTGACGGCAAGGCGCAGTTGCCCCCCCACCAGCTTCTGCCGCACCTTGGACCAGAAGACCGCCCCCGCCAGACGGTGGAGGGGAAAGCTCACACCGGCCAGCGCCAGACCCAATAGCCGTTGCCCAGGATTACAGGGAACGGGGTGAAGATTCCGCCAAGCCCGCCACTGCCCACAGTGGAAGCGGCTGCAGGCCAAGGCGGAGCGCACCAGATGGCGCCGGCCAGCCGGCGCTTGGCGCAGGACGTTATCAAAACCCTCTTGAATTTTCTCCCAGAGGCGCGGCACACTGGTGACAAAGTGGGGGCGCACGGTTTGTAAATCCTCTCGAAGATCCCGGATGGTGGTATAAATCTGTCGGCAACCACAACTGAGGAGAAAGTAGCCAGACGCCCGCTCATAGGAATGCCAAATGGGCAACACACTGAGGGCCCGTTCCCCCGGGCTGGCCTGAACTGCTACAGCCAGTTGCTGGATCAGATAAATCAAATTCCGGTGGCGCAGGGGAACTCCTTTGGGTCGCCCCGTTGTGCCCGAGGTGTAGAGGATGGTGGCCACGGCTTCGCCACTGAGCACCGCGGCGGACTGGATGGGCTTGCCCTGGACCCGTTGCTGGAGTTGATGCCAGGCTAGCAGTGGCGGCGCCATGGTCCCGTTGGCGCGGGGGGGCTGGTCAGGCCATGGCCGCTGGGCAGGGGGCGTCTCATCCGTGAGCAGCACCACAAAAACCAGTTGCTCCCAGGTTTTTTCACTGAGGGGCAGCCGTTGCAGCCGCTCCAGAAGGGCATAGTCCTGCAGGATGAGGCCTGAGGCATTGCAGTCCTCAATGATATAGTGTAACTCCTCCACCGGCGCCGTGGAGCCCCGCACAGCGTCAGCGGCGCCGCAGCTCATCACCGCCTGGTCCGCAATAAGCCACCGGGGACCGTTGTCCGCCAGGAGCGCCACCGTGTCATCAGTCCCCAGGCCCAAGCTGCGCAGGGCTGTTCGGGTTTTGCTGATGGCCTCCTCCAACTCCGCAAACGTGAATGACTCGGGCGGTGTGCCGTGGGGCGCAGACAAAGCCCCATGGGAGCCATGGCGGCGGGCCAGCTCCGGCCAGAGGTCATGGAGTTGTTTCAACCGGCTCCAGTCCGGCCCCATCTGCTGCGCACGGGCATCGGACCGGGTTGCCCTCCAGGCAATATGGGCCTTGGATTGGCTGCTCATCCCACCAAACATCCGCGTTCGGCCACCACTATCCCATAACCGGATCGGGGAGCAGCAACTCCAGATGGAATTGCCGCGCCACCGCCGCCAGCAGCAGGGGTTCCACCTGGGCGCAAGTGAGGCCAGGGCGCCAGTCCAGCAGACGGCCCACCCCATGATTGGCCAGTCCACAGGGGACAATGGGGTCAAATCCCCGCAAGCTGCAGTTGACATTGAGAGACAGGCCATGGCGGGTAATCCAGCGGCGACAGCCGATGCCTACAGCGGCCACCTTCTGGCTGCCGCACCAAACCCCGGTCAGTCCCGGTTGCCGCCCACCAGATAGCCCCAATGCCGCCAGCACCTCCAGCACAATGGCCTCCAGACGGCGCAGATACCAATGCAGGTCCGGTGTGTGGCGTTGCAGATCCAGAACGGGCCAGAGCACAAGCTGGCCAGGGCAGTGGTGGGTCACCTCGCCACCGCGATCAATCCGATGCAAGGGGTGGGGCAGACCCTGGACCCCACGGCGTAGATGGGCGGCGCTGCTCCCCCGTCCCATGGTGTAGCAGGGTGGATGCTGCATGAGCAGAACCGCCTCGCGACCATCGGACTGGAGCAGGAGCTGGCGCTGCCGCTGCTGCTGCAGGGCCAGGGCTTCGGTGATGGAGATCAGCCCTGGCTGCAACAGATCCGCCTGCCCCATGGTCCAAAAGGGGGTTTGGTCATTATCCTGATGCCAGCACCTGTGTTCAGGAGCAGCCTATGAAGCTGTTGATCCATGGCCGTAATCTCGAGATCACCCAAGCCATCAGCGACTACACCAGGGACAAGCTAAGCCGTGCCGTGGCCAAGTTCGAGGGGCTGATCAGCGAAGCCGACGTCCATCTTTCCGTGGCCAAGAATCCCAGCGTGCAGCAGCAAACTGCGGAGGTGACCATCTTCGCCAATGGCACCATCATCCGCGCTGAAGAGCGCTCGGAAAATCTCTACGCCAGCATTGACCTGGTCTCCAGCAAGCTCAGCCGCCAACTGCGCCGCTACAAGGAGCGCATCAAGGATCACCACCGGGCCGAGGGCAATCGCTCCGGCGGGGATGGCCCCTCCCACGCCCTCCTCAACGACGGCAGCGAGACCATCGCACGGCTGAATGAGCAGGGACAGTCCCGACCGGCTCTGCCCAGCCCTGCGGTCCGCCGCAAGTATTTTGCCATGCCGCCCATGACCCTGGAGCAGGCCATCACCCAGTTGGAATTGGTGGACCATGACTTCTACGTCTTCCGGGACCGTGAAGACAAGCAGATCCGGGTGGTCTACCGGCGCAACCATGGGGGCTATGGCGTGATTGAGCCCCGGGGCTGATGAACCATCCGGCCGCCGCAGACATTGACCTGCCATCCGTCCTGGATCACGCCTGCCTGGATCCCCTGCAGAGCAGTAGCGCTCTGCTGGAGCAGTTGGAGGCGGCTAAGTTCTGGGGTTGTGGAGGCTTCTGCATCCCCTCCGGATGGGTGAAGCGGGTGCGTTCCCAACTGCCCCCCAGTGGCCCCAAGCTGGTGGCAGTGGTGGGTTTCCCCACTGGCGCTGTGCCCCCCTCCGTGAAGCTGGCGGAGGCGGAGTGGGTGGCCGAGGCGGGCGCCGACGAGCTGGACGTGGCACCGGATTTTGCCGCCCTCGCCGATGGCAAACTGGAGCAGGTCTACGGGGAGTTGGCTGCCATTGTCCAGTTGGGTTTGCCAGTGAAGGTGATCACGGAGGCGGCCCGTCTGCCCAACCCCCTTCTGGAGCAGTTGGTGGAGGTGGCTGTGGATGCAGGGGCCCAATGGCTCAAGACCGGCACCGGCTATGGACCTGGGGTCACCCCAGGGCTGGTGCGCCAGTTGGTTGGGCTGGCCCGCAAGCGGGCTGCTGTCAAGGCGTCCGGAGGGATCCACAGCCTGGAGCAGGCTTTGGGGCTGCTGGAGGCCGGTGCCCAGCGGTTGGGACTCAGCCGCTCCTCGGCCCTGCTGGAGGCCGCACGCCGTAAGAAGACTGTCAATCGCCACTGACGGGGCAGCCCATGGCCCAAGCCCGTCTGGTGGAAGTCAGCCTGAGCCTTAAGGCCTCCGCCTTGGGGGAGCGGGATCGTCTGCTCACCGTCATCACACCCGAGGAGGGCATCACACGGCTGGTGGCGCCGGGCGCCCGGCGACCCAGTTCCACTTTGGTGGGGGCTGCCCCCTTGCGGGAGTTACGCCTTTTGGTTTCCCGAGGCCGTGGTTCCCTGGGACGGGTGACCCAACTGCAGGTGCGGCAGACCTTTGCAGGACTGGGGCGGTGCCTGGAATCCCTGACGGCAGCCCAACTTCTGGCTGAACTCACCCTCCTGCTGGCGCCCCAGGGGGAGCCCGCGCCCACCACGGTGGAGTTGCTGCGGCTCCACTGGCAGCGGCTGGACCAACTGGCTCCAGGGGAGCAGACCCTACGGGAGACGGTGGCTGTTGCCACTCAGGGGAGCATGCACCTGCTCACCAGCGGAGGCTTTGCCTTGCCTACGGGTTGGTGTTGCGGTGATTACAGTCCTCTGGTTCCCCCCCTGGGGCATAGGCAGTGGCGCTGCAGCTTTTTCCCGGCTGAAGGGTTCCGCAGGGGCAGGCAGCCAGGGGCCACCATGGTTCTCAATGCGTCTGAACTGGCATTGTTGCAGCGGCTCCAGCGCCTAGCCCTGCCACGGCGGCGGGCGGATGGGGATCTGATGGGACCCTTGCCGGTGTGGCAACGGCTGCTGCGGCTGCTGGGCTTCTGGATTGGCCAGCATTTGCAGCGACAACCCCGCTCCCTCAGCTTTCTGGAGCAACTGGCAAGCAAAAACCAAACCAGCGCTGAACACCCCTGCTAAAGTGGGATCCGTAGGCGCAACGGGACTAGTGCATGTTGCCTGGCTTGGCAAAAAGTCCCCATTCTGTGGCAATGTCACCTATGGACTTGCCATCACCGAGGCGCTGCGGGAGCGGGGTCATGGGGTGTCCTTTTTCCACTTTGACACGCCGGCGGCCCACTTGAGCCTGGGGCGGATATTCCGCCACAGCGGCGGGCGCCAGGAGGAGGTTGCCCCCCTGGGTGCCAGCAATGGCAACGAAAGCGATTGGGACCATGGGCAAGGGTCCCCAGCCGCCACAACCACCTTGGGGGACCACCTGCCGGAGGTGGCCCTCCCTTATCTGGTCAGATCACAGATTTACACCATTCCCAGCCCCCAGGCTGCCCGTGACCTGCGCCATGCCCTGCAGCGCCTCCAGCCGGATTTGGTCCATGCCAGCCTCACCCTCTCCCCCTTGGATTTTCGCCTGCCGGAGATCTGCCAGCACCTGGGGCTTCCCCTGGTGGCCACCTTCCACTCCCCGTTCAACGCCCGGTTGCGAAGTGCCACGGCAACCACCATGCGGCAGCTTTACAAGCTTTATGCTCCCGCCTTGGCCCGCTACGATAGTGTGGTGGTGTTCTCCGAGCTGCAGGCGGAGGAATTGGCGCGGCTAGGGGTGCCCCAGTCCCGCCTGGCCGTCATTCCCAATGGCATTGATTCCCGGTTGTGGTGTCCTGGCCCCAGCACCATGCCCCCTGTCTTCCAGGGGAAGCGAGTATTTCTATACATGGGTCGCCTGGCGCCAGAGAAAAATGTGGAGGCCCTGCTTAAAGCATGGCGCACTGTGCAACCGGAGGGTTGCATCTTGGCGGTGGTGGGGGATGGGCCATTGCGTGCGTCACTTCCCCTGGACAGTGATGATGGAACAATTTACTGGTGGGGCTATGAGAAGAGATGGGAGGAACGCCTCAACTTGCTGCGCAATGCGGAGGTGTTCATTCTCCCGTCACTTGTGGAAGGGTTGTCCCTGGCTCTTCTGGAGGCCATGGCTGTGGGCACCGCTTGTGTGGCCACCGACGCAGGGGCCCATGGAGACGTGCTGGCAGGTGGTGCCGGCATTGTCTTGTCCACAGATAACGTGGCCACCCACCTGCGCACCATCCTGCCCATCCTTCGGGACCAGCCGCGCTTTACGGCCGATCTGGGGCATCAAGCCCGGCAACGGGTGCTGGAGCGCTACACCTTGGCTGACAATGTCAGCGCCTTGGAGGGTCTTTATCGTCAGTACGTTTTGGTGGAATGAATGCGGGAATCTACCACCACGATCAAGGCCAAACCTTGAATATCCTGCCTTGACTGTTTTTCCGTAGGAAGGCAGTCCATTACAGCAAGAAAGTATACCGAATTCGTCACAAAATCAAGAATCCATTTGCCCGACTGAAAAACTGACGTTCCATGACAACCTGCTACGACCGTTGTCCCCCCATTCTCCGCTCTGCTAGGATGACAGAACAGAAGACCGTGGGCGCAGCCGTCGTAGCGGGTTGCAAGACGTCGCCAGTCCTTCTGTCGGGAAAAGAGCGTCTCGATTTTGTGGTGCCTGCGATCTAGCTTCTTGTGGTCATGGACTGGTTTCTTGCGGCAGCAACGGGGCGGGATGCCCTGCTGGGCCAGCATCCTGCGGATTGTGTCCCTGTCATACTCATCATACTCCATCACCGCGGCAGCAGGCGGCAGATCCTTGAGCAACACATCAGCACCAGTGAAGTACTGCATTGCCCCTCACACAGGTGGAGCCGCAGGGGACCACCTTTGCTGTGGCAGACCCCATGGAGCTTGCTGGTCATGCCCCCTTGGTGCGACTGATCAGGCGGGGGCACCTTCCCTCACCCTCTTTCCACCCGTTCCTTGGGGAACTAACGGGTGGATGCGATCAACCTGCTCTCCGCTGAGCCCAAACAACTGGGCTATCACCCATCCTCCTGATACTCTCTTGGGGCCCCCTGTCTGGTGAGAGGATCATTCCTCATGTTATGGGTCGTGACCCCTAAGGAAACCCTGGAAAACGTCGCAGTGCCTTGGGGAAGAGGTTAGAATGGTGAGGAATTGAAAGAGAGGCTATGTGGAGCAAGGAGGGTCAGCTGGATTTTGGCGATTATGAGCGCAGCTTTGTGAAGAAGCAGACCA
>JAJDUS010000099.1 GCA_022826535.1 Prochlorococcaceae cyanobacterium jk18x1bzbins.87
CCCCCCAAGGCCAGATAGGCGGTGGGAAACAGGAGCAGGCCGGACCAGCCCACAAAAACAAAGCGGTCGCGCTTCAGCCAGTCATCGAGGACGTCAAACCACCCCCGTGCTGCTGGCGCGCCCCCTACAGCAATGGTCATAGGGTTTCAAAGTGTTGCAAAAACACCCTAGGGAAATCCTCAGAATGGCCTGCTGAGTAATCTTACTCAAATTCCCTTGGACAAATGTAAAAAAATTCTGTGCAGAGTGCTTTGTGCAGAGTCCTGGCTCCCCAAGATGTGCGTTCCAAGTCGCCCCCAGGGTCAGGACTCATCATATGAGGAATGATCCTCTCACCAGAGAGGACCCCCAAGAGAACACCAGGAGGAGACGGGTGATGGCCCAGTTGTTTGGGCTCAGCGCAGAGCAGGTTGATCGCATCCGACCCTTATTCCCCAAGAAACGGTGTGTAAGCGGGTGGATGACCGCAAGGTGTTGAGCAGCGTCATCCATGTCCCTCAGGAGGGGCTGCGCTGGGTAGATGCCCCTGCTGCCGATGGACCCCACAAAACCCTCTACAACCATTGCCGCCACTGGTGAGACAAGGGTGTTTTTGAGCTGATCTTTTCTGAGTTGTCAGCATCCGACTCCGCAGAGCCACCCGATGCCCCAGAGCCAGAGGTGCTGATGCTTGACGCCACTGACATCAAAGCCCATCCCACGGCGTCCAGCCTCAACAAAGGGGGGGCTGCCTGATTGGTCGCACCAAGGGGGCATGACCAGAAAGCTCCATTGCGACTCCACCTGAGTGAGGGGCAATGCAGTGACTTCACCGGTGCTGATGGGGTGCTCAAAGACCTGCCGCCTGCGGCCACGGTCATGGGGGATCAAGGGTAGGGCAGGGACAAAATCCGTAAGATACTGGCCCAGCAGGACACCACGCTTTGCATCCCGCCCCGTCGCTCCCGCAAGAAACCAGTGTATTACAGCAAGAGGCTGGATCGCAAGCGTCCAAAATCGAGACGCTCTTTTCCCGACAGAAGGACTGGCGACGTCTTGCAACCCGCTACGACCGCTGCGCCCATGTCTTCCGTTCTGCCATCCTCCTGGCCGCCACCGTCCTCTTCTGGTATGGGTCCTGACCCTAATGGGGTGGTGCTCCGGAAGGCATGCAAGAACTTTTTAGTAGAGGTCTTCCTCGGCGTGGGTGATCATGACGCAATCGGACGTTGGATAGGCCACGCAGGTGAGCACAAAACCTGCTTCAATCTGGTCGTTATCGCAGGAAGATCTGGTCCGACTGGTCAACGGTGCCGCTCTTGAGCTTGCCAGCACAGGTGGAGCAGGCGCCGGCACGGCAGGAGTAGGGCAGGTCAAGTCCTGCTTCCTCCCCTGCATCAAGCGATGTATTGGTCGTCCGAGACGCCAATGGTCTCGTTCAGACCTTCGCTTTCGTTGATGAAGGTGACCTTGCAGGAACCCATGAATTCAGCATGTGGAGCAGAGGATGACAAAGCGGCGGGGGAGCAAAGCACGGTTGGCCCCATCGCAGTCATTGTGGGAGGGAGCACCACCCGCCACTGATGGGGGCAGCGCTCCGGAAAACCTGTGGGGAACTCTTTAGTAGAGGTCTTCCTCGGCGTGGGTGGTAATGACGCAATCGGACGTTGGATAGGCCACACAGGTGAGCACAAAGCCTGCTTCAATCTGGTCGTCATCCAGGAAGCTCTGATCCGACTGGTCAACGGTGCCGCTCTTGAGCTTGCCAGCACAGGTGGAGCAGGCGCCAGCGCGGCAGGAGTAGGGCAGGTCAAGTCCTGCTTCCTCCGCTGCATCAAGGATGTATTGGTCGTCCGAGACGTCAATGGTCTCGTTCAGACCTTCGCTTTCGTTGATGAAGGTGACCTTGTAGGAAGCCATGAATTCAGCATGTAGAGCAGAGCCTGGCAAAGCCGGGTCCTGCGGGACGACACACTTTTACTTCCACCTGTGACCCATCTCACGCCTTCAGGGGCAAATCTCCAGCAAGATCAATCGATACATTCATGGCTGATAAGTGCTACTTATTGCTGCGGGTCTCCCCAGGCTTGATTTCAGGGGCAGGCCAAGGGGTAGGCCCAGCAATGCCCAGTCCTGTTGAGTGGCCGCCAACGCTGCTCTCCAGCCCAGGCCCGCCCGGTGCTCTTGCACGGCATCAGCCTGGCTGCGCAACAACCCACTGAGCCAACCCCGCCCCCCTGCTGGCTTGAGGAGCTGGGCAAAGTCCGTAGCAAGCTCCATGATCACAGGAGCCAGGATGTTGCACAGCAGCACATCCGCACCGGACCCTACCCACACGGAATCAGTTCCTGGCTGGAGCCGTGGACCACCTGCAATCGTTCAGGACCATGGCCATTGCGGTCCCCATTCTCCCAGGTTGCGGAGACCGCCATGGCGTCCCCATCAGCCGCCACCACACGGGATGCCCCCAGCGCCAAGGCTGTGATGCCCGGAATGCCGCTGCCACAGCCCAGGTCCACCACCAGGGCATCCTTCACCACCCCCTGGTGGCACTCCAGCGCTTCCATGCAGAGGCGGGTACTGGGATGTTCCCCCGTACCAAAGGCCCGGCCCGGATCCATGCATAGGGGGCGACGATGGGCTTGCCCAGGGGGACAATCCAGCCAGCGGGGCAGCACCAGCAAGGTGTTGCCAACAGGATCTGGCCGCCAGTGGTGCTTCCAGCTGCTGGACCATGCTTCCCGGCATTGCACCGTCAGGGAGAAACGGGGCGTGGGCGCTTGGAAGACCGCCGCCAGCGTGGTCAAGGGCGCCACCAATGCCCGGATCTGCCCCTCAGCCACCCCTGGCGATCAACCCAGGCCCAGTACTGTGACAACGGAAACGCTGCCGGGCCCACGCACTGTGGCGGTGTGGTGAACCCCCAACTGCTGCAGTCACCACAGCAGGGAGTCTTCCACCACAGGGCTGCAGGTCCATGCCAGCCTCCATAGGCCGACGGCCTGGCTAGAGGCTGACGGCATGGGCTTCGCGGATGCCATCAATGCTGGTGATGGTGTCCAGCAGGCTCTCCGGGATTGGATCATCCACGCTCAATACCATCACCGCATCCCCCCGCATGATGCGCCGCCCCACCTGCATGCTGGCAATGTTGACGTTGTGCTGCCCCAACAGGGAGCCCAGCCTGCCAATAATGCCGGGCATGTCCCGGTGACGGGTAAAGAGCATGTGGTTGCTGGGGGGCACGCTGATGGGGAAAGAATCCACACTGGTAATGCGCAGTTCATCCCCAGCAAAAACAGCCCCCGTGAGCTGGTGCAGTCCCGAACTGCTCCGACAGATGAGCTGAAGGGATCCCCCGCTGTAGTCCCGGGAGGCTTCATCCTTCACTTCCAACACCTTGATGCCCCGGCTTCTGGCCTCCAGACCAGCGTTGACGTAATTGATCCGCTCCCCCAGGGCTGCACTCAAGAGCCCCTTGAGGGAGGCGGTGACCAAGGGCTGGCTGGGTTGAGCGGCCAACTCCCCCTGCATGCGCACTTCCAGTTCTTGCACATTGCCTCCGGCCAGTTGGCTGATGCAATGGCCCAGGTGTTCAGCCAGGCTCAGGTGGGCCCGTAACGTCTCCATCAGTTCGGGACTCAGGCCCGGAATATTGACTGCGCTACGGGCAGGGAGCCCCAGAAGCACATCACGGATCTGTTCAGCCACATCAATGGCCACGCTGGCCTGGGCCTCGGCGGTGGAGGCGCCCAGGTGGGGGGTGAGGATGATGTTTTCCTTGAGGGAGCGGAGGGGGCTCTCCTCAGGGAGGGGTTCACTGGCATAAACGTCAAGGGCGGCACCGGCAATGGCGTTGTTGCGCAGCGCCTCCACCAGAGCGTCCTCATCCACCACGCCGCCCCGGGCACAGTTGATGAGCCGTGCCGTGGGCTTCATGCGCTTCAATAGCCTCTCTCCCACCAGATTTGCCGTCTCGTTGGTGCGGGGGATGTGGAGGGTGATGTAGTCCGCCTCTTCAAACAGGGCGTCCAGTTCCACCAGGCGCACTTGCAGCTTTTGGGCCCGCTCGTTGGAGATAAAGGGGTCATGGGCCAGCACCACCATGCCCAGAGCCTGGGCAATTTTGGCCACATGGGCCCCAATCTTGCCCAGGCCCACCACCCCGAGGCTTTTTTTGTAAAGTTCGTTACCCAAGTACCGTTTGCGGTCCCAGCGGCCGGCCATGGTGCTGCCATGGGCCTGGGGGATGTTGCGGGTGAGTGCCAGCATCATGGCCAGGGCATGTTCTGCGGCGGCAATGGTGTTGCCCTCAGGGGAGTTGACCACCAGCACACCGCGGCGGGTGGCGGCCGTCACATCAACGTTGTCCACGCCGACGCCGGCCCGGCCAATGATTTTGAGATGGGGGGCGGCGTCAATGACCGACCCAGTCACCCGGGTTCCGGAACGGACCATCAGCGCGTCATAGTCCCCTATGGTGTCCAGCAGTTCCCCCTCCGGCAGCCCCGTGCGCACATCCACATGGGCCACTTGCGAGAGGATTTCAATGCCGGCTTGGTCAATGGGATCGGAGACCAAAACTTTTGTCATGCGCCCTGGGGCAGTGCCGTTGATGCAGTGTAGGGACTGATTGCCCCACCTCCACCCATGGCCATTGCTGTTGTGGTGCTTGACCACCATCAGGACCTGTGCGTCCTCCGCCACCATCTGGCCCAACTCTCCATGCCCCTGGCCCGCCTCCAGGTGGTGGGACCAGGGGAGGCCCGGTTTGATCAGGTGGAGGAGCTGAATCCCCAACTGCGCCAACAACGGTTGCAGCGGACCATGGCCTTCTGGTTGTTGCCCTTCGGCTTTGGTGCTGGGGTGACCTTCACCGTCATGACCAATCTGGACACCTTTGCCTTTGCCGGACCCTGGGGCAATCGGCTGATGGGTGGGCTGCTGGGGATGGGGGCCGGCCTGCTGGGCAGCTTTGCAGCGGCCCGCGCCGATGTGGACAGCAGCAAGGAAGACCGCCTGCGCCAACTCCGCAATCGCAGTGAGGAGGGCTGCTGGCTGTTGGTGGTGGAATCGGCCCCAGGGCAGGACATGCCGTGGAAAGCGTTACAACGGGTGCGCCCACAGACCGTGGTGGCCCTGTAATGGCTCCATCCGAGGCCCTGGACCAGGTGCTGGCGGTGGCTGAGGCGGCCCTCCGCAGTTGGCAGCCGGAGGCAACGGGATTTCTTGACCTGGAGGAGCGCCTTGCCGTGGAGCCTGTGCTTCAGCAACGCAGTGGACTCCACTGGTGTTCTTCCGGCGGCATCGTCCCCTCCGAACGGCAGCGGCTGCTCCTGGCCCGGGAAGAATTGCCCCTCATGGAGGTATCCATGGACTTTGCACTGGTGGAGTTGAAGGGCAACTTCCTGTTTGACCCTGCCGAACTGGAGGACTTTGAGGCGGCCCTGTTGACCACAGGCCTTGATTCCCGGGGTTGGGGTGATGTGATTCCCCTGGGGGAAAACGGCGCGCAACTCATTGCCACGCCAGCCTGTGCGGCAGCCTTGGATGGCCGTTCCCTGCAGGTGCGCACCGTGACCGTGGAGGCCGCCGCCGCCCCCTGGAGCCGCCTGCGACGTCAGGCCCGCCACCCCCGCCCCATCACCACGGTGGAAGCCTCCTGCCGCCTGGATGCCGTTGCCTCTGCAGGTCTGGGTCTGTCCCGCGCCCGCATGGTGGCCGCCATCACCGCCGGCCGGGTGCGCCTCAATGGCCGTACCGTATTGCGCCCCCACATCGAACTCCATCCGGGTGATCGTGTTGTGCTGCGGGGGCGTGGCGAGCTACACCTGCAAAGCCGCACCCTCACCCGCCGTCAGCGCTGGCGCCTCCAACTGCTGCGCTGCTGAGGGCCGAGGCCTGCCCCGGTTGCCAGCACTCCGATGGAAGCTGCTACACTCCTCCTGCTGCCGATTCAAAGGGCGATTAGCTCAGGGGTAGAGCACACCGTTGACATCGGTGGAGTCACTGGTTCAAATCCAGTATCGCCCATTCCTTCCCTGTTGTGACTGCCGGCGCTACGCGCCTGCCACTGGTCATAGGCTTCCTGCACCCCCAGCCAAGTCTCCGGAGTCGAGCCAAACAACTTGGCCAGCCGTCCCGCCATCTCCGGTGAGACTCCCTTTCGTTCGTTGACCAAGGCTGACAGGGACTGTCGCGTGATACCCAACTCTTGGGCAGCCCGTGTGATGGTGAGTCCCAGGGGCGCCAAGCATTGGTCCCTGATGATGCCGCCCGGATGTGGCGGGTTGTGCAGACTCATCACTTTTCAGTGGTAGTCTTCATACGCTACATCAACTGCATTGCCCCCCTCAAACTGAAACGTCACGCGCCAGTTGGCGGAGACCGAGACTGCGTAGCGCCCCTTTTGCTTGCCTTTCAACTTGTGCAAGTCGAATCCTGGTAGCCTCATACCTGTTGGCCTGCTGCTGCGGTCAAGGAATCCCAGGATCTGCAGCAACTTTTTTTGATGCACCGGCTTCACATGGCGTGACTGTCCACTTTCGTAGAGCTCCTCCAGCCCCCGATGGCGAAATGATTTGATCATGGTGGTGCCTTTGAAACACGGAAACGGAACAAGCAAGGGCACCACCCTCTCGCATAAGACACTATCTCAGCGATATTGGCTGCCGTTATACTCTCAGCAGTTACCTGACCTTTGCATGAATACCAGGGCATTCCTCATGGCTGTAGACATTTACAGAGCCAATGGCGGGAAATCCGCATGTAGTCCCAACCAAAGTTGTGAGGGAGAGACGCTTGGCACTGTGATCCTCAAGGATTTTGATGGACATCCGGTCGCTGAGGTTTTGCTGCCTGACAAAAGCTTGCTCTCAAGCTCCTCGGGCTCAACCCCCAGTCATGTCAATGGGGATCACATATCCCTGGCAGGAAACTTTTGCCATGCTGTCGCTGTCTTAACTCTGATTGGAGGGTTAGGGAGTGCGCTAGCGGCTATGGACTCATAATGATCCTGACTATGCGGGAATCTCTTTCGGGCTTGGCGCTGCCGCCTCATCAGCGCCGATCTTCGCCATCGGCTCCATTGCCAACAGCACCAGACGCTCCGCTAAAATCATTGAGTGGATGGCTGAGCAGGAAAACCGAAGACGCGCTGCTACACTTGACACCTGAGCAGATCCCCATCATGGGTGCTGACCGACAACGTTGGGATCCCGAGTGCTATGGGCGCTGGGCTGCTTATGTCCCGGAGCTTGGCCGTGACTTGGTGGGGCTTTTGGACCCGCGTTCTGGGGAGAGGGTGCTGGATCTGGGCTGTGGTGACGGCACACTCACCGCCCACATGGCCGCCTGTGGTTGCAGTGTGCTGGGAGTTGATCGGGATGCCGGCTTTGTGAAGGCGACACGGCAGCGTGGACTCTCCGCCCTGCAGGCGGACGCACGCCATTTGGTGGGTCCCAAGCTTCCGGCAGGGAGCTTTGATGCGGTGTTCTCCAATGCAATGCTGCACTGGGTCCCTGAAGCGGCGGACGTGATTGGCAATGTGCGGCGCCTGCTGCGTGACGGTGGTCGGTTTGTTGGTGAGTTGGGTGGCGCTGGCAACATCGCTGTGGTGCGGCAAGCGCTCCACCAGGCGCTCCATGACCGTGGGATCAATGCGGCGTTGCGGGATCCGTGGTTTTTCCCCACGGCTGACGCGTACCACCGCCTGCTGAAAGCCCATGGGTTTCAGGTCACCGAGATTCGGCTGTTTCCTCGCCCCATCCCGTTGCCGGGACACCTCAGCCGTTGGATGGACACCTTCGCGGCCACATTCCTGGATGGGCTGGACCAGGCAACGCGGCAGGCCGTCGTGGCCCAGGTGAGTCAGACCACTGCCCCCCAACTGTGCAGTCCCGACGGCGTGTGGACCGTGGATTACGTGCGGCTTCGTTTTCGAGCCGTCAAGCTAGGCTGAGCCCAGGTTGAAATCGGCCATGATTGGCTGGCTGGAAGGGGAAGTGCGCCAGTGGTGGCAGCGCGGTGCTCGCCAGGGCGTGCTGCACTGGATTCCCGAAGCAGCAGCAGTGATGGCCAACGTGCGGCGCCTGCTGGACAAGTTGCTGCCGAGACAACGATCCAGCATCAAAACCCTCTTGGCCAAGCTGGAGTCAGGGATGGGAGTGGAGCACAGCCGCCACCGCTCTCCCCTCAATGCCTTTGTCCAAGTCCTCTCCTGCCGTGCGGTCTAACTGGGGTTTGTCGTAGGCCCTCTGGTGTTTGCGGCTGACCTTGGGGGGATGGCTGCTGTTGCTCCGCGGGCATCCAACCCGTTGAGCAACCAGTCGGTGTCAAATGCTTTGTCCGCCAGCAGGGGGCCAAAAGGCACACTGCTGATCCGTGGCGTTACGCCTTTGCTGTCGTGAGTCTGCCCCGGAAGCGGGAGAGGACACCAATGAGAGTGCCCATCCCATCCACCAATGCCACGATCCTTGATCCTTGTGGTCAGCCCGCCGCGGGATCAGCCAATGGACTGATGCTGAGTCTCCCTTTGCACCAGAAGCCTTCTGGTGAACCGGGACAATGGCGCCGTCGCTGAGCACGGACTCCAAGTCGGGAATGGCCACTGAGGACCTGGAGCAGCCGCCCAAGCACCCCGCTGATGGCCCACCGTTGGAAGCGGCGGAACTAGCTGTTCCATTTGCCAAAGCCAGGGGGCAGATCCCCCCAAGGGGCGCCGGTGCCCACTCTCCAGAAGACGGCTTCGAGAAACAGATGGTTATCCCGTGCTGTAACGCCACGATCCGTGGCCTTGCCCGGTAGTAGTGGGTCAATAGGCTGCCAGAGCCCATGACTGATCACGAATGCAGTGGTGGGTCATGCCCAACCTCCTTGCTCCAGGTTCAACCACAACGCCACACCCAGGGCCATCCCTTGTGTCCACAGGCCCTGGTGGCGGGTGGCGCTCCACCATTTGGTTCAAGCCAAGTGGGCAAGGACACTGAATCAACTGTTTTTTCAGGTCGCTGCGATGGGACCAACCCGTACCTTGCTTCCCCACCGCAGTCAGCACCCCAGCCCTGGTGGTCAGTACAGCTTCCAGGTGCTTGGGCCTTGCTGTCGCTTGTTTGACCGGGAAGAGTTGCCCTGGCCCTGCTGTCGGCTGCAATGGCGCAGCAAAGAGCCCAGTTGGCGGCGGATTGGCCGCCGCTTTGTGCCCGATCTGGCCTGCAAGCGCAGCCCCAGCTATGCCGTTGAGTTACTCCAGCCTGACCTACGGCCCACAGAAACTGTTCTTACCCTGTTTGCGGAGCGACTCAGCCCGGAGTTGCAGGAGTGGTGGTATGGCAGGTGTTCCCTTCCCCACCCTGATGGGGCTGTATGCAATCCTCCCCAGGGGAATAGCAGAGAGACCCATGGATGACAAAAAGGTTGTCACCCATGGGCCTCGTGAATCCGGATGGACCAGGAACCGGATGGATCAGAAGTAGATCTTGCCACCGCCCCAGGAACTGCCCTGCACCTTGGGCGCCACAAGGATGTAGCCGGCAATTAAGCGCAGGTCCTCGTCCGAGAGATCACGCATTTTGGGGAAGATGTCACTGCTGCGCAGGCTGGGGTGCAGATCGGCGATGGAGTACTCCCCGTCATAGGAGGTGGGATCATTGAGGTAGTCCACCAGGCTCTCAATGGAGTCCCGCGGCGGCGTTGCAAGGGCGAGGGTCTCCGGATCCAGCCCAACGTTGTGGTTTGTCTTGGTAATTCCGCTGGCGTGGCAGCTTCCACAACTTTGGTTGAACGTGGCCCTGCCTGACTTGACTTCGGCTTCCGTCAGAAGGGTTGTGTCGCCTTGAGCGTTCTGACGAACGGTCAATGTGTCCGCATCCCAGTTGGCTGCACTGGCGGCAACGGGATAGCCCAGCATTGCGAGGGGCAACAAGAACACCGCCAGGAGCGCACCGCAGCGCCTGGCCATGGAGCCCAGTCCAGTGGTGAGGCGGTGCAAAAAGCTGTTCATCGGTGGGTGATGCTGATAGGCCACAATCCCTTGTATCACGCAATTCAGCCTCCTTGCCCCCATCGGGTTCAACTCGTCAGAGAGTGTTTCACAGAGGGTCAGGGCGGGGACGTTCCAGGTGTGGACCCGGCTGGTTTGGAGGGCAACTCCAGGGTGAGAAAGTCCCTGGCCATGATGGTGGAGGGGAAAATGGCCCGGGCCTCTGCCAGCAGGTCATCGGGGCCAATGGCCTGTCCCGGCATGTAACGGGGGCTGAAGTGGGTTAATGCCAACTGGCCCACGCCTGCGGCCAGGGCCACCTGTGCCGCCATGGTGGTGGTGGAATGGAATCGCTGCAGGGCCATTTCCCCATCCCGGTGGGCAAACGTGGCCTCATGGATCAAAAGGTCTGCCCCCCGGGCCAGGTCCACAGCAGCGTCACAGAACATCGTATCGGTGGCGTACACCAGGCTCACCCCCAACTGGAGAGGGCCGCAAAGGCTGGACCCTGCAATGGATCGCCCCCCCCCTAGGGAAATGGTTTCACCGTTCTTGAGGCGGCCATAGAGGGGGCCGGGGGGGATGCCCAAGGCCTTGGCTTTTTCCACATCGAACCGCCCCGGCCGCGGTCTTTGGGCAATACGGAATCCACTGGCCGGGATGCGGTGCCGGAGGGGGCGAGACTCTACAACCAGATCATCATCTTCAAAGAGAACATGACCGACTGGGGGAGGGGTATTGACATGAAAGCGCAGCGGATAGCCCAGGCGGGTGGAGGAGAACCGCAGGGCTGACTCCACAAAGTTTTGCAATGGGGGCGGACCGTAGAGGTCCAGGCCCGCTGATGTGCCTGCCATGCCCAGACTGGCCAGCAGCCCCGGCAAGCCAAAAATGTGGTCCCCGTGCATGTGGGTGATGAAGATGCGCCGCAACTGGGACACCCGCAGGGGACTGCGCAACAGTTGATGCTGGGTGGCCTCGCCACAATCCAACAGCCAGAGCTCGCTGCGCTGGGGAAGACGTATGGCCAGGGAGGACACATTGCGCTGACGGGTTGGAACGCCGGAACTGGTGCCCAGGAAGGTGACCTGCAAAGCCGTGGAATGGGGGATTCACCCATTGTGCGCCGGCCGGCTACACTGGCTCCATGACCAGACAGCATTCGACGAGAGAGCTCTTCTGGCGCATGGAGTCACTGATCTCCAATGCGCAAAACCGCTACCTCACCACGGCACGAATTGCCTTCCGCGCCAAGCAGCGTCACTTTGATGATTTCGAGGGGCTACTGGAGGAGAGTGACGTCAAACCCGTGCAGCGGGCCATCAATGAACTCTACGAAGAGCAACTCACTCCAGAGTTGTTGCCCTAGAGTCAGGACTCATCACCAGAAGAGGACAGTGGCGGCCAGGAGGATGGCAGAGCCGAAGACGTGGGCGCAGCCGTCGTAGCGGGTTGCAATGCGCCGCCAGTCTTTGCAGTTGGGAAAAGAGATTCTCGATTTTATGACGCTTGCGATACAACTTCTTGCTAAAATGGGCTAATTTCTTGCGGCAGCGACGGGGCGGAATGCAAGGCGTGATGCCCTGCTGGGACAGCATCTTACGGATTTTGTCCCTGTCATACCCTTGATCCCCCATCACCGTTACCGCAGGCGGCAGGTCTTTGAGCACCACATCGGCACCGGTGAAGTCAGTGCATTGTCCCTCACGCACGTGGAGCCGCAGGGGACCACCTTTGCTGTCAGAGGCCACATGAAGCTTGCTGGTCATGCCCCCCCTTTGTTGAGGCTGCACGCCGTGGGGTGGGCTTTGACGTCAGTGGCGTCAAGCACAGTACCTCTGGCTCTGCGGAGTCGGATGCTGACAACTCGGAAAAGATCAGATCAAAGACACCCTTGTCTGACCAGCAGCGAAAACGGTTGTAGAGGGTCTTGTGGGGCCGGGGCATCCACCCAGCGCAGCCTCTTCTGAATGACAGGCGATGATGCCGCTCAACACCTTCCTGTCCTCCACCCGCTTCCCACCCCGTTCCTTGGGAAACAAAGGGCGGATGCCATCAACCTGCTCCGTTTGATCTTATGGGCCATCACCCATCTTCTCCTGGTGCTCTCTTGGGGCTCCCTCTCTGCTGAGAGGGTCATTCCTCATATGATGAGTCCTGACCCTAGCATCAGGCCTCATCACCAGAATTGAGGACGGTGGCGGCCAGGAGAATGGCAGAACCGAAGACGTGGGCGCAGCCGTCGTAGCGGGCTGCAATGGGCTGCCAGCCCTTCTGTCGGGAAAAGAGCGTCTCGATTTTGTGACGCTTGCGATCCAGCCTCTTGCTGTAATGCACTGGTTTCTTGCGGCAGCGACGGGGCGGAATGCAAGGCGGGATGCCCTGCTGGGACAGCATCTTACGGATTTTGTCCCTGTCAGAACCTCAATTCTGGATAAGATCAAGAGGAGGTTGTGATGGTGGGCATGGTGTTGGGGATGCCGATGGTGCCAATGTTGACCTTGGGTTGTGCCAGGGTGTAAGCCGCCAGGCATGAGAGAATGTGGAGGAGGGGGTTGCTGGGGGA
>JAJDUS010000081.1 GCA_022826535.1 Prochlorococcaceae cyanobacterium jk18x1bzbins.87
CTCTTCAGAAGGCAGCCTCTCCCGCCGCCGGGTGGGGCTGGAAGCCGTCAGACCTTTCCCCTTGTCAAATGGCGCTTCTCTCCTCCCCTCCATGGCGCTGGCCATCCGGCATGACAGTGGAGATGCTGAAGCCGGCTATGGTCTGGATCTGGGCGCCGCCATCCGCTGGAAGCATCCACAACAGGGCATCAGCGGTGAACTGAAGGGCCACACCCTTGTCACCCATACGGAAGAGAGCCTACAGGAACAGGGTCTGGCCCTCTCCTTCTCCTGGCAGCCCCACCCCTCCAATCGCGGTCCCTCCCTCTCCCTGAGCCATGCCATGGGCGCCACCGCAGCAGGCAACATGGATACCCTTCTGAACCCCATCACCATGGAGGGGCTGGATGCTGAACCCAGCAACGGGCAACGATTGACAGCAGAGCTGGCCTATGGCTTCCCCGCCCACAACGACCACATCACTCTCACCCCAGCCCTGGCGCTGGCCCTCTCCCCCACCAGCAGGAACTACGGTCTCCTCTGGTCGGTGGCGCCCTACCCTGAGCTCCAGGGGAAATCATGGGAACTCTCCCTGACGGGCCAGCGCCAGGAGCAGAACACCGCCACGGCGCCGGTGGACCATTCCCTCAAGCTGCGCTTCTCCCTGCTCTTCTGATCCTTACCCTTCTGCAGGCAAGTGGGCACAACACTACTGTCCCATGGGTCAGGTCATCATATGAGGAATGATCCTCCCACCAGAGAGGGAGCCCCAAGAGAGCAGCAGGAGGAGATGGGTCATGGCCCGGTTGTTTGGGCTCAGCGCGGAGCAGGTTGCCCGCATCCGCCCTTTCTTCCCCAAGGAACAGGGTGTTGCGCGGCATCATCCATGGGACCCGAAGGGATCTGCGCTGGGTGGATGCCCCGGCGGTCGATGGCCCCCACAAAACCCTCTACAGCCGTTGCCGCCACTGGTGAGACAAGGGTGTTTTTGATCTGATCCTTGCTGAGTTGTCAGCATCTGATGCCGCAGAGCCATCCGACTCCACAGAGCCAGATGTCCTGATGGCTGATGCCACTGCCCTCAAAGCCCATCCCACGGTGTCCAGCCTCAACAAGGGGGGCGCCCCCCGCCTGATTGGTGGCACCAAGGGGGGCATGACCAGCACGCTCCATGGGGTCTGCCACGGCAAAGGTGGTTCCCGACGGCTCCACCTGCGTGAGGGGGCAATGCAGTGACTTCACTGGTGCTGATGGGGTGCTAAAGACCTGCCGCCTGCTGCTACGGTGATTGGGGATCAGGGGTATGACAGGGACACAATCCGCAAGATGTTGGCCCGGCAGGGCATCCCGCCTTGCATCCCGCCCCGTCGCTGCCGCACGCAGCCAGTCCATGATTACAAGAGGCTGGATCGCAGGCGTCACAAAATCGAGACCCTCTTTTCCCGATTGGAAGACTGGCAGCGTCTTGCAAACTGCTACGACCGCTGCGCCCCCCTCATTCCGCTCTGCCATCCTCCTGGCCGCCACCGTCCTCTTCTGGCGGTGAGTCCTGACTCATGAGCAGGGCCTCCGCTCCCCATGCAGGGATTCCCACAACAACAGTTGGTCCCTTTATCCTGGTGGGCTGATCTGGAACTGGGGTCAGGTTTAACCTGCGCTCAGGCGGTGAATGACTGAAGGAGGTCAGTGGCGAGCCAGCAACAGCAGCATCCTCTTCACGGTAGGGATCGTCGCTGTGGGGAAGTCTTCCATTTGTGTGAATGAAACGGCTCCTGAACTTGGTCCTGCTCAGAGCTCATCCCGTCCTGATTTGCGGCATGTCCCCCAGCCCCCTCGCCCCGCTGCTGCTCCAAGCCCCGTAAACCCTTCAGAAGGTGCTGGGGAACTGTCCATCCGGGCTGGCATTAATCAACTCCGCGAGGAGTTTTCCAGGGTCCTGGGTTGTTTCCAGGGGATGCCGGCCCATGGCCAGCCCTATCCGGTTGGGGACCATTCCCCTTTGCCCTATGGGTGCCTGGGGACAGGGCTTTTCCCCATGTCAGGAAACTTGCTGGACCGCAAGAGCCCTCTCCACCACAGGCTTTCTCCCCATGGAGGGGTCCCCACAGCAACAGTTGATCCCTTCTTCCTGATGCATTGAATCCGGAACTGGGGTTCCAGTAGCCCCCTGGAACGAGTGGACCGCCCCCAATTGCTGGAGCATTGCCGTGCCCTGGAGTTTACGGCGGCGGGCCTGGATTTTGAGGGTCTGGTCAGCGGCAAGTTTGTCCTTATCCCATGGGCCGCTGTGACCGGCGTGACCGTTGATAAACAGTGATGTCTCGGATGATGGTCAGGGTTGCGCAGTTCAAATGAGCCGTGATGCTCTCCAGGGACCATCCAACCCGCTGCAGTGATGTGGGCTGATCCTGCAGAAGGCGTATCAACCATCATTGGTGAATGTTCGTTTTGGCTTCAAACCCACGGGGCCTCTGCCTAACGTCGTCATGAATGCGTCCTTTATGGTTTCATGGCTGTCGGTATTTACTTTGCAACAACAACAGGAAAAACCCAGGATGTGGCTGAGCGACTCCATGCTCTGCTCAGTTCCACCAACGCCCCCAAGGATCTTGTCGATGTGGCTGATGTCAGTGAGTTCACTGAGCTTGATGGGTTGATCTGCGGCACCCCCACCTGGAATACAGGTGCGGAGACGGAACGTTCAGGCACGGCCTGGGACGGGGTGCTTGAAGACATCGCCGAGTTGGACCTCAGCGGTAAATCCGTGGCGATCTTTGGCCTGGGGGATTCTGGGAGTTACACCGACAACTTCTGCGATGCCATGGAAGAGCTGCATGGCTTTTTCAAGCAGGCCGGTGCCACCATGGTGGGCTATGTGGACAAGAGTGACTATACGTTTGAAGAGTCTAAAAGTGTGGTGGGAGACCAGTTCTGTGGTCTGGCGCTGGACGAAGACAGCGAATCTGACATGACGGAGGATCGCCTCACCAAGTGGGCCGAACAGTTGAAACAGGAAATTCCGGGCCTGTGAGCCGGGGGCGGCTGGCCTTGATCCCGGACTGCGGCAAGGCCAGACAGTGACCTGTGACCTGGAAAAGCTCCCCTTCTTCGGGGGGGTGAGCTTTTCCGTGGAGGAGCTGGGTCGTCTCAGTGGTAGTTTGGGGTGAAACAACCAAGTCAAGTTTGATGCACGGGCGCTTCCAACAGCTACTGCCCTTCACGCCTTTGCTGCTTTTACCCCTACTTCTTTGGAAGTTCTTTGATGCCAGCCAGCAAAGTCTCGCCCCCTGGGATGAAGGCTTGTATATGTGGCGAGCCCGTCTCTTCCTTGACCAGAATGAAGCATGGGCCCCATTTGCCGAGGCCCACCATAAAACACCAGGCCACTATTGGATTGTAGCACTCTCCATGAAGCTTTTTGGTGTTAGCGATATTGCCGCCAGGCTTCCCTTTGTGTTACTGGCCTTACTCTCCGCCTGGCTCATTTATGGGATTGGTTCCCTGATTCTGAGCCGTCGCGCTGGAGCCATGGCCAGCCTCATTCTGGGAACCTCCTATCTTTGGGCCATCTATAGCCGCAGGGTTAGCCCTGATCTGGCGTCTATAGCTTTTTTCCTGGGGGGCCTTTTCCTGCTGGTGCAGGACTTGGCTAAACCTGCACCATCTTCAGGGCGGTTCTGCCGCTGGCGCCTCTATTTTGCCGGTGTTCTGTTTGCTTTGACCACTGTCCTACGTAGCGCCCTGGCTTTTTTGCCGTTGGTGGGGCTGATGCCCTGGCTCCTCAAGCAAGGGCACGGTCGGAAGATTCTGATGAACCCCTGGTTCTGGCTTGGCTTGGCCTGTGGCGCCCTGCCAACGCTGATTTGGATTTGGAAGAGTATTGCTGCCTATGGGATCACAGGATTTATCGCCCCACTGAGATTCCCCTTGGAAAAAGCAACGGAAACCGGCTTTCCACCCCGTGGCTTTTCCTTTTATTTTGGCGCCATCTTCGTGGGCTTTTTGCCCTGGTCACCCTTGCTCCCTTTTGCCGTCACTAGCCCCAGCCTATGGGGTGATCAGAACAACAATCGTCCTCAATCCACGGTTCATCGGCGCTGGCTTCTTTTGGTTGTCCCTACAATCATATTTCTATTGCTTGCTTTCACATCGTCTCAACATGACCAATATGCACTATCGATCTATCCATTTGCGGCCCTACTGATTGCCGCAGATTTCGAGTATCGCTTGACAGCAATTCACAGCACAAGAGATTCTCGTGGAACAAAGGATAACATGGGATGGCGGTCTTTACAATCCATTGTCGTAATAGAATGTTGCTTGGCCGGCATTGTGCTGGTGTTTTGTTTTAGTGGTGGCCCTCTGAAGATTGTTGAAAATTCTGACACGACACTTGATATGGCAAAATTAAGCCTGCTTTTAATCCTGCTAAGCAGTGTATGGCTGTTGGGAGGGTTGATGGTCCATTGGCCAGGCAGAACTCTCCAGCAAAGCTTGAAACCATGGGTAACATTACATATCTTTGGTGCTTGGCTGGTGGTTTCCGGAGCGGTCCACCTGGGTTTTGTGGGGAACTATTCTCCTGAAGTGAAGGCATTTCTCAAGCAACCTGAACTCCAGAGTGTTCTGTCAACAGCCTCTGTGGATTTCTTAAAAATGGAAGGCAGTACCATCGCAGTTCTCCTCAAAGCATATAGCCCAATTATGGGGCAATCCTATTCGTCATTTCATGAATTTAAGACCCAGGGAAGTCATTTGGCCTGGATTCGTGAATCTGATCTGACAAAGCTGGATTTTCCCTATGGCATTCTTGCGCAAGATCATGGCGTCTTGCTGATCCATGTGCAACCCCATGGGGGGTTGTGCTTGATCAGAGACCGCGATCATGGCTGAAGCTGGACCGCCTGGACCCCATGAGCAGGGCTGCCCTCCGGTTCAGGTTCCAACTCCAGCTCCGTGGTCACCTGTCCCTGTGGCGGTGCCGTCAGTCTCAGAATATTGTCCTCACCCAACTGGCCCTGCAGTTGATCTGCCCGAGTCAACTGTTGATAGTGCTCCCGTTGCAATGTCACCCCACCCTGGGCCAAAATTGTTCCTTCCTGCCAGTTCCAGCGGCACTGTTGTGCGTTCAGGGTTTCACTCGGCTGGTGGAATTGGCAATCCTCGGCAATGGTGAGCAAGCCCTGCTTGAGATCCAGTGTAGCGGCGCGGCCAGAGATCTGCAATTCTCCCATCCGAGCCTCCAGAACACCTGGACTGTCCAGTTGTTGCTGGTCCAACCACCAGCGCACATCACCCCTGGCCTGCCATTGGCCGGCGCGCCGGGTCTCCAACTGGACAGGCCCTTCCAACTCCAGCCAGCGGCTCTGGCTGTTGCCCGTCAGGTTGACCCCTTGTATGGATTCCACCTCCCCCCCTGGGGCAGTTTGCCAAGCCTTGACCAAGCCAGGGGCCCTCATGTCACCGCTGGCCAAGTTCCACTGGAGCGCTGTGGCTTCAAGACGCAGGTGGTCGGCTTGGGGAGACTGGTCCAGCACAACCACCTGGTCATGGAGGGCCAGGTCTCTCCTGGCAAAATCCAACTCAGCCCATCCAGCGGTCATCCGCAGGTCCTGGCGGGTGACGGCCAATTTGATGGCCATGGTCATGTGGCCCCGATCCGTATCCCAGCGCAACCGCTCACCCGTAACCACCGTGGACGGTTTCTGTAGATGCACCAATTCCACGGCCCCATCCAACTGCACCAGTCGGTTATTGCCCAGCAGCAGGCCCCGCCGGGCCCGGATCCCATAGACGGGGACCCCATCGCGGTGGACAAGGGCTTGCGGTGTGGTTACCACAGAGGTTTTGCGGTTCCAGTCGTGACGCGCCCTGGGACTGCTGAGGGACAGGCTCAACTGACCATCGGCGGTGTGGTGCTCCAGGCTGAATGACTTCAGTTTATGGGGCACCCGTTCCCTCAGCGCTGTCAAGCTGGATGGTGTACACCCCGCCAGAAGGGGACATACCGCCACAAATAGCAGCCCAGTGACTGGGGAACAACCGCTCGGGATCAAGGATTTAGAGATCACCGTCCAGTTCCAGCCGGGTCAGGAGCGGCGAGGCCTCGGGGAGGGGTTGGCGGTGGGGGAGACCGCCCCAGCCCACCAGTTGCTCCCATGCCCCCGGCGACAAGCCATGGCGGCTATCCAGGGGGGCACACCCCAGTTGCGCCAGTAGACGGTTGGAAAATTCCGGAACCAGGGGCTGAAGGCAGACCCCCACCAGACGGGTGGCTTCCAGCACGCCATAGAGAACAGCCCCCACCGCCTCCTTGCGGCTGGAATCCTTGATGGCGCGCCATGGGGCCTGCTCACTCAGGTAGCCATTGATGGTCTCGGCAAGGGCCAAGGTGGCCATGGCGGCACCCTGAAGATCCTGTTGGGCAAAGCACTGGCCCACCTGGGCCGTGGCAGCTGCGGCTGTGGCGGCGAGGGGATGGGGGGGGGCATCCTGCCCCCCTTGTGGTGGAACGGCGTCCGCAAACCAGCGGCGGGACATGGAGACCGTGCGGTTCACCAGGTTGCCGATGGTGTTGGCCAGATCATTGTTGACCAGATCCAGAAAGCGCTTCTGCTGGATGTCTCCATCCTCGCCAAACTGAATATCCCGCAGCAAATACCAGCGCACCGGCTCCACCCCCACCTTGGCAAACAACGCCTCAGGATCCAGGGTGTTGCCCAGGGTCTTGCCCATCTTGCGGCCCTCCCGGGTGAGGAAGCCATGGCCAAAGACCTGCTCCGGCAAGGGCAGCTCCGCCGCCAGCAGCATGGCTGGCCAGTAGACCGCGTGGAACCGCAAGATGTCCTTGCCAATGAGGTGAAGCTGGGCTGGCCAGCCGCTGGCCAGGGCTGTGGTCAGGTCCTGGGGACCGTCGGAACCGGGGAGGGCGGTGATGTAGCCCAACAGCGCGTCAAACCAGACGTAAAAGGTGTGTCCTGGCTGATGGGGGACAGGAATGCCCCAGGGCAGATCCACCCGGGAGATGGAGAAATCCCGCAGACCTGCCTCCACAAATCGCTGCACCTCCCGCCGTCGGCTGGCGGGACCAATGAAGGATTCCCGGGCAACAAGCCGGGCGATGGACTCCTGGAAATGGGAGAGGCAGAAAAACAGATTCTCCTCATCACGCCACTCCAACGGGCGATCATGGATGGCGCAGCGGGGCGTCTCGCTATCACCGGCGTCCCCATCCTTGAACTCTTCACAGGCGACGCAATACCAGCCCCGTTGCTGACCCAGGCGAATGTGCCCGTTGTTGCGGACCCGTTCGTAGAACCCATGGACCAACCGTTGGTGCTGGGGGGTGCTGGTGCGCACAAAGCGGTCATGGCTGATGCCGATGCGCTGCCAGAGGGCCGCAAAGTGGCCTGCCATGCGATCCACATAGTCCCTGGTGGGGACACCGGCGGCTATGGCGCTGCGCTGAATCTTGAGGCCATGCTCGTCACAGCCGGTGATCAGACACACCTGATCTCCCTGCAACCGGTGCCAGCGGGCAATGGCATCTGCTGCCAAGGTGGTGTAGACACTGCCGATGTGGGGCTTGTCGTTGACGTAGTAAAGCGGCGTTGTGAGCGTGAAACGATGAACCACGCGACCGGACGCGCCCCGGAGGCGCCTGTGCAGTTCAGAATTTTAACCCCAACCGGATCAAGACGCTCCGAAGAAAAGACCACCAGCCGTTGCGGTGAAATCCCTCCGTGTCCCTTGGTTCCCGCCCCCTTTCCGTCATTCCCGCAAAAGCGGGACTCCACCAACACCTTCACCACCCAAGGGCCGTTGCCGGCCCCCTCTGCACAGGAGCTCACAAACGTCCTCATTACTGGTGCAGACCTGCCCCTTGATCACTGTTCTCCCTACCTTCCCACCTCTTGGCCAACTGGTTACAGCCCGGCGCCCTGGTGGCTACCGCTATGGGAGGCGTGGGGCTGCCCATCAATGCTTTCCATCATCAACAACTTCCACCAATGGCCCAGCCTTGAGCCAGAGACCAGCCCCCATGGAACAAAGCCAGTGGCCAGTGGGACTGAGGGAGCCAACCAGGAATACAGCGGGACTCCATCAACCTTCACCATGAAAGGGCGTCCCCTTCTGCACAAGGCCCCACAAGCGTCTTAATCGTGGTGTAGACCCATCTATTGATCCGTGTTCTCCTTGCCTTCCCACCTCTTGGCCAACTGGTACAGCCCGGCGCCCTGGTGGCTGCCGCTGTGGGGGGCATAGCGCCACTGGCCCCAGGAGTTCCTCTCCTTTCTGGAACACATTGACGGGACTGTGCCCAAAATCTGGACATCCACCCGAACATCGGGGATTGTTTCTCAACGTTCAAGAACTCATCCAGAAAATCAATGCCCTCGTTGAGGGATACAACGGCCAAACCACTCCCTTCGCCTGGGTCACCACGGCCGACTTCATCCTTGCCAAGATCGAACGACTTTGTACACTGATCTCCAGGATGGAACACTAGGGTCAGGACTCATAATATGAGGAATGATCCTCTCAGCAGAGAGGGACCCCCAAGAGAGCACCAGGAGGATGGGTGATGGCCCAGTTGTTGGGGATCAGCAAGGAGCAGGTTACCCTCATCTGCCCCTTGTTCCCCAAGGAACGGGGTGGGAAGCGGGTGGACGACAGGACGGTGTTGAGGGGGGGGGGTGCCCCCCACCTGATTGGTGGCACCAAGGGGGGTATGGCCAGCAAGCTCCATGGGGTCTGCCACAGCAAAGGTGGTCCCCTGCGACTCCACCTGAATGAGGGGCAATGTAGTGACTTCACCAGTGCTGACGTGTTGTGCAAGGACCTGCCGCCTGCGGCAACGGTGATGGGGGATCAAGGGTATGACAGGGACAAAATCCGTAAGATGCTGTCCCAGCAGGGCATCATGCCTTGCATTCCGCCCCGTCGCTGCCGCAGGAAACCAGTGCATTACAGCAAGAGGCTGGATCGCAAGGGCCACAAAATCGAGACGCTCTTTTCCCGAACTGAAGGACTGGCGGCCCATTGCAACCCGCTACGACGGCTGCGTCCCCGTCCTCCGTTCTGCCATCCTCCTGGCCGCCACTGTCCTCTTCTGGTGATGAGTTCTGACCCTGGCTAGGGCCTGTGAACAAAAGGATTCACCTTGAGGCGAGGAGGGTGGCCCACCAGTTTCCAGTTCGCGGCATCGCTGCTGTCGTTTTGTCATAACGGGTAGCACCACCCCGGTACGCCTTGATCCTGGCAACGCAATTCTCCATCTGATGGCGCCACTGATAGGCTTCCTTATCAATCATAGGGCCTCTGGTCTTTACGGCTGGCCTTTGGGGGGATGTCCGCTATTGCTCCACCGGCATTCAACGCTGTGGGCCACCCATCGGTGTCCAATGCTTTCTCAGCCAGCAGAGCACCAAAAGACGCCTTGTTGCTCAGTGGTGCTACTCCCTTCTGGCGTGGGTCTGCCTCCGAGGCAGTAGGAAGCCAATGAGAGAGCCCAGCCCATCTACCAAGCCATGATCTTTGTGGTCAGCCCGCTGCGGGATCAGCCAATGGACTGGTGCTGAGTCCCCCTTTTGCGCCAGAGGCCTTCTAGTGAACCGGGACAATGGCGCCGCCGATGGCACATATCCTGTGGGATCGGGATGGCCGCTGAGGGCCTTGAACAGCCGCTCAAACATCCCGCTGTTTGCCCACCGTTGGAAGCGGCAGAACTGACTGTTCCATTGGTCAAAACAAGCGGGCAGGTCCCGTCAAGGGGCACCGGAGCGCAGCCTCTGGAAGACGGCTTCGAGAAACACATGGTTGTCCGTAGTAGAATGCCACGATCCGTGGCCTTCCCGGGAAGCAGTGGGGCAATGCGTTGACAGAGCCAGTCACTGATGACAAAGCATTGGGGTAGTTCATGCCCAACCTCCCTGCTCAAGCTTCACGCACACCTCCACATGGAGGGCAATCCTTGTTGTCCACAGGCCCTAGCCGGCATTACCCTTGGACCAGGGACTCTTCTTCCATGGCAGAGGCGCCGGCGATTTCCCGATAGACTTGGTCATAGTTTCCAGCGGAGCGATCCCAGCCATAGTGCTGACCCATGGCGCGCCGCTGCAGCTCCTTCCAGGACTTGGGATGGCGGTAGGCCTCCCAGGCCCGCACCAGTGAGGTATAGAAGTCGATGGGCTCATAACGGTCAAAGCAGAAGCCCGTTCCTTCATTGTGGGCTGGGTCATGGGGATGGACTGTATCCACCAGCCCCCCCACATTGCGCACGATGGGAATGGAGCCATAGCGCATGGCATACATCTGGCTGATGCCACAGGGTTCAAAGCGGCTCGGCATCAAGAAGGCGTCACTGCCCCCATACACCAGCCGGGCCAACTCATCGCTGTGGACCAGGTACACTGCAAAACGCCCCGGAAACCTGCTGGCTGCTTCCCAGAGGCGGGACTCAAAATGGCGATCACCGGTACCCAGGACCACCACCTGACTATCAGTGTAGGTAAGGGTGCGCTCAGAGACCTGGAGCAACAAATCAATCCCCTTCTGCTCCACCAGTCGGGCCACCATCCCCAGCAAAAAGGCTTGCGGTCGTTGCTCCAGGCCCACCCGTTGCTGAAGGACAGCCTTGTTTTGCGCCCGTGGGGCCAAGTTGTCCCGAGAAAATTGGGCAGGGAGCTTGTGATCCGTGGAGGGATCCCAAAGCCGCAGGTCAATGCCATTGAGAATGCCCACCAGCTTGCCACTGATAAAGCTGAGGAGACCCTCCAGTTGTTCCCCATAATCAGCGGTGCGGATCTCCTGGGCATAGGTGGGAGACACCGCCGTCACCCGGTCAGCATAAAGGATGGCGGCAGCCATGGTGTGGTTGCCCTGCATATACCAGGGGCACCAGGTGATGCGCTCCAGCTTCCAGCGCCAGGGACCCTGGTATTTGAGATTATGAATCGTAAACACCGTGCTCACCTGGGCGTCCTGGTGCATCCAGACGGGAATCATGCCGGTGTGCCAGTCGTGGCAATGGATAATCTGGGGTTTCCAGGGGCCATTCCACACGAACTCTGCCGCCGCATTGGCAAAAAACGTGAAGCGCCAGTCTTCATCGTCCCCACCGTACACATGCACCGTGTCGAAGCTGGGGTGGCCCACCAAGTAAATGGGAAAGTCATGGATGGGGTGGCGGGTTTCATAGATGGCAAAGTCCGCCCCCATGGCCCTGCCACGAAACAAGGGCTCTCCGGAAATGGTGAGGCGCCGCCAAAGCCGGCTATAGCCTGGCATGATCAGGCGCACATCGTGTCCCAATGCTGTCAGAGCTGCGGGCAGGGAGCCGACCACATCCCCCATGCCACCCACCTTGATCATTGGAGCGCACTCGGCAGCAGCAAAGAGCACGCGCATGGTCAAATCCTTCCCGTTATGTGGCGCGATTACTCTAGGGGTATGACTGCCACTCAGGGCATGGTCATGGGGCAGCAGGGATGCTGGTTGGAAGATCCGACGCTTGCGCCAGATGCCCAAAGCTTACAATGCTGTTGATCTTCACCTTAATCATGATACGGAATCAAGGCTGTCCACCCCCTGATCCCTCGACAGATGGGCCGGCTCGCCCCGCTGCGCCCCTGGATAGTCCTTTTTCTATTGAGGAACTCAAAGTGCTTTGGGAACGCTTTGAGGGGTCGCCTTTTGCCTTTTGGGACCTGATCTACACCAAAAGCAGCGACACAGCCACCGTGTCCCGGGCCTTAGACCCCCTGCTGGCGCAAGGTTCCGATGAGTCGTTTGTGCAACGTATTCTGGCAGCGGCCCAGGGTTCCTCCTGATCAATCTGGCGTCCGGCCCCCAGGGCTTGTGACCCAACGGACCGTCCCCCCCCCCTTATGGCGGGCTCCTGGTGGTCTGGACCACATTCCGTTGTTGCAGAACTGGAACCGCAGCACAATGCACACCCTAGGACTGGTTCCCAGATCCAGGGTATCCACTCATCAGGCCGGAGTCAATCATTAAACCAAGCCCTGCATTGACGACAATCAAACTGAGGGTGCCCAGCCAAAACCAAGGCTGATCTGATCCCTTATTGATGACGGCCTGGCCAAAGAGACAAAGACCTGCGGGAAGCAATAACACGCCTGCTTGCGCCTTCAGATACCAGGTGAGCTTGGCATTCATCGTTCCGATGCGACTTGGACCACTATAGTCATGGTTTCCTACTGCGGCAATCCACAACTGTTTGGCGAGAGTCGTGTATGTCACCCCAGGCTGTGGAGACAAATAGATACAGGAGCAGAGTTGAGACAGTCGTGCGTGTTGAGCATGATCCACGCAATGCCACCACGATACCGGCAGTGGACTGATGGGTGATGCCTGAAAGGGCAGGACGACCTTGACACTGTTGAGCACCGTCAAAGCCGTGGCCACCACCTCCACCGCGCCGGGGTGGCCAGCTTGGGATTCACAGACCCTTCAGGCCGCAGGCGCCCATGACCGCTCAGGCGCAGCACCGTTTCATTGCGCAGGTGCTCCGCCTGGTGAAACATCTGGGGGCTGCCTTCCGAATCCACCGTCACCTGCACCGTGCCGGGTGCGGTCCTGCAGGTCAATGAAGATCACGTCACCGCAGTCACGGCAACGGTCCACCCAACCGTAGAGGGTGGGCTCCTAATGGTCATGGGTTGATCGCAGTTCGCCGCAGCAAATGGATGCGCATGGGTGGACAATGGAGGAAGAGCGGTCAGGATCGTGCCACAGAGACTTGTTTTTGCCGCGTCAGGATCACCGTGGCTCCTCCGTTGCCCCATTCATTCCCCTGGCTGAGACTGACCGGGACTGGGGATAAGGGCAAACTACGCTGCCCTGGGTGAGCTGGCGTCAATTCCAGGATTGTTGCCCTGTGTTAAGGAGCCTGACCGACTATATTTATCAAGCTCTTGAGGGGGCTAAAATTTTCTGCATAGCCTCTGAACTCTTCTGCCCTGGCCATGGGTTGCTTACCCTTGATTTTGATCGTCCTTCTGCTTCCAGTCCTTCTGCTTGTCTGGCAGTCTGTCTGGCCTTCTCTTGTCACTATTCTTCTAATTTTTCTTCTGTTAATTTTTCTTCTGTTTCTGGTCATCAGGAAAGAAAAATGATCAAGTGTAGATGAGTTAAACCACCTCATGTTCCCTGAACAAAGGAGAAATCCCTCTGGGAGATGGAGGCAGTGCTGCCCTTCTCAAAGCTGGTGAAGGTGCTGAAGCCCTTTCTATCCCCAAGTGGGACACCAAGGTGGAAGGCCTCCTTATAAGGTGGAGGCCATGGTGCGGATTCACTTGATGCAGAGCTGGTGGTCCCTGAGCAATGAAGCCATGGAAGACGCCCTGATTGACATGGGCGCCATTCGTTGCTTTGCCCGAATTGATCCTGCTAAGGACACCCTGGACAACCCCAAAGCGCTTTCACAGAAGACTCCCACTCCCCTGTTACAGCAAGGCTTTTGAAAAGCCAGGACTGAGCCAGAAAGAGGTTTTCCAGACCTTCCCTAAAGATCCCATTCCCGGGGCACCGCCGTTTTGGCGTTCCGCCATGTTGTGGAGCAGCGCCAGTTGGGAGAGCAGATCTTCACGACAGTGGAGCACTAGTTGGAAGAGAAGGGCCTGCGACTGCGGGAGGGCACGGTGGTAGACGCCACCATCATCCATGCCCCCACATCCACGAAGAATCAGAAGAGGGAACAGGATCCACAGATGCATCAAACCCAAAAAGGGAACCAGCGGTTCTTTTGCATGAAGATGCATATTGGTGTGGACGGGGTCATTGAAACTATTTGACCCAGTCAGACCTTCCCGCTTGTAGCTTTGGCACAAGGCATCTTGTGTCTCGATGTTGTTCGGCATCTTCACGCCAAGCTGGGCTGGGGACAACCTCAATGGCTTCGGCATCACTGCTGCGGTCGGGGAAGCTTGGGAAACGCTGGAGAACCCCGATTCAAGCCAATAATAAGAAGGAGAAAGCTGAATTATGTAATTGACAGAGCGTTTTCTGGGTCAAAAGGCCTTATTTCGCTTCTCAATGGCCTTCATGGTTCTTAATAACACCGT
>JAJDUS010000025.1 GCA_022826535.1 Prochlorococcaceae cyanobacterium jk18x1bzbins.87
CTCCAGAAACAGCTCCCGCCCCGTCTTCCCCTTCTTGGTCTTGGTCTCCTACTCAAGGTCAGCAAAGCTCTTCTCCAGGCTCTTCATGCCAGGGAAGCTCCAACCATGCCTTTATCTTACCACTTGTAGAAACTTGTTCAGAGATGCCCTAGGCAGATCAAATCGATGCCATTCGTTCCAATTTTAAACACATCTCCACATTCCGCTTTATTCTGGCGGTCATTGGAGAAGACTGCTTGATTAAAGATATCAATCTGCTCAAAGAAGTGCTCCTCAATTGAAAGCTGGAGATCTCGACGACCATCATCATATTTGGCAAGGTCCCCTGAAATCGTGAAAACACCTCGCGGTTGTCGTTTAGGGAACATCTGAACAAGCCCCCTTGAGGCTCTGAGAGCTTTTGGAAAGCCCAATAGAGACAGGCGAAGCAGGAGCCTGATGGCGGACGACTCTGGCTTGTTCAGATGTTCCTTAGCACAGGAGCGCATGAGCACACCCATGGCCAGGGCCCGTTGATGTGGATGCTCAGGCTGAACGATGTTACACGACACGTGATCAAGGAATCTCAGATCTTCAGGATTATAGAATATACCTGTGAAATGATCCTGGATGAAGCTCAGGGCATGGGCTGGCTTGGCCAGTAAGCGTTGCACCGCTAGGGGATCAAGGTATGTGCAGTTGTTCCGGATCAGCGCTTTGCCCAGGGTTGCGGAAAGATTGAGAAAATCGCTGGAGACGGTCCGCCGACCCATTGCCTTCATCAGATAGGCGACTGATCCACTGCCGCTGAACGGATCAAGTGCGGTTTCAAAATCCAAACCTTCTAAAACGCCATGGATCCAAGGGAGGAGCCGTCTCTTGGATCCCATATAGCGAATCTCCGGGAAAAAACGCACCTGATCAAGAGCACAGGATCTGCTGAACCCTGGAATCCGGGACCGGGATTCTGTCCCTGGTGCAATGGAGTGAAGATCAAGCTGCTGCATCTCACCCACTGTCTACTGGGACAAATGCACTGTAGGGCACCACGAAAATTGCCTCCTTCCCCCCCCTGGAAAAGCCGGCTGGTCTAGGCAATCCCGCTCCAGGATTGATTTTCTCATGGTGAGATAATATCCTGGAGGGGGAAGCTGGCCAATTTTTCGTGGTGCCCTGTAGCGGTGAGCAGATATGCACGGGCTTTGGACATCTACGGCACAGCAAGCTGCCCTGAGCCTACCCTCAAGCCCTGCTGAGAGTTTGAGGGCGGCATCCGCCTCTCCTGCCCCCGTTCCTACAGAATCACCACCCCATGATGGCCCCAATCACGCCTTGACCGCAAAGCACCCCATGGCCCAGCAGAGTTGGCAGGGTAAGGCCTCCGTCCGATTCTATCGTTCTGGAGGGCGCACAATCCACCAAGGGGGTTGCACTGCCCCTTTGAAGCTGTCCCGTGCGGTGACTCACGGCAGCACTTGTGAAGTGTCCCTTCTCCATACCGCAGGTGGATTGGTGGGGGGTGATGAATTGCACATCAACTGCCAGTTGGCGCCCCATAGCCACGTCCTGATCACCAGCGTGGCGGCCCAGAAGGTCTATGGCAGCGTGGGACGCTCCCGACTCCAACCGGAAGGCGCCTGGGCCCGGCAACGGCTCATGTGTCAGGTGGAGGACGGGGCGTGGCTCAGTTGGTTCCCCCAGGAAACAGTGGTGTTTGCCCATGGTTTGCTGGAGCAGGAGCAGCGGGTGGAGTTGCGGGGGTCTGGCGCCTGGCTGGGGGCGGAGGTGGTGCGGCTGGGGCGCACAGCAGCGGCTGAGACCCTTGGGCGGGGCCGTTGGCGCTCACGGCTGGAGTTATGGCGGGGACAGCGGCTCCTGCTGGGGGATCCCATGGCCCTTGATGGCGCCTCCCTGCAACGGCCCCATGGCTTGGCGGGGCAGGCGGTGGTGGGAATCTTGAACTGGGCCGGTGGGTTGCGGCTGGATGCCGCGGCTGTGGACGCCTGTCGCCAGGCCCGCGGGGAGCTCCCTGGGGAGATGGCAGCAGGGGTGATCCATGATGACGGGGGAGATCTCCTCTGCTGCCGCTACCGGGGCAGCTCCACCCAGGCGGCCCGCTGCTGGTTTGTCCGCATTTGGTCCTTGATCCACCGATGGCGGGGAGAGCCGCCCCCTGTTTTGCCCCGTGTCTGGCCCTTGCAGGAGGCCCTCCTGTCCCCGGGCACAATGGCTTCAGATGGCATTGCCCCCTGCTGACCATGCGCCTCACCCCCCAGGAGAAAGACAAATTGACCACCGTCACCGCGGCCCTGTTGGCGGAGCGGCGTCTCAAGCGTGGTCTACGGCTCAACCATCCCGAAGCCGTGGCCTGGCTCAGCTTCTGTATTCTGGAAGCGGCCCGGGATGGGAAAACCGTGGCGGCAGTCATGGAGGAGGGTGCCACATGGCTGGGGCGGGACCAGGTGATGGAAGGGGTGCCGGAGTTGATCAAGGAGGTGCAGGTGGAAGCCACCTTCCCCGATGGCACCAAGCTGGTGACCCTCCATGAGCCCATCCGCTAAACCCGGACCACCCACCACCAACAGACCACCCCGCCCATGCCCCCAATGATTCCCGGAGAGCTCCTGCCTGAACCCGGCGTCATCCTCCTCAATGCAGACCGACCCACCCACACGGTGCGGGTGGCCAACCCAGGTGACCGGCCCATTCAGGTGGGGTCCCACTTCCATTTCCATGAGGTGAACAGCATCTTGCAATTTGACCGGGAACCCTGCCGGGGTATGCGCCTGGATCTGCCTGCAGGAACCGCCATGCGTTTTGAGCCGGGCGACGAGCGGTGGGTGCGGCTGATTCCCATGGCAGGCAAGCGCCGGATCATGGGCTTCAACGGCCGCATTAACGGTTGTCTTGATTCTTGATTAAGGAGGCTGCTGGGCAGCCGTAAAGCGGGTTCATAGAACAGTTCCATCCCCTCCCACAACAAGGCTTTTCCAAGGAATGGCCTGGGGCAAGGAAAATGCTTCTTCTTAAGAGATTCCGTGAATTGAGAAATAATAGCAACAGGCTTTCGATGCAGAGTATAAGCTGATTATTCCGTTTCTCAATCTTCTTCATGTTGCAACAATTTGTAACATCCCCCCCCCCCCGCAGCGGGGCGCAGGATCCTGATGCCAGCTTAAAAAGTTCAAGTCCCTTCCCTTCCCCTACCCTGTTGGCATTGCCCCTCATCCTGCTGACTGCCTGTGGCGGCGGTAGCGGCGGCGGTGGTGGATCTACCACAGCCAATCAACCTCAATCTCCAGGGCCAGGCAATCCGCAACAACAACCTGAGCCACCAACTCCACAACAGCCAGGCCCACAACAGCCTGAGCCGTGTTTTCAGCCTTCGTTTAGTGATGATCCCTGTCTAACCAATGCTGAGTTCGCTCAGAAAATAAGCAAGCTGGCTGCTGAGTTCAGGGCTGATGATCCCGAAGCCTTTAAGACTCAGTGGGCCTTGGACACTGTCAACGCTGCTGAAGCTTATGCCCATCACTCTCTAATTAAAGGAGATGTACAGCCTGGAGAGGGAGTTGTCATTGGATTCATTGATGATGACTTCCAACCACTTCATGATGACTTTGGGAATTCCGATCTTACAGAAATAACTTTAGTAGGTGATGAGCATATATTTTTTGGAAACTTTTCTCACGGAACCGCTGTTGCTAGTGTTGCCATGGGTGAAAGTTATGGCCTAGCCTATGGAGCAACAGGAATTGGTTTTAGCACTGGAAACATTTTCGGTGAACTCACTTTCCTAGACGAAGCACTTGCATATTTTGGTGATGATATTAACAGAGTCGTTATACAGAACGATATTGACATCTTAAACATGTCATGGGGACCAAGTATATACAGTCGTTCAGATCTTTTAACTCTCTATTCTCCTGACAAAACTTACCTTCCTTCGGAAATACTACTAGAAAGCTACTTGCCCCATTTAATTAATCTTGCCGCTTCTGGGATCTTTGAGCAAGACAGAATTTTTGTTTGGGCAGCAGGAAATACCAGTCAATCAAATCCTAATCTACTGGCATCACTGCCTAGCATTGCTGAGCAACACACTACTATTCCTGAAGACTTAGCCTGGATAACAGTAGTAGGTACAGACAGAGGCGGGAGAATTGCTAACGGCTCTGACCGATGTGGAATTGCTTATGAGCACTGCATTGCTGCTCCTGGGTGGGGGGTTCAGGCCGCCTACTGGGGAGACAATACATGGACTGGTAGCGATTACCTTTGGGGTGAGTATGAGCCACTAAACGGCACTTCCTTTGCAGCTCCAATGGTGAGTGGTGGCTTGGCGATAATGAAGAGCATATTCCGAGACCAGCTTTCCAACTATGAATTGGTTCAGCGCCTCTACGAGACCGCCAAGGACGACGGGATTTATTCCAACTCAGCCATCTACGGCCACGGCCTCATGGACCTGGGTGCCGCCACCAATCCCTGGGGGACGCCTAGCTTCATGGGATCTGGGGGCCAAGTCCATGTACCAGCACCAGCACCCCCGGCACCAGCACCGACACCATGCATCAACACCACTGAGGGCTGCCTTACCCAGGGCGAGCTTACATCTCGAAAGAATTCCCTGGCATCAGCTTATCGATCCTGGGGAGGTTCGGCTTACAGAAATAGCCACTTCCTTGACAGGATTAATGCTGATGATGCTTATGGATATCTCAACTTAATGAGAGGAATTTCTTACAATCAAGTGGGATCAGGTGTTAATATAGGGATTTTTGCTGCTCGTGGTTTTGGTCTTCTTGATTCTAAGGATATTTTAGAATCACATGAGACTCTTAGACACCTTGGCTTAAGCAACTGCATGGACTGGAGATGTAGTGAAGATGACCTAACCGGACTAGCAAGTGTTACAGTAGGTAGGCGTCCTGCCAATGGCTCACGAGGAATGTTTGGTGTTGCCCCAGGTGCATCTTTAGCTTACGTTAGTTATAATGAAGAAGATATAACCGACCATGAATTTAATGTAGCACTTCAATACTTACTTGAATCTAATGATTCAGATATTTTAATAATACCTTCGTGGGGTAAGTCAAATAAATTAGACGATGATCACGATTATTCTAAAAGTGATGATCTACAGTCAGCAACTTTGCGTAATAATATAATCGATACTATTTTTGTAACTGATGTTGGACAATCATACGAAGATTTTACCTTAGAAAGCTTATATTTAACTGAAGATAATGTAGCATTTATCATGTCATCTCGGGATAATAGCTACGATACATGCGCAAATCGTATAAACTGTATAACCGTTCCATATGATGACTTCCAGTTAGCTGCAGATGATACTAGCTATCTTGATTCTAATCCCAATTCTAACTACCAGCGCAACTCCTATACCAACCTTACCTCCGGCATTGTCGGTGGTGGCTTGGCGGTTATGAAGCAGATGTTCCGTAGTCAGCTCTCCAACACACAGTTGGTAGATCGCTTACTCGCTACAGCTTACGCTGGCGGCAAGTATAGCGGGACTAAGTATGGCCATGGCCTCATGGACCTGGGGGCCGCCACCAACCCCTGGGGTGTTCCGGAGTTTATGAGCACGCTGCCGTCCACCAGTAGAGATCCCCTTGGCGCCAGGGATGCCGGCACACCCATCACCTCCACCTCCATGACACTGGGCGCCCCATTGGGTGATGGTCTGTCTAACGCCTTGGCTTCCCAGGAGATTGCGGCCTTTGATGTATTGGGCGCCCCCTTCTGGTTCCAGGCCGGTGGCTTCACTGTTCCGTCAGCGGGTGCATCTGTTGCTGCTCGGCTGCAGCGTTTCCTCACCCCCATCCAGTGGCGCTCCCTGCCTGATGCCTGGCAGTTCAATCTCCAGGAGAACGCCCCAGCCATGGAGACCGGCCATCTTGCCCTCACGGATGGGGCCTCGCGTTTCACTGTGGATGGGCCGCAGGGGGTGGCCGCCACAGTCTTTCAAGAGCCAGGAGAAATGGAAGGGCTGACCCTTGCCTGGACCCCCACGGCTTTCAGTGCCCTCACCATGGAAGCTGGCTATCTCAATGAGCAGAATTCCCTGTTGGGCAGCGAAGCCAAGGGCGCTTTTGGTTCCCTTGCCGGTGAGACGCTCTTCCTCGGCGCCGGGTTGAACGCCACAGCCGGAAGCTGGCAGTTGACGGCTCAGGGGGAACTGGGCCAGGTAACCCCCTCCGTTGGTCAAAGCCAGTGGATTGATGGTGTCTCTTCCCTCTCCACCAGCTCCTTCCGCCTGCAGGCCACCCACCCCTTTGCGGAGGGCAGCACACTGTCCTTCTCCCTGAGCCAGCCTTTACGGGTGGAGAGCGGCTCCGTGGTCCTCTCCCTACCGATGGGGCGCACCCAGGATGGCGTGGTGCTGAGTAAAGCCCTCTCTGCCCCCCTTGCCCCCAGCGGTCGCCAGTTGGACCTCACCACAAAGCTGCAGTTTCCCTGGCTAGGGGGTGATGTATCCCTGGGCGCCACCAGAAGCGGCCAACCCCGTCATCAGCAAACGGCGGTGCCGGAATGGACCCTTTTCACCGGCTACCGCTCCACTTGGTGAGGGGAGAGGGTCCAGGGAACGGAGGTGATTGCCGGGAAGCGGTAGATCCTGCTCACCGGCGTCATTGACAACTCCATCCGTTCCACTGGCCCCCAGCAGGTGACCCCCCCTGGCCAACGGGGTGACCACCATGCTGGGGGCGGCACCGGACCCGCCACCGGCGCCAACGCCATCACCTGTAGGCCAGGCGCCTTTCATCTGGTGCCGATAACAAAAAAGCGCCCCCCTTCGGAGGGCGCCAGACAGAAGAGGTTCCAGGAGATGACCTGGACTACTGGGGGAATCAGTAGTCGAAGTCTCCACCCATGCCACCACCACCGGGAGCAGCAGGAGCGGCTTCCTTTTTCTCGGGCAGATCCGCCACGATGCACTCGGTGGTGAGCACCATGCCGGCGATGGAAGCGGCATTTTGCAGGGCGGAGCGGGTCACCTTGGCCGGGTCCACAATGCCGGCGGCCAACAGATCCTCGTAGGAATCCTTGGCGGCATTATAGCCCTCATTGAAGGGGCGGCCCTTCACGTTCTCCGCCACCACGGCGCCATTGATCCCGGCGTTGTCCGCAATGCGGCAGAGGGGAGCGGTCAGGGCGGAGGCCATGATCATGGCGCCGGTTTGCTCTTCACCGGCGAGATTGCCCTTGGCCCAGTCCTGGAGTCGGGGCATGAGATGCACCAGGGTGGTGCCGCCACCGGGAACAATGCCCTCTTCCACGGCAGCCTTGGTGGCGTTGATGGCGTCCTCCAGGCGCAGCTTCTTGTCCTTCATCTCGGTCTCCGTAGCGGCGCCCACCTTCACCACGGCCACACCGCCAGCCAGCTTGGCCAGGCGTTCTTGCAGCTTCTCCTTATCGTAAGAGGATTCCGTCTCGTCGATTTGACGGCGGATCTGCTCGCAGCGCTCCTTCACCTGCACCTCATGGCCATCGGCCACGATGGTGGTGGTGTCCTTGGTGATGGTCACCCGACGGGCGGTGCCCATCATGTCCACCTTGGCGTTGTCCAGCTTCAGGCCAGCATCCTCGGTGATCATCTGACCACCCGTGAGCACAGCCATGTCCTCCAGCATGGCCTTGCGGCGGTCCCCAAAGCCGGGGGCCTTGACAGCGGCCACGTTCAGCACACCCCGCAGACGGTTCACCACCAGGGTGGCCAGGGCTTCCTTCTCAATGTCCTCGGCAATGATCAGGAGGGGCTTACCAGTGCGGGCGATCTGCTCCAGCACGGGCACAAGATCCTGCACCAGGGTGATCTTCTTGTCGGTGAGCAGGATGTAGGGCTCCTCCAGCACCGCCTCCATGCGCTCATTATCAGTGGCAAAGTAGGGGGAGATGTAGCCCTTGTCAAAGCGCATGCCCTCGGTCACCTCCAGTTCGGTGCTCATGGACTTGCCTTCTTCCAGGGAGATGACCCCCTCCTTGCCCACCTTGTCCATGGCATCAGCAATTTTCTGACCCACATCGCCATCGTTGCCAGCGGCAATGGCGCCCACCTGGGCAATGGCGTTATTGTCCGCCACGGGTACGGCGCACTTCTCGATTTCCGTGACCAGGAAATCCGCTGCCTTGTCAATGCCCCGCTTCAGGGAAATGGCATTGGCGCCAGCAGCCACGTTGCGCAGGCCAGCCTTCACCATGGCGTGGGCCAGCACTGTGGCGGTGGTGGTGCCGTCACCAGCGGCGTCGTTGGTTTTGGATGCCGCTTGGCGGATCAGGGCCACACCGGTGTTTTCAATGTGATCCTCCAGCTCGATCTCCTTGGCGATGGTGATGCCGTCATTGATGATCTGGGGGGCGCCGAATTTCTTTTCCAGCACCACATTGCGGCCCTTGGGACCCAGAGTCACGGCAACGGCTTCATTGAGGGTGTCGATGCCTTTTTCCAGAGCGCGGCGGGCGCTTTCGCTGTAGATGATGCGCTTGGCCATGGGAAGTGTTGTTCAGGGAATGGAAAGGGGAAAGAGACGAAGGGATCAGTCGACAATGGCGAGGATGTCCTTCTCGCTGAGCAGGACGTACTCATCGCTGCCCAGCTTGATGTCCGTGCCTGCATACTTGCTGTAGAGCACCCGGTCGCCAACGCTCACTTCCAGAGTCTGTCGGCTACCGTCATCGTTGCGCTTGCCGGGTCCCACCTGGGCCACTTCGCCCACTTGGGGTTTCTCCTTTGCAGTGTCGGGAAGGAGGATGCCGCCAGCGGTCTTCTCTTCAGAATCGGAGACCTTGACGAAGACGCGGTCACCGAGGGGTTTGACGGTGGAAACGCTGAGGTTTACTGCTGCCATGGTGAAAAAGGGGGTTTCAGCATCTAAAAACCAAGGGGGTTACCGGTTGGGGTTGGCCTTGGATCGGCCAGCCCTGATCAGGCAAGCCACGGTTTGACGCCATGAGTTAGCACTCTCGGCGCTTGAGCGCTAAGTTAGGAACCCAGGGGTTGCCCAACAACGGTTGGCCTGTGCGGTTGACCGAACTCCCCCACAGCCCATGGGTGCAGTGGTAGCGTGCTGATGCACTCTCCCTCCACCCGCGAGTTCCCCTTTATGACCGCCACTGCCGCCGCGTCTGCAACCCAAGGAACCATCCGCCAGGTCATTGGACCTGTTGTTGATGTGGAGTTTGCCTCCGGCGATTTGCCCAGCATTTACGACGCCTTGACCATTGATGCCACCAACCCGGCGGGCCAGGGGGTGGCGGTCACCTGTGAGGTCCAGCAGCTTCTGGGGGATCGCGCAGTGCGGGCCGTGGCCATGAGCAGCACCGATGGCCTGGTGCGGGGCATGGAAGTCATGGCCACGGGCAAACCCATCTCTGTCCCTGTGGGGGAATGCACCCTGGGGCGCATCTTCAATGTGTTGGGGGCACCTGTGGATGAGCGTGGCCCCGTGGAGCAGACCCGTACCGCTCCCATTCACCGCCCAGCCCCCAGCCTGACCGACCTGGAAACCAGGCCCCGTGTCTTTGAAACGGGCATCAAGGTGATTGATCTCCTTGCCCCCTATCGCCAAGGGGGCAAGGTGGGCCTCTTCGGTGGCGCCGGGGTGGGCAAAACCGTGCTCATTCAGGAGCTGATCAACAACATCGCCAAGGAACATGGCGGCGTGTCGGTCTTTGGTGGCGTGGGTGAGCGCACCCGGGAAGGCAACGACCTCTATGAGGAGTTCAAGGAGTCTGGGGTCATCAATGCCGATGATCTGAGTCAATCCAAGGTGGCCCTCTGCTACGGGCAAATGAATGAACCCCCCGGCGCCAGGATGCGGGTGGGCCTCTCCGCCCTCACCATGGCGGAGCACTTCCGGGACGTGAACAAGCAGGACGTGCTGCTGTTCATTGACAATATCTTCCGCTTTGTGCAGGCCGGTTCCGAGGTGTCAGCCCTGCTGGGGCGGATGCCATCCGCCGTGGGCTACCAACCCACCCTGGGCACCGATGTGGGTGAGTTGCAAGAGCGCATCACCTCTACCCTGGAAGGGTCCATCACCTCCATCCAGGCCGTCTACGTCCCGGCGGACGACCTCACGGATCCAGCCCCCGCCACCACCTTTGCCCACCTGGATGCCACCACGGTGCTCTCCCGCGCCCTGGCGTCCAAGGGCATCTACCCCGCCGTGGATCCCCTGGACTCCACCAGCACCATGCTCCAGCCCTCCGTCGTGGGTGATGAGCACTATGCCACCGCCCGGGCTGTGCAGTCCACCCTGCAGCGCTATAAGGAACTGCAAGACATCATCGCCATTCTCGGCCTTGATGAGCTCTCGGAAGAGGACCGCAAAACCGTGGATCGGGCCCGCAAGATCGAGAAATTCCTCTCCCAGCCCTTCTTTGTGGCCGAGGTCTTTACGGGTCAGCCTGGTGAGTACGTCAAGCTGGAAGACACCATCAAGGGCTTCCAGGAAATCCTCTCCGGCCAACTGGATGATTTGCCGGAAGCAGCGTTCTACCTGGTGGGAAGCATTGCCCAGGTGAAAGCCAAGGCAGAGAAAATCAAGGCTGAAACCCAGGCCTGAACCCAGCCCATGCCCTTGGGGGCCAGTCTGCCAGGGCTGTCCTCCCCTGTTCTCCTTGCTGCTTTGTGTTGCCATGAGCCTCACCGTTCGGGTCCTTGCCCCAGACACCAAGATTTTTGATGGGACGGCTGATGAAGTCATCCTGCCCAGCACCACCGGTCAGATGGGGGTGCTTACCGGCCATGTTTCCCTGCTCACCGCCCTGGATGTGGGGGTGCTGCGGCTACGGGAGGGATACACGTGGAGTTCCATTGCCCTGATGGGGGGCTTTGCCGAGGTGATTGACGATGAAGTCACCGTCCTGGTGAATGGGGCTGAGCGGGGTGTGGACATTGATCGGGCCGAAGCTGAACAGGCCTTTGCCACGGCCCGGGAAGAATTGGCCCGTGTTGCAGAGCAAATCAACACCCCGGAAAAACTCCAGGCCCAGCAGCAGGCCAGCCGTGCCCGGGCGCGGCTTCAGGCCGCTGGCGGTGCGGTGGATTAAAGCGTCCATGGAGAATTGTTCCTGATTGGGCCAGCGGCTCGACGTCAAGGATGCTCCCCTGTGGCAAGCTGAGGCAGCACAACATCCTGTATGGGCTTTACCCACTGTCCCCTTTGTGTTGGCTTGGCCCTGGTGGCCGCACTCCGCTTCTGCGCCCATGGTTGGTTGCTGGTGGGCAGCGGGCTGCTTGGGGGCACAACTGTGGCCCCTCACCCAATGGAACGCAAAGCTCCCCCCCAAGGCCAAAGCAGTTCTTCTGGCCAGGCACAGCCGGCCTTGTCTTGAAGCCTTGCTGGGCAAGCCCTTGCCACGGCGCGGTGTGTTGATTTCCCCTCCCATGGCCATCCTTGTGTCCAGATGTGTGATTGTTCCAGGTGTGACCCTGTCTGTAGATCTTGACGAGGCCAGACCCTTCTCCTAAGCTGAAAGTCTGGCGTTCTCAAGTTTCAGAGGCATCCAATGGACAGGGCAAGCAATGGCAACCAAGCCGCAGTGATCAAGGAGCAGGAAGCTTTGTGCAAAGAAAACCTGCAGCGCGTCTTTGATTCCACTCTCTGCTTCGGCAGGATGGAGAAGCCAATTGTATCAACAATTCGCCTGCAGCGCATGAGGGTCATTGTCGGCCTCTGGGAGACTGCCCGCCAACTCCATGAGCCCTAGGGTCAGGACTCATCATATGAGGAATGATCCTCTCACCAGAGAGGGAGCCCCAAGAGAACACCAGGAGGAGATCGGTGATGGCCCAGTTGTTGGGGCTCAGCGCAGATCAGGTTGATCGCATCCGCCCCTTGTTTCCCAAGGAACGGGGTGGGAAGCGGGTAGATGCCCGCAAGGTGTTGCGCGGCATGATCCCTGTGACCCGGAGCGGTCTGCGCTGGGTGGATGCCCCGGCCGCCTATGGTCCCCGCAAAACCCTCGACAACCGTTGCCGCCGCTGGTGAGACAAGGGTGTTTTTCATCTGATCTTTTCTGAGTTGTCAGCTCCGATGCCAGAGAGCCACCCGACTCCGCAGAGCCAGATGTACTGATGCTTGACGCCACTGACATCAAAGCCCATCCCACAGCGTCCAGCCTCAACAAGGGGGGTGCCCCCCACCTGATTGGTGGTACCAAGGGGGGCATGAGCAGCAAGCTCCATGGAGTCTGTGACAGCAACGGTGGTTCCCTACGGCTCCACCTGCGTGAGGGGCAATGGAGGGATTTCACTGGCGCTGATGGGGTGCTGAAGGATTTGCCGTCTGCGGCTGCGGTGATTGGAGATCAAGGATATGACAGGGACAAAATCCGCACGATGCGGTCCCAGCCGGGCATCCTGCCCCGTCGCTGCCGCAAGAAACCAGTCCGTGACCACAAGAGGCTGTATCGAATGCGCCACAAAATCGAGAATCTCTTTTCCCTTTCTGGTGATGAGTCCTGACCCTCTCACCAGAGATGGAGCCCCAAGAGAGCACCAGGAGGAGATGGGTGATGGCCCAGTTGTTGGGGCTCAGCGCGGAGCAGATTGATGGCATCCGCCCTTTGTTTCCCAAGGAATGTGATGTGAAGCGGGTGGATGACAGGAAGGTGTTGAGCGGCATCATCCATGTCATTCAGAAGGGGCTGCGCTGAGTGGATGCCCCGGCCGCCTAATGGCCCCCACAAAAACCTCTACAACCGTTGCCGCCACTGGTCAGACAAGAGTGTTTTTGATCTGATCTTTTCTGAATTGTCAGCATCCGACTCTGCAGAGCCGCCTGATGCCCCAGAGCCAGCGGTGCTGATGATTGACGCCACTGACATCAAAGCCCATCCCACAGCGTCCAGCCTCAACAAGGGGGTGCCCCCCGCCTGATTGGTGGCACCAAGGGGGACATGACCAGCAAGCTCCATGGGGTCTGTGACAGCAAAGGTGGTCCCCTGCGACTCCACCTGCGTGAGGGGCAATGCAGTGACTTCACCGGTGCTGATGTGGTGCTCAAGGACCTGCCGCCTGCGGCAACGGTGATTGGAGATCAAGGGTATGGCAGGGACAAAATTCGCAAGATGCTGTCCCAGCAGGGCATCCCGCCTTGCATCCCACCCCGTCGCTGCCGCAAGAAACCAGTCCACTACAGCAAGAGATTGTATCGCAAGGGTCACAAAATCGAGAATCTCTTTTCCCTGCTGAAGGACTGACGGCCCATTGCAACCCGCTACGACCGCTGCGCCCACATCTTCCGTTCTGCCATTCTCCTGGCCGCCATTCTCCTGTTCTGATGATGAGTCCTGGACCCTAGGGAACTTCTGAATAAGTCCCCTTGAGACCCTGAGAGCTTTTGGGAAGCCCAGTAGAGACAGGGGAGGCAGGAGCCTGATGGCAGATGACTCTGGCTTGTTCAGCGGTTCCCTAGGGAACCGCTGGGGAACCCTATCAACCAGGAGGGTAATCAGTGAACCTGCTCTATTTTCTCGCTCAAGGAGCTTCTTGGGGGTCAAACGTGCATGAGCTGACCCCTTCAGAGAAGCTTTCCACGGGGAGGAAGCCTGTGTCTGGAGGGATGCAGGGGATGGGGGGATGGGGAAGGGCCAAGCCCATGAGGATCGCAAGGTGACATGGCAGCGATGAGGCCAGGGAAGCGGAAGAGATTAGCCAGGGAGCAACTGGAGCGGTTGCTGGAACAGTGCAAGGCCAGCGTGAGGGCAAAGGTGGAATGATGTCAAGCAGATATTTGGCTATCCCAAGATGCATCACCAAGGCCTGGCGAAGAACGAGAATCGGCGGGCCCTGCTTCTTGGATTTGCCAACGGGCTCCGGGCACAGTTCTGTATGGTCTGATGCTCAGAGGATAACTGTGTCTGATTGACATGAATTCAGAAAATCCAATCCTTCAGCAAGGCTTCTGACTACTTTTAGACACTGCTGAGGAGCATATCCGCCTATTGCCAGCATAACGTCTTGAATGAAACGTCTCCGTCGGCCAATTCAGAGGTTCCTTAGTCCCGCCTCCAGCCAGGCCCAGCCACCCGCTGTAGGACACCACGAAAAATTGCCTCCTTCCTCCCCTGGAAACGCCTGCTGGTCCAGGCAATCCCGTTCCAGGACTGATTTTCTCATGGTGAGACGAGATCCCGGAGAGGGAAGCTGCCCAATTTTTCGGGGTGCCCTGTAGTCAGTCTTGGCAAAGGGTCAAAAGGAAGGATATGCTCGCCACTCATTCGGTGTCCCTGTCGTAAAGTTGAAAGGTGGCGCCCACTTGCTGAAGTAATGTCCTGGTGGAACGGTGGCTGTGACGAATTTCCTCCAGACCAGGATGCCCCAGGGAGGAGACGAGAGGCTCAAAACAGGATCTTGGCCCATCAGGGACGATAAAGTACTCATCGAAACCACCTTGCGGCTTGTCGTTAGAGAATATCACACAGGCATGATTCCGGCTTAATCTTAGCAGGTCAATCCTCGGAACTTATCCCTATCCCCTATAGCCCGAAGCACAAGAGATCAAAGAAGACAACGTCCTTGCTAAATCCGCTACATTCGTGGCCTGATGCCCATGGGGCTGTGGATGTAGACTGAAGGGAGACGATTCACACCGCATGACCACAGAAGCCGGTACCCAGGGGTGCCTTGCGCTGATCGCCTGCAAGCACCATCTGGAAGAGGCCATGGCTGCTTTGCAAGGCCTTGAGAGCGGCGGCGACCTGCAGGCCCAACTCCTCACCTTGCATGCCCAGGTGGAGCGGATGCATGACCAGTTGCGCCGTGAGGCCGCCACCCGCCAGGCTGCCCTCCAAAACGAGCCCCATCTGCTGCACACCTCAGCCTGAGTCAGCATGTTCAGGCGCCATTGCGGCCCATCCGTAGATTCAGGAGACGTTTGATCTCTGCGGCCACACTGCGCACTGCCCGTCCACGGCTGCCAAATTTCAATTTCTGACTGGTGGGCAGTTCCCCATAGGTGCATCCTGCTGCCCGGATCCAGAAGATGTCCCCATAGCCCTTGCTGGCACCCCGAGGCCGCTCCAGGATTTCACCAGGACATGTTCCCTCGGTTTCCAGGAGGATTTCCCCCTGGGGGTTGGCCAGTGCCAAGGCGCTGACCAATGCGGCGGCACGGTAGAATTTTCCCTTCAGTTCCGCCAGCAGCCGGGCTTGACGGCTGGCCCCATCCGGTCCGTAGCGGGCCGAATAGACGCCGGGGGCCCCATGGAGGGCGTCCACCACCAGCCCCGAGTCATCAGCCAGGCTCCATTCCCCCGTGAACTGAGCCACGGTGGTGGCCTTCAGGCGAGCATTTTCAGCAAAGCTGGAGCCCGTCTCTTCCACCACCAGCCCCTCAGGCTGGGTTGCCAGCCTGATGTCCAGAGGGCTGAGCATGGCGGTGATTTCCTCCACCTTGCCGGCATTGCTGCTGGCGATCACCAGCAGAGGCGGAGCGGATGATGACACCTGATCAACCCGTAACACACGTCCCATTGTTGGTGATACCCTGACCCACAAGCCATTAAGCTGGCCCAATACTTAGGCCGTCGCTCCCGGTTGGTGGACACCGCACTGGCACTACAAAACATCCTGACCCCACCCGTTCTCTTTTTTTTTCTGGGGGTGCTGGCTGTGCTGTTGGGGTCGGACCTGGAGATTCCAGCCCCACTGCCTAAGTTGTTCTCCTTATACCTGCTGTTGGCCATCGGTTTTACCGGGGGGGTGCAGTTGGAACGCAGTGGCCTGTCCCCCACTGTGCTCCTGAGCGTGGGCGCAGCGGTGCTCATGGCCTCGGTGGTCCCCCTGTACAGCTTCCTGATCCTGCGCACCCGCCTGGACACTTACAACGCTGCAGCCATTGCCGCAGCCTATGGCTCCACCAGCGCAGTGACCTACATCACGGCGGAATCCTTTCTGCGGGTGCTGGAGCTGCCGTACGACGGTTTCATGGTGGCGGCCTTGGCCTTGATGGAATCACCGGCCATCATCGTTGGCCTGCTGTTGGTGCGCCTCCTGGGCCGCTCATCCCGGAAGCCGGGCCAGGAAAAGGTGGGTCTGGGGGCTGTGCTCCATGAGGCGTTCCTCAACAGTTCCGTGTTCCTGCTGATCGGTAGCCTGGTGGTGGGGTTTCTGGTGGCCCAGCAGGGTCCCACCGGCGTGCAAAAGCTGGAGCCCTTCACCGACAAGCTTTTCTATGGCGTGCTCACATTCTTCCTCCTGGACATGGGACTGGTGGCGGCCCGTCGTCTCAATGAGTTACGGCGAGCCGGGCCCTTTCTCATGGGATTTGCCGTGCTGATGCCCTTGATCAATGCCGCCTTGGCCATTGGCCTGGCGGCTGTGTTGGGAATGAGCCAGGGTACAGCGCTGCTCTTTGCTGTGCTCTGCGCCAGCTCCTCCTACATCGCTGTGCCAGCCGCCATGCGGATGACCGTTCCGGAGGCCAACCCCAGTCTGTACATCTCCACAGGGCTGGGGCTGACCTTTCCCTTCAACATCATTGTGGGAATTCCCTTGTACCTCCAGGTCATCAAGACCGTGATCCCCGCCAGCTAAGCCATGAACCGTGTTGATGTGATTCTCAGTGAGCGTGAACTGGAGCGGTTGATCAGTGTGATTGACAGCTCTGGCGCACCTGGTTATTCCGTGGCTCGACACATCACAGGCCGTGGCGCCCATGGGCTGGTGGCCAGTGAGTCCCTTGAAGTCACAGGATTGGGGGCCAACGTCCATGTGGTCATCTTCTGTGAGGAGCCCATTACCGAAACCCTGCGCACTGCATTGAAACCACTGCTGGCCTACTACGGTGGCGTGGCCTTTGTCTCCACCTGTGGGCCCATTTGAGCTGCTGTCAGCAGTGACCAGGCAGAACACTGCTCAGCCTGCGGCCCTGGTTGTTCCCCATGGGGCTCCTCCCCCATCCCCCAGGCCTTTGCGGCTGGGGGTGCTGGCCTCCGGCCGGGGCTCCAATTTCGAGGCCCTGGTCCGGGCCTCACGCCATGGCGCCCTCCATGGAGATGTGGTGGGGCTGGTGGTGAACACTCCCCATTGCAAGGCCCTGGCCAGAGCTGAGCGTTTGGGTGTTGGGGCCACGGTGATGAATCATCGCCACTACCACAGCCGGGAAGCCTTGGACCATGCCTTGGTGAACCATTTCCGCATCCTTCAGGTGGACGTGCTGGTGATGGCGGGATGGATGCGCATTGTCTCCCCTGTTCTCTGTCAGGCCTATGACAAGCGACTGGTCAATATTCACCCCTCACTGCTGCCCGCCTTCCAGGGGCTGAACGCCATGGAGCGGGCCTTGGCTGCCGGTGTCCGCATCACCGGATGCACAGCCCATCTGGTGGTACCTGAGGTGGATGCAGGCCCCATTCTGATCCAGGCGGCCGTGCCTGCTTATCCCAACGACACCCTGGCCACCCTGGCCCCCAGGATTCACGCCCAGGAACATCGGATTCTGCCCATTGCCGTGGCCATGGCTGGCCAACACCTGTTTGAGGGTGCATGAGTGGCAGGAATCAGGGATAAAAGGGGTCCAGGGGCAGGCCCATGGCATCAGGAAAGCCCAGCATGATATTGAGGCATTGCACGGCCTGGCCTGCTTGCCCCTTGAGCAAATTATCCAATGCCGCCATGACAATCACCTGGCCTGTATGGGGATTGGTGGCCACCGAGAGGAGGGCCCGGTTGGTCTGGCGCACCCACTTGGTGGAGGGATACACTCCCACCGGCAGCACCTCCACACAGGGGTGGTCCCGGTAGGTGTCAAGCAGGTGGCTGGTGAGTTGGGTCGTCGAATAGCCTGATGGGTTCAGTTGGCCGTAAACCGTTGCCAGGAGCCCCCGCACCATGGGCAGTAGATGGGGGGTGAACTGGAGGCGGATGGGACGGCTTCTCCCCAAGGTTGTGGCCTGAATCTCCATCTCCCTGGTGTGGCGATGGCCCTCAACCCCATAGGGAGCAAGGGCTTCCCCGGCCTCTGCCAGCAAGAGGTGCTGTCGCGCCTCGCGGCCACCGCCGGATGTGCCGGTCTTGGCATCAATGACGATGCCCTCTGGCCGGATGAGACCCGATTGCAGCAGGGGCAGCAGTGCCAGGAGGCTGGCCGTGGGGAAGCAACCGGGGCAGGCCACCAGACGGGCTGTGGCGATGGCCTGGCGGTTGAATTCAGGCAAGCCATAGGCTGCTTCCTTACAGAGGCCAGCATCGGCCCGCTCCACCGCCCCATGGTGCCCATAGACTTGGCGCCAGTCCTCCAGGCGGGCAAACCGATAGTCCGCCGAGAGATCCACCACCCGCAGACCACGCTCCAACAGCGCAGGCGTCAGCGTGCTGGCCCGGCCATTGGGCAGGCTCAACACCACCAGGTCAGCGGCGGCAGCGATGGCGTCGGGATCCGGTTCCGCCACCTGTAAATCCGGACCCCTTTCCAGAAAAGGGGCCAACTCCCGCCAGTGGCTGCCCACTGAGCCATGTCCCCCCAGGAACGTGACGCACAGGTGGGGATGGGAGTGGATCAGGCGCACAGTTTGGAGTCCTCCGTAGCCGGAGGCGCCAATGACGGCAACACGATGAGGGGGCAAAGCAGACACGGCTCAGGAAGACATGGCCCGAAAATGCCATGGGATCAGTTTAAAACAGTTATCCATAACGTTGTTTCCATGACCTTCAGCCCAATTCCCGAGGCCCTTGATGCCCTGCGCAATGGGGATTGCATTGTGGTGGTGGACGATGAGAATCGTGAGAATGAGGGGGATCTGATCTGTGCCGCCCAATTCGCCACCCCCAGACAGGTGAACTTCATGGCCAGCGAGGCCCGGGGGCTCATCTGTTTGGCTATGGAGGCGGAGCAACTGGATACTTTGGATCTCCCCTTGATGGTGGATCGCAATACCGATAGCAACCAGACCGCCTTCACGGTGAGCATTGATGCGGCGCCGGAGCAAGGCGTATCCACGGGGATTTCTGCGGAGGACCGGGCCCGCACCATTCAGGTGGCCATTGGACCTGGTACCCGCCCCCAGGATCTCCGCCGTCCAGGCCATATTTTCCCCCTACGGGCCCGGGAGGGTGGCGTCTTGAAACGCGCTGGCCATACGGAAGCTGCCGTGGACCTGGCCCGCCTGGCAGGCCTCTACCCCGCAGGGGTGATCTGTGAAATCCAGAATCCGGATGGCTCCATGGCGCGCCTGCCGGAATTGCAGGCCTATGCCCACCGCCATGGCCTATGCCTGGTGAGCATTGCCGACATCATTCGCTACCGGCTCCACAACGAACGCTTTGTCACCCGCATGGCCACAGCCCGGTTACCCAGCCGTTTTGGCACGTTCCAGGCTGTCGGGTTCCGCAACCGACTGGATGGGCGGGAACACTTGGCCATTGTTCGCGGGCCGGTGGAGCGCCTGGGGGATGGCCCTGTGCTGACGCGAATCCACTCGGAATGCCTCACGGGCGATGCCCTGGGCTCCCTGCGTTGTGACTGCCAGGAGCAGTTACAAGCCGCCCTGAGGATGATCGAAGCGGAGGGGCGTGGCCTGATTGTCTACCTTCGCCAGGAGGGCCGTGGCATTGGCCTCATCAACAAGTTACGGGCCTATAGCTTGCAGGATCTGGGGCTGGATACGGTGGAGGCCAATGAACGGCTGGGCTTTGATGCGGATCTGCGGAACTATGGCATTGGCGCCCAGATTCTGTATGACCTGGGCATCCATCAACTGCGCCTGATGACCAACAATCCCCGCAAAGTGGCCGGCCTGGGGGGCTATGGCCTGGAGATCAGCGAACGGGTTCCCCTGGTGATGGAGCCCAGCCGGCACAACCGCCACTATCTGACCACAAAGGCCCAGAAGCTGGGACACCTGCTCCAGGGTGTTCATACGGTGTTGGGGTTGGACTGTCAACAGCAGAGTTCTGCCCGGGAACGGGGCCGCTTGCTGGAGCAGATCCAGGCCATGGCCCAGGCGTCTGGCGCTGTGGCCACCGAGAATGTCCAGACCCGCACCAGGGCCCTGCTCTGTAACCCTGATCTCACGGTCCGCCTTGCGCCCCAGGGGCCCACAGCCGCCTTGGGACCGTTGCTGCAGGCCATGGTGCCCCAACTGGTTGCCCAAGCGCCGTTGCGGCGGCTGCAACTGTTGGTGAGCCCTGATCATCAGCAGAGTGGCCATCCCCGCGCTGATGTGCCGGTGCTGGATCAGCCCTGGGGAGATTGGTCGGCCCTGGCAAAGGTGGATGAGGGGGTCCATCGCCTGCTCTGTTGGGGGCAGCCGAGGCCCGGCATGAAGTAATTTGGGGCCGGATTTGTATGGAGACCGGCATGACAGGGGCAGTCCCCTCGGGGGAGTTGAGCGTTGCTGTGATCGGAGGCAGTGGCCTGTATGCCATGGAGGGGTTGGAGGGGATTCGTGAGCATCGGATCGAGACGCCCTTTGGCCCTCCTTCCGATCTGCTCATGGAAGGGCGTCTGAACGGGACGCCGGTGGTGTTCATGGCCCGCCATGGCCGTCACCACCACCTCTTGCCTACGGAGGTGCCTTACCGGGCGAATATCTGGGCCCTGCGCTCCCTGGGGGTGCGCTACCTCATTGGCTGTTGTGCAGTGGGATCGCTGCAGGAGTCCATCGGCGTCCTGGATGCGGTGGTCCCCAATCAATTCATTGACCGCACCGTGAAGCGTCAAGCCAGTTTTTTCGGGGAAGGCTGTGTTGCCCACATTGGCTTCGCCGATCCCTGCTGCCCTGTGCTCTCCCAACGGCTCCACCAGGCCGCCGCCCAGACCATGACATCCGGCCACACCGCCCATGGCCATGGAACCTATGTCTGTATTGAAGGTCCAGCCTTTTCCACCCGTGCAGAATCCCAGCTCTACCGGCGCTGGCAAGGGGATGTGATCGGCATGACCAGTCTCACGGAAGCCAAGCTGGCCCGGGAAGCGGAAATCGCCTATGCCTGCCTGGCCATGGTGACGGATTACGACTGCTGGCACGAAGGCCATGACAGCGTGAACGTTGAGATGGTCCTTGCCAACCTTCGGGCTAACGTCGCAACCACACAAGCCATCCTTCGGGCCTGCTTGCCAGCCCTAGGAGCGGAGCAGCCGGAAAGCCCTGCCCACCATGCCCTGGCCACAGCATTGCTCACCGCTCCAGACCAGGTGCCTGGCCCCACGCGCCAGCGGCTGGATTTGTTGACCCAGTCCTACTGGGGAGCCTATCAACCCCAGGGTCAGGACTCATCATATGAGGAATGACCCTCTCAGCAGAGAGGGAGCCCCAAGAGAGCACCAGGAGGAGATGGGTGATGGCCCAGTTGTTGGGGCTCAGCGCGGAGCAGGTTGATGGCATCCGCCCCTTGTTTCCCAAGGAATCGGGGTGGGAAGCGGGTGGAGGACAGGAAGGTGTTGAGCGGCATCATCCCTGTCATCCAGAAGGGGCTGTGCTGGGTGGATGCCCCGGCCGCCTATGGCCGCCACAAAACCCTCTACAGCCGTTGCCGCCGCTGGTGAGACAAGGGTGTTTTTGAGCTGATCTTTTCCGAGTTATCAGCATCCGATGCCGTAGAGCCGCCTGATGCCCCAGAGCCAGAGGTGCTGATGATTGACGCCACTGACATCAAAGTCCATCCCGCGGCGTCCACCCTCAACAAGGGGGCCGCCTGATTGATGGCACCAAGGGGGGCATGACCAGCAGGCTCCATGGGGTCTGCCACAGTAAAGGTGGTTCTCTGCGGCTCCACCTGCGCGAGGGGCAATGCACTGACTTCACGGATGCTGAATGTGTTGCGCAAAGACCTGCCGCCTATGGCAACGGTGATCGGGGATCAAGGGTATGATAACCCCGGTTCCGGATAAGCTCAGGAGAGGTCAGGGATGGGGACGGCGCCGATGTTGACCTTGGCTTGCACCAGGGAGTAGACCGCCCGGCAGGAGAGGATCCGGACAACGGCATTGTCTCGACAGCAACTTGTCCGGCAGGGGAGGAGATGGTTCTCCATGGTGCGGCGACTGCCAGTGCGCAGGTGGAGACCCCCTGCCATTGCCGCTACATCAGTGCCTTGGCAGTAATCTCCTATGGCCAACTCCCTTGCCCCGTAGAGCAGCAGTCATGGGCTCCAACGGTTAGCGGTCACCATATCCCCCTGTGACCTTCAAGGCCTTGGTCCGGCCTTGGTGGTTCATGGGCAGACCGAGCCTGAAGCCCAAGAACCAGCCCATGGGGGTGCGGCCTCGTTGTCCGGCCCTTGTAACCCCCTATGCTACCTGATCCGCGGGTGATGACAGACCACCGGCTTGGCGCTATTAATAGGTAGACCCCGATTTTCTGGCCATTGTAGTAATGGAGCAGAAGGGAAAAGGGCAGCAGGAGCTGCGGCAGCGGGCCACAAACCTGCCGGAACAGAACAGCTCTCTCCTCTCTCCCAACTGAGGCTTCCCCCTCACGGAGAAGCTCATACCGCAGCGGTTAACACCTTCCCTGATGGCCCCTTATCCAGAACTCGGGTTGTGATAGGGACAAAATCCGTAAGATGCTGTCCCAGCAGGGCATCCCGCCCCGCCACTGCTGCAAGAAACCAGTCCATTGCAGCAAGAGGCTGGATCGCAAGGGTCACAAAATCGAGACGCTCTTTTCCCGACAGAAGGACTGGCGGCCCATTGCAACCCGCTACGGCGGCTCCGCCCACGTCTTCCGTTTTGCCATCCTCCTGGCTACCACCCTCCTCTTCTGGTGATGAGTCCTGACCCTGGGAACAGTTGCCGCAGCAGGTCAAAGCAGGCGCTCCAGCTTCCGCCGAATATCGTCCAAGCCGGAGTCCGTATCAGAGGCGCCATGGTCCTGAATGGCCTCAGGCGCCGGCTCTACCCTCTGGGGCTCCGACTGCTGATGCCAGTTCTCCACATCCAAATTGCGCTCCGGGGGCAGGAGAAGCAACCGGTCCTCTTCAGACTGGGGACGGAAGCCTTGGGGGACAATTCGGGCTTCATAGCCATTGCAACGGCAGAAGTGCTCCACATCTTCACGGGGAATGCTCTCCACAGTCGGGCTTGGAAAATCCTGAGCTTCCAGAAGTCCCGCATAGCGCTCGGCATCGTCCGCATCCTCAAACAGCAGCACAATGGTCTTGCCTTTGAGGTCAATGGAGTGGATGCCCTCACCATGGGTGCCGGCATCAAACAGCAACACATGAACTCCCATCATCGCCAATGCAGTTGTTCAATTCTCTCACCAAACAGCACTATCCGAGGCCCCAAGCCTTCCCTCCAGTGATCACGGTCTCCATCCAGGGAACGGATGGCCATGGGGTCCGCAGCCAGGGCGAACTGCCGCAGACCGGGGCGTCCAGGAGCAAACGGTGGATCCATGGGACCGTCCCTTTGAAAAACCGGCCTTCAGAAGGGAGCGGGGCCTTCTGTGGAGTTGCGGTGGGTTCTCCACCTGCCCCCTCTTCTCAGAACAATGTGGAGAAGGTGAGCTTGAGGGAATGATCTGGCGGTGCCGTATGGTTCCCCCTGGGTCTGATGGGCATGGGGGCCACCGACCAGAGGAGGCTGTAGTTCCTGCTGGTGGGGGAGAAGGCCAGTACCACAGCCGGGGTGACGGTGAGGCGGTCGTTGTGGGCGGGGAAGCCATAGGCCACCTCTGCTTCAAACCGTTGCCCACTGCTGGGGGCAACATCCATCAGCCCTTCCATGGTGGTGGGATGCAGCAGGGCATCCATGCTCTCCGATGGGGCAGCGCCTATGGTGTGGCCCACGGAGAGGGAGGGGCCACGGTTGGAGGGATGGCAATGGGGAGGAGCCCTGCGGCCGCTGCGATAGCTGCCGGATCCGCAACCAGGCACTCCATGGCGCGGGTGTCCCCCACCTGGCCAGCCACTGAGTTTTCCTCTCCACCGGGGAGGCTGGTCTTCACTCTTTACTGCCACTGCCTGGCCTTCGGGTAACCTAAGCAGAGCCTGGAAGATAGGCACTGATCTTATGATCTCCGCCCAAAGCAAAAAACACAGGTACTTGTCCGAGATATTCTTGAAGTTGCCGGATGGCGTCCTTCTCCTGCTGCGTTGGATTATTGACCACTGAGGTGATCAAGCGAATGCCCAGGCCTGCGGTGCCGATCATTCCTAATGGCACCATCACCACCGTCAAGGAAGGAATCAGCATTAAGGCAATAGCCATAAAAATTGAGACAGGAAGTGCGCCTGCGGCCGATAGCCCACTAGTCTTAAGAATGCTCAGGAAGGTTGCCTTGCGCTGTTCAGGGCTTCCATTCACCAGCTCATCACGGTGGGTCAGGAGTTGGTCTACAGCAGCAATTGCAGCAGCATAAATACTGGCTTCAACGGCATTCCCCAGTGTCCGTTGCCAGAATTCAGGTGTCTGGGCAGCAGCAAACAGTCCATCAACGTGGTTGTCAAAACTGGCATGGGCGCGCTCCTGCCAGGTCATGTCCTGGGCTCCGCGGCTCATGTTCGTTGATCCGTCTTCCCAAATGGCGTTGGAAGCATGGTCCGCCAGTTCGGGATTATGTTTCTGGCTTTTGATATGGGACCAATGCTTCCCAGAGGCATCTCCATGTCCCTTGTTGAGAAAGTTATTAACAGCATCTTTTCCATAGCATTCAAGTTCCCCTGGGAGCTTGGGAAACGCTGGAGAACCCCGATTCAAGCCAATAATAAGAAGGAGAAAGCTGAATTATGTAATTGACAGAGCGTTTTCTGGGTCAAAAGGCCTTATTTCGCTTCTCAATGGCCTTCATGGTTCTTAATAACACCGT
>JAJDUS010000105.1 GCA_022826535.1 Prochlorococcaceae cyanobacterium jk18x1bzbins.87
CATGGGATGTGCTTTCACCATGGGAAAGTCATGATGCAGCAATTAGGGACACACTGGAAAACTTCAAAGCGCTTTCACAGAAGACCCTCACTCCTCTCTTACAGCAAGGCCTTTGAAAAGCCAGGACTGGGCCAGAAAGGCGTTCCCCAGTGCTTCCCTGTGTCTGTGACGTCAAGTATTTCCATTGGCCTAGCCTCATGTGACTGATCGCCGCAAACGCATGCTCGATGAACCCACAGGTGAGTCTCTCAAAAAGGGCGCCGGCACTCTGGGCTGGCACCTGTCTGGGGAAGCCCAGCTCTTTGCAATGCCGTTGGCAATGAGCACGCTGGAACGACTACTGCAATCCGCAAAATTTGGATGCGTTATGCCCGTTTGGGTTGAAAAACGGACAGCCTGTTGCCCAAGCTTAGTGTGATAACTGTTGCGTAATGCCCTGAGGGTGTCCATTGTGTTTGCTATGGAACCATTGTCAACTGAAGATCCTGATTGAGCCTCAGTCGAGACTGCTGAGCGTAGACCGGGTTCAACTCCACAAGAATTGCCCTGCGATTCGACTCGGCCGCCATGACCCCGATGGTCCCCGATCCGGAAAATGGGTCAAGGATCATATCCCCCGGCTGACTACCCAGCCGAATGCACCGCCTGGCCAATTCCCTGGGGAAGACTGCCGGATGGGGAACACCACTGGAATCGGGCCCCAGGATCCAGTAGTTTCTCAGATTGGCGCCGCTCTCTTCCCTCACCGCCTGGTTGTTATAGTAGTAGCTCCCATTCTTCGCGAACAGGAAGATCTCCTCGGTGGCATTGGACGGTCGATTCCTGACGCTCTCGGGCATGGGGGCCTTCTTGATCCAGGTGATTTTCGACCTCAGCAGCCAACCGTCTTCTTGCAGGGCGAACGCCACCCGCCATGGCAGACCCATCAGGTCCCGATCCTTGAGTCCCTAGCAGTCGGGCACTTTGCAATTGCGCTGCTGAATCAGCTTCTTCGTATTTCCCACCAGGGCATTGGGGCCACTGCGTCCTATGCCGCCGTTACGGGCGTAGCCGTCGCCAACATTCAGCCATAGTGTCCCGGTGTCATGGAGCACACGATGAACGCCCCGGAAGACCGTCACCAGGTTTGACATGTACTCCTCAGGGGACGACTCGGCGCCAATCTGGTCCCCATGGTCATAGTTGCGAAGCCCCCAGTAGGGGGGGCGATGTGACGCAACACTGGACGATCCCTGGTTCAATCTGTCCCAGCACTTGACGGCTGTCACCCACCAGAACCCGGACGGTGTTGCCGGCTACTCCGTTCTGCGTGGGATCTTCAATGGTCAATGGGGCCCCTCCCAATCCGTTCACGTCTCAATCTGTTCTAGTATGCTGTTGAACATCAGCCATGGTCTGCATGGGGCAGGTTCTGGTTCTGAATGCCTCCTATGAGCCCCTCAACATCACCAGTTGGAAGCGCGCCGTGGTCATGATGCTCAAGGGAAAGGCGGAAAGCCTGGAGCAGGACACGGTTGTTGTGCATAAGGATTTGCTGGTCCCCACTGTGATTCGCCTGCGCCAGTACGTCTGCATTCCCTTCAAGGAAATCCCCCTCACCCGCCGCAATGTACTCCAACGGGATCTCCACACTTGCCAGTATTGCGGCTACAAGGGGGATCAACTCTCCGTTGACCACGTGCGCCCCCGCAGCCGGGGGGGACAACATATCTGGGACAATGTGGTGACCGCTTGCATCCGCTGCAATGTGCATAAGGGGAGTCGAACCCCCAAAGAAGCTGGCATGACCATGGCCTCCATGCCCCGGCATCCCGTCAGCTCCCTTTACTTTGAAGCCTCACGACAGATCCGCAACGGCCAGCGCCAGGAGTGGCAGAAGTACGTCATCGGTGTTTGAGAGCTGGGGCGCACATGGGATGAAGGGGCTGGCTCCCCATTTGTTGTCTCACCCGGCAACGGTTGCCTCGGCCAACTGCTCCAGTTGTTGGCGCTGGTCCTGGTTGAGGGATTCCTGTACGAGGCCTTCAAGCTCACCTGCCAGCACAGCCTCCAGGGCAAAGTTCCGGGCCAGGCGGTGGTCAGTGGCCCGTTTGTCCTTGTAGTTGTAGGTGCGGATTTTCTCACTGCGGTCACCGCTGCCCACCTGGGAACGCCGCTGGGCCCCCTGCTTGCTGGTGGCCTCCCTGAGGGCCAGTTGATAGAGCTTGGCCCTCAGAATATCCATGGCCCGCTCCCGGTTCTGCAGTTGGGAGCGCTCCTGGGTGCAGAATACGCGAATCCCTGTGGGCTTATGGAGAAGGTCCACAGCGGTTTCCACCTTATTGACGTTCTGACCACCGGCGCCACCGGAGCGGGCGGTGGTGATTTCCAGTTCATTGGGCGCAATGGACACCTCCACCGGATCCGCCTCCGGCATGACGGCCACAGTGGCAGTGGAGGTATGCACGCGTCCCTGAGATTCGGTGGCTGGCACCCGCTGGACGCGATGCACACCGGCTTCATACTTCAGGTGGCTGAACACCCTGTCCCCCTGGATGGACAGGATCAACTCCTTGAAGCCCCCCAACTCTGCCACCGAGGCACTCACCGGCTCCACCCGCCAGCCCTGGCGAAGGGCATAGCGCTCATACATGCGCGCCAAGTCCCCGGACCAGATGGCCGCCTCGTCCCCCCCGGCGCCAGCGCGGATCTCCAACATGACGCTGCGTTCATCCCGGGGATCCCGGGGCAGCAGGGCGAGGCGCAGCTCCCGCTCACTGGTCTCCAGCGCCTCTTGTAAGGTCTTGAGCTCTTCGGTGGCCAACTGGCGCCAGTCCGGATCAAGGTCTTTCTGCTGGAGCAACTCCATGGCCTGGTCATGCTCCCGCTGCAACTGCTGGTGGCGGGCAAAGCCGGTTACCATAGGCTCCAGGCGGGCTCGCTCCTGGGCCAAACGTTTGAGGGCGTCAGGATCACTGGCCAGACCAGGGTCCGCCAGTTGGTGTTCCAACTGCTGGAACGTCTGGCATGCCATCTGAAGCTTCTCGGTGAGATAGCACGGTGCCGCCATCAGCAGAGTGTTGAACAGAGGGTTACGGTCGGCGTTGAAGCTTTAGCTCTTTTTCCCGTCCACCCGGTTGGAGCGGATGCCGTACTTCTTCATAAAGCGGTCCACACGCCCTTCCGTATCCAGGATCTTCTGGTTCCCGGTAAAGAAGGGATGGTTACCACTCCACACTTCCACGTTGATCTCGGGCTGGGTGGAACCAACGGTCATGATCACCTGACCATTGCAGATCACCTTGGCATCTGGATACCAGGTGGGGTGAATGTCCTGTTTGGGCATGAGGTGCTCAGCGCTTGGAGAATTGGGGAGCCTTGCGGGCTTTTTTGAGGCCGTACTTGCGACGCTCCTTGGCGCGGGGGTCACGGCTGAGGTGGCCTTCCGCCTTGAGGGGCTTGCGATTGTCGGGGGAGAGCTTGCACAGGGCACGGGCAACGCCCTGCTTGATGGCATCCGCCTGGCCACTAAGACCCCCCCCCTTGGAATTGACCAGGAGGTCATACTCCTTTTCCAGGCCAAGGGTCTCCAACGCGGCTGTGACCGCAGCCATGAAGGCCAGATTGCTATTGAGGTAGTCGGTGGCGGAGCGGCCGTTGATGGTGACCTTGCCATTACCCGGGACAATGCGGACTCGGGCAATGGCGGTCTTACGGCGGCCAGTTCCCCAGTAGGTGACGGTGTTGGCGGTACTTGACATCATCATCAACTGGCTGTGGAGAGGGGAAGCGTGGTTGGGGTTGGACGCTGGGCCCCGTGGGGATGAACGGGACCCCGGTACACCTTGAGCTTGCGGAACAACTGGCGGCCCAGGGCATTGCGGGGGAGCATTCCCCGCACAGCGGTCTCAATGATCCGCTCCGGCAAACGTGTTTGCAGATGGCTGAAGGTTTCCACCTTCATGCCCCCGGGGCGACCGGAGTGGCGACGGTAAAGCTTTTGCTCGGCTTTCTTGCCCCCCACGGCCACCTTCTCCGCGTTGACCACCACGATAAAGTCCCCCACATCCATGTGGGGCGTGAAGGTGGGCTTATGCTTGCCCCGCAGCACCTTGGCGATTTGGCTGGCCAGACGCCCCAGGGTCTGACCAGCGGCATCCACCACGTACCAGTCCCGCTGCAGGGCGTCCACGGAGGGAACGACTGTCTTGTTCATCGCACCGTAAGGAGTACCACAAACGATTTATTCTACGCCAAGCTGCTGCCCCCATGGCCAAGGGACAGCATCAGGGAACAGGGCTGGTTCGTAGCCAACGCCCATGAAGCAAAGTCCCTGTGGTGGCGCCGCCTCCTGCACCTCCTCCCGTTTGCCCAGCCGCCAGCGTTGCTCAAACACAGTCACCGGAAGATGGCCTTCACCCACGGCCACCAGTTGACCCACCAGCAGTCTCATCATCCCGTAGAGGAAACCGCTGCACTGCACATCGATGGTGACCACATCACCCCAGCGCTGCACATCCACGGCTTGAACAGTGGTGCGGGCATGGGATCGGGAACTGCCAGACCGCTGAAACGCACGAAGATCATGGTGGCCCAGCAGGGGCTTCAAGGCCGCAGCCATCCGCTGCGCATTCAGTGTGGTGTTGTAGCGGTGCCAACTGGTGGCGCGGAGGAACAGGTTAGGGACCGGGTTGTTATACAAGAGGTAGCGATAACGACGCCAGCAGGCACTGAAGCAAGCATGCCACTGGCTGGAGACAGCGCGGGCGGCCAGAACGCGGATATCCGGCGGTAGGCAACCATTGAGGGCTTTGGACCAGCGGTGGTCAGGAATGGGGCTGGTCACATCCAGATGCACCACCTGCCCGGCTGCATGAACGCCCGCATCGGTGCGCCCTGCCGCCACCACCACACCCTGGAAACCAGGCTGCAATCTGCCCACTGCTGCCTCCACCATGGCCTGGATGGTGGGGCCATGGCGCTGCCGCTGCCAGCCGTGGTAGGCGGTGCCCTCATACTGGAGCAGCAAGGCCAGACGGCGGGTCTGAGTGCCGTCAGACCAACTCGATGATGGCCATTTCAGCGTTGTCGCCACGGCGCCGCACGGTGCGGGTGATGCGGGTGTAACCACCATTGCGGTCCCCGTACCGCTCAGCGGCCTTCTCAAAGAGCTTGTGGACAAGATCTTTGTCGTACATGTAGCCCAGGGCTTGCCGCCGGGCAGCCAGGCGACCATCCTTGGCCAAGGTAATCATGCGATCAGCCTCCTGGCGTAGCGCCTTGGCCCGCGCCTTCGTTGTGGTGATGCGGCCACTGCGGAGCAGCTCCGTGGTCAGGCCACGGAGGAGGGACTTGCGCTGATCGGCAGGTCGGCCAAGTTGGGGAACGCGGCATTGGTGTCGCATGGTTGATATGGTTGGTTAGGGAACAAGGCGCCACGCCATCATGCCTTGGCGCGGCTTTTGGGGAGGGAGACACCAATGCGCTCCAGGGCTTCAATCACCTCATCGGCAGACTTGGCCCCAAAGTTCTTGATCTCCAGAAGGTCTTCATAGCTGAAGGTCATCAGATCCGAGACCGTGTTCACCTGTGCTCGCTTCAGACAATTGTAAGCCCGTACGGAGAGATTGATCTCTTCGAGAGGGACCTGACTTTCCGCTGAAGTCTCAGTCTCCAGGACCTCCTGTTCAGGAAGGCCCAAGGTGGCCAGGGGTTGGAACAGGAGGATCAGCTTATTAGCCGCCTGGGCGATGGCGTCATCAGGGGTCATGGAGCCGTTGGTGGTGATCTCCAGACGCAGTTTTTCACTGGCAGAGCCCCCTTCCCCCACGGCACTCTCGTCCACCGAGTAGATCACCCGGCGCACGGGCATGAAGACCGCATCGATTTGCAGGGTATCAATGGATTCCACGGCTTCATTGGCGCGATCCGCTTGGCGATAGCCCACGCCCCGCTCCACGTGAAGCTCCATTTCCAGGCTGTGACCTTCAGCCACAGTGGCGATGTGCTGATCGGGATTCACCACTGTCACCTGGGGGGAGAAGTGAATCTGGCCTGCGGTCACCTCTGCCGGGCCTGTCGCCAGCACCCGGCCGATTTCCACGGCTTCGGGACTACGACTGCTGACCACCAGCTCCTTGGCATTGAGGAGGATGTCAAGAACGTCCTCGCGAACACCAGGGATGATGGCGTATTCATGGGTGGCACCTGCAATCCGCACAGTTGTGACGGCACTGCCTTCCAGACTTCCCAGAAGGGTTCTTCGCAGGGCATTGCCAAGGGTGATGCCCTGGCCCCGTTCAAGGGGACCGATCACAAATTCTTGCGTTTGGGACTTGTCGTCCCCAATGGTGATGTCAGGGGCCGGTTCAATTTGGAATTGGAGCACGGTCCGTGTCCGGATGGGGGAGAGGAACAAAATTCAGACGCGGCGCCGCTTGGAACGACGGCAACCGTTGTGGGGCAGGGGGGTCACATCTTTAATCAAGGTGATTTCCAGCCCCACTGTGCTTAAGGCACGGATGGCAGTCTCGCGGCCCGATCCAGGGCCACGGACCTGCACTTCAATTTGGCGCATGCCTTGATCAAGGGCGCGGCGGGCCGCTGCTTCTGCTGCGGTCTGGGCAGCAAAAGGCGTACCTTTGCGGGCCCCCTTGAAGCCGCTGGCCCCAGCAGAAGACCAGGCAATGACTGCACCGGACGTATCGGTAATGGAAACGATGGTGTTGTTAAAGGTGCTCTGGATGTGGGCCACCCCATTGGGGACGTTCCGCTTGACCTTTTTGCTGCCGCTCTTCTTGACGGGCTTTGCCATGGCTTAGGAGACTGGTGAGATTAAAGGGATGTTGGGTCAAGGGATTTACTTCTTCTTGCCAGCCACGGTTTTGCGGGCGCCACGCCGTGTCCGGGCATTGGTGCGGGTGCGCTGACCCCTGACGGGCAGGCTCATGCGGTGGCGGCGACCCCTGAGACAGCCAATGTCTTGAAGCCGCTTGAGGGCAATGCCCTCCTGCCGCCGCAGATCCCCCTCCACCGTGTAGCCCTCCACTGCGGTGCGCAGTTTCTGGACATCATCGTCTGTCAGGTCCTTTGCACGGGTGTCAGGATTAATCCCGGTGGTGGACAGGATCTGCTGAGACCGGACACGTCCGATGCCGTAAATGTAGGTCAGGGCGACTTCGACCCGCTTGTCACGGGGAATGTCGACGCCGGAAATCCTTGCCAAGACGAAGTTTTCCTCAAAAAGAACGGGGGTAAATCATGGTGCGGGACACAGGGTCCATCAGCCTTGTCGTTGCTTGTGCTTGGGATTAACGCAAATCACCATGACCCGCCCATGGCGGCGGATGACCCGACACCTCTCGCACATCTTCTTGACAGAAGCGCGAACCTTCATGGATTGCCCTCAAACTTGACCAAGGCCAAACGACGATTTTAGCATATTGTCTCCTGGCTGTGTTGGTGCTCCTCCAGGCTGTTGCAGATGCGGGTGGCCACCTCCTCAATACTGCCCAGCCCATCCACACACTTGAGCAGCCCTCGCCCCTGGTAATGGGCATTGATGGGCTCCGTTTGTTGGCCATAGATTTGCAGCCGCTTGCGCACCACGGCCTCACTGTCATCAGAGCGCCCACGGCTGAGGAGTCGCGCCACCAGTTCCTCCTCGGGAACCTGTAGTTGCAGGGCAACCTGTAGGGGTTGCCCCAGGTCAGCCAGGAGATCATCCAGCATGGCGGCCTGGGAGGAGTTGCGGGGAAAGCCATCCAGCAACCAGCCTTCCTGGTGCATGCTGAGGCGGTTGCGCACAATGGCCAGCACCAAATCATCGCTCACCAGGTCTCCCCGGTTCAACACGGCCTTCACTTGCTCCCCCAAGGTGCTCGCGGTGGCCACCTCGGCTCGCAACAAATCCCCGGTGGAAAGGTGCAGAAGACCCCTGGCTGCCGACAACAGCTTGCATTGAGTACCCTTCCCGGCGCCGGGAGGGCCAAGAACAACGACTCTTTCCCTCATTCTCATTGCCGCACCATCCCCTCGTAGCGTTGGGAGATCACATTGGTCTGCAACTGCTTGGCGGTTTCAATGGCCACGCCCACCAGAATCAGCAGGGACGTGGCCCCCAGACCCTGCAATACGCCAGTCCCCGTAACGGAGTAGACCACATTGGGGATGATGGCAATCAGGCCGAGGAAGGAGCCGCCAATCAGGGTGAGTCGGTTGATCACGCCAGAGAGGTAGTTTGCGGTGGCAGAGCCCGGTCGGAAACCGGGAATGGCCACACCCTGCCGCTTCAGATTCAAGGCCATGTCCGTGGGATTCACCACCAGGGAGGCATAGAAAAAGGAAAACCCGAAAATCAGGAAGAAGTAGGTCAGCCCATAGACCCAGCCTGTGGACAGGGGAAGCCCGGGAACAGTGTAGCTGGGGCTTAACCAGTTGGCCAGGTTCAGCAGCACCCCATTGCCCGTGAAGTTGGCCAGGGTGGCTGGCAGGAACAACATGGCCGAGGCGAAGATAATGGGCATCACGCCGCCGGAGATGAGCTTGAGGGGCAAGTAGCTTTGCCGCTCCGGCAGGACAGCCACAGAGCCGATCTGGCGGCGGGCAGAGACAATCGGGATGCGCCGACTGCCCTCTTGGACAGCCACGATGGCCACCACCATGGAGAGGGCCACCGCCACCGTCACCACAATGGGGAAGATCTTGCCGGTCTGGGCCTCGCGAATGATGTTCTGCAGGGTGGTGGGGAGGGAGGCAGTGATGTTGACGAAGATCACCAGGGAGGCCCCATTGCCAATGCCTTTCTCCGTAATGATCTCGCTGATCCACATGACCACCATGGCCCCCGTGGTCAAGGCCAGACTGGTGGAGATCACAAAAATGGCCCCTTCCAGTTCACCATTGGCGAAGCCCCGCAGGTAAAGGGAGAAGATCACCGCCTGGAGGCTGCCCCACCCCAGGGCCACATAGCGGGTGATTTGCGCCAACTTACGGCGGCCCGCTTCCCCCTCATCCTTTTGCAGGGTTTCCAGAGAGGGGAGAGCCGCCGTCAGCAACTGCATGATGATGGAGGCATTGATGAAGGGCAAAATCCCCAAGGAAAACACCCCACCGGGCGCTCCGCCGGTAAAGATGCTGAGCAGACCAATCAACTGTCCCCCCGACAACTCGTTCTGCAGCTGGGAGACATCAAGACCAGGGATCCAGATGTAGGCCCCAACGCGAATCAGCAGCAGCAGACCGAGGGTGATCAGAATGCGCCTCCTCAAATCAGGAGCCGTCACAATCTGGGTGAGTGTTTCGCCTGTGGTTGGGGCTCTGCCCTGGCTAAGGGTCATCCGTTGGGAAGAGGGGTGGAACTGGGTGAAAGATATTTGCGGTCGGCAACCAAGACGACTGCCCTAAACTTGGTCCTGGGACGTCTTGCCAGGGCGGACCCACTTGCTACGACCAGGCAGAACGTCACAGGCACCGCCGGCGGCCAGGATTTTTTCACGGGCGGCCTTGCTGAATCCATGGGCTTTGCAATGGAGCTTGACCTTGAGATCCCCATCCCCAAGGATTTTCAGCGGAGCAGAGTTTTTGCCCACAATCCCCGCTGCCCTCAGCGAGGCGAGGGTGACTTGGCTCCCATCCGGCAAGGCGGACAAATCCCCCACATTGACCACCGTAAACACCTTGGGATTCACCACGGTGAAGTGCTTCAGCTTGGGAATCCGCCGGTAGAGGGGCATTTGCCCCCCTTCAAAGCCAGGGCGGGTGGGGCGCCCTGAGCGGGATTTCTGCCCCCGCATGCCAAAGCCGCAACTGGCCCCTTGACCGGCGGCAATGCCACGCCCTTTGCGGTTGCGGGGGCACCGGGATCCGGATTGGGGCTGAAGGGTATGGAGATGAACAGTCATGGCCAGGGTGGGGGATTCAGGAATACATTTGCTGGAGAGGGATGCCACGCTCCTTGGCGGCAGCCTTATGGGTGCGCAGGGCACTGAGGGCCACCATGGCGGCCCGGGCATTGTTGAGGGGGGTCTTCGAGCCCATCCGCTTTGCCAGCACATTCTTGACGCCTGCCAACTCCAGGACTGTGCGGATGGATCCACCGGCAATCACGCCAGTACCAGGGGCGGCGGGACGCATCATTACACTGGCAGCGCCATCACGACCCAGGGCCACCGTAGGAATGGAACTGCTGGTGGTGAGGGGCACCTTCACCAGGTGCTTCTTGCCATCAGCCACGCCTTTGCGTACAGCACCAATCACATCGCTGGCCTTGCCGACGCCAACGCCCACCTGACCTTTCTCGTTACCCACAACCAGGATGGCGCGGAAGCTCATCTTCTTGCCGCCTTTCACAGTCTTGGATACACGGCGGATCTGCACCACCCGTTCCTGCCATTCGGAATCCCGCTCCTCACGGCGGGAGCGGCGTTCACGACGTTCGCGACGCTCACGGCGCTGGCCCTGCTGTTGTCCCTGCTGACCTTTGGCGGCAGGGGGAACGTCCGCAGCGGCCGGAACTTGGGATTGGCTGTTGGAGTCAGTCATGGTCAGCATTAAAAGATAAGGCCCGCATCCCGGGCAGCATCGGCCAGGGCTTTGACCCGACCGTGGTAAAGATTGCCGCCCCGGTCAAAGACCACAGAACGGATGCCCTTGGCCAGGGCCCGCTCGGCCACCAACTTACCCACCGCCTGGGAGGCCTGGCAGTTGGCACCCATTCCCGACAGGTCTGGGCGCAACTCCTTATCGATGGTGGATGCTGCCGCTAAGGTGTTTTGGGCGCCATCATCAATCACCTGGGCGTAGATGTGGTTGTTGGAGCGGAAGACGGCAAGGCGGGGCCGCTGTGCGGTGCCCTGAATCCGGCGGCGAATACGCCGGTGACGACGTTGGGTCCGGGCTGTGTGAGAGGCAAGCATGGTTACAAATCAAGAGAGAAAGCCCATTGGGCACTGAAATCTACTTCTTGCCAGCCTTGCCGGCTTTGCGCAGGATGGACTCAGTCACGTATTTGATGCCTTTGCCCTTGTAGGGCTCTGGTGGAGACACCGCACGAACCTTGGCGGCCTCATTGCCCACCACCTCCTTCTCGGCGCCACTGACCGTGATCCTAGTGTTGTTCTCCACCTTGTAGGTGATGCCCTGGGGAGGCTCCAACTCCACGGGATGGCTATAGCCGGCACTCAGCACAAGGGTTTTGCCCTTGACCTGGGCCCGGTAGCCCACGCCAATCATCTCCAGGGTCTTGCTGTAGCCCCTGGTCACCCCCTCCACCATGTTGGCCACAAGGGTGCGGGAGAGTCCATGGCGCATTCGGGTCATGCGGCTGGCACCGGTGGGGGTGATCACCAGGGTTTGTCCATGGCGGTTGATGACAACCCCCTCAGGCAGGGTGCGCCGTAACTCCCCTTGGGGGCCTTTCACCTGCACCGTGCGCCCCTCCAACTGCACCTGGACATTGGCGGGAATGGGAACTGGTTGCTTGCCGATCCGTGACATGGCGTCTTCCTGGAGGGTCTTCTTGGGGTCAGTAGACATAGCAGAGAACTTCACCACCAATGCCCTGCTTGCGGGCAGTGCGGTCGCTCATTACACCTTGGGACGTGGAAAGAATCGCCACCCCAATTCCCCCTAGCACCTTGGGCAGGTGGCGGTGATTGGAATAGATGCGTAAGCCGGGCCTGCTGACCCGCTGCAGGGCGCGAATCAGGGGCTGCTTGTGCTTTCCACTATAGCTTAACTCAAGCACCAACTGCTTTCGGAAACCTTCGCCTTCTTCCTTAAAGGCATTGATGAAACCTTCTTCCCGCAGCACCTTGGCGATGCTGCAGCACATTCGTGAGGCAGGAATGCTGGTGGTGGCATGACGTTTTTCACTCGCGTTACGAATGCGGGTGAGCATGTCAGAAATGGAATCGTGGCTGGCCATGGTGGATTTCTGCTGGGGGCTCAGGTCTTGCTAAACGGCATGCCCATTTCGCGGAGCAATGCGCGGCCCTCGTCATCGCTTCGGGCAGTGGTGACAATGGTGACGTCCATTCCGCGGACAGCATCAATCTCATCAAAGCTGATCTCCGGAAAGATCAACTGCTCCTTCACCCCCAGGGTGTAATTGCCACGGCCGTCAAAGCTTTTGGGGTTGACACCGCGGAAGTCACGGATGCGGGGCAAGGCCAGGTTGATGAGGCGATCAAGAAAGGCATACATGCGATCACCCCGCAGGGTCACCATGACGCCAATGGGCATTCCCGTGCGGATCTTGAAGCTGGAAATGGCCTTCTTGGCACGGGTGATGATGGGTTTTTGTCCAGTAATCTTGCCGATCTCGGCCGTAGACCCTTCCAAAGCTTTGGAGTTCTGCGCTGCCTCGCCCAAGCCACGGTTGACGGTGACCTTGACGAGTTTGGGCGCCTGGTGGATATTGTCCAGCCGCAATTCTTTTTGAAGCCTGGGCTGGATGGTCTCTTTGTAGCGCTGCTTGAGGGGAATGAAGGTGGTCATCATGGGCAGGTGTGGTGCTTCTGGTGGCTGTCAGAAGGAATGGGGAGAAAAACGTGGGACGAGCAATCCATCAATCCAGAATCTCTCCAGTTTTTTTGAGTCGCCGCTTTTTGCTGCCATCCTCCTGAAGAACCATCTCAATGCGGCTTGCCACCTTCTGGTCCACGGAGTAGAGCATGACGTTGGAGGCATGGATGGGGGCCTCCTCGTTGACGATGCGGCCCCCCTTCTCGTCCTGCTTGGGTTTGACGTGACGGGTGCGCATATTGATGCCTTCCACCACCACTCGGTTGTCCGCCAACAGGGTGCGCAGCACCTTGCCTGTCTTGCCCCGATCCTTGCCCGCAATCACCTGAACGGTGTCGCCGGTTTTGATGCGCAGCTTACGGTTCTGTGTTGGCTTTGCCATCAGATCACCTCCGGGGCCAGGGAAACGATTTTGGTGAAGCTGCGCTCCCGCAACTCCCGGGCCACGGGACCAAAGACACGAGTCCCCCGGGGATTTTTATCGTCGTTAATGATCACGGCGGCGTTGTCGTCAAACCGGATGGCATTGCCCGTGTCCCGCCGCAGGGTGGCCCGGGTGCGCACCACCACGGCCTTCACCACATCGGACTTTTTGACCCCCATGTTGGGGGTGGCGTCCTTCACTGCGGCAACAATCACGTCCCCCACATGGGCATAGCGCCCCCTGTTGCCCAGGACACGAATGCACTGGATTCTGCGGGCCCCACTGTTGTCGGCCACATTGAGATAGGTTTCCTGCTGGATCATGGCTGGTCTCCCTTCAGCGCTTTGTGGAACTGATGACCTTTGCCACCGTCCAGGTTTTGTGGCGGCTCAGGGGGCGGGTTTCCGAGATCAGGACCCGGTCGCCCACATGACAGCGGTTGGTTTCGTCATGCACCTTGTAGCGCTTGGTGTGGCTCACCGTCTTTTTGTAGACGGGATGTGGAAAGCGGTTTTCCACTGCGACCACGACGGTTTTGTCCATCTTGTCGCTGACGACGATGCCAAGCCGTTCTTTGGTGGCCATGGGACTTAATGGGTAGATGAAGGGGTGGAATGGTTGCGTTGGCGGCGCTGCCGCTGGATGGTGAGCAGGCGCGCCAGCTTGACGCGGGTTTGCCGGAACAGGTGGGATTTGTCCAACTGGCGGGTGGCCCGTTTGCAGCGCAACTCGAACAAGGTTTTGCGGGCAGCCGCCACCTGGTCTTTGAGGGCGTTGTCGTCCAGTTGAAGAAGCTGGGCGTATGCAAAGGTGGTCATAGATTCCATGGCAGAAGTTGCCCTAGGCCTCCCCAGGGGGCGTGACGCTGGCATTGGCAATGGCGGGCATGGGGGTATCGCCAATGCCCTCACGCACCAGGAACTTTGTCTTGACCGGCAGTTTGTATTGCGCCAGTCGCATGGCGGCGCGGGCCAACTCTTCGTTGATTTCCTCCCCACCCATCTCGAAGAGAATGCGTCCGGGCTTCACCACGGCCACCCAGAATTCCGGGTTACCCTTGCCCGACCCCATGCGGGTTTCCGCAGCCCGCATGGTGATGGATTTGTCGGGGAAGATGCGGATCCACACCTTGCCTCCTCGCCGGATGGCGCGGGTCATGGCGCGGCGACTGGCCTCAATCTGCCGTGAGGTGATCCAGCCGCATTCCTGGGCCTGAATGGCGAAGTCACCAAAGGCAATGGTGTTGCCTCGGGTAGCAATGCCCCGCATTCGGCCCCGCTGCATCTTGCGGAATTTGACCCGTTTTGGACTGAGCATGGTTCAGATCCCCCAATCACTCCTCGTTGGAGCGGTCTTCGAAGTTCTGGCGGGCCCGACCAGCCCCCCGGCGCCGTGGCGTGGCCCCCATGGGGGACGCAGGCTGCTTCTCGTCTGGAAGCACCTCCCCCTTGAACACCCACACCTTGATGCCCAGCACGCCATAGGTGGTGTGGGCAGTCTTGTTAGCGTAGTCAATGTCCGCCCGCAGGGTGTGGAGGGGGACGCGACCTTCCCGGGTCCACTCGCTGCGGGCAATTTCAGCGCCATTGAGCCGTCCACTGATCTGCAGCTTGAGGCCAATGACCCCAGCCCGCTGGGCCCGCTGAACGGCCATGCGGATGGTGCGACGAAAGGCCACCCGCTTCTCCAGTTGCTGGGTGATATACTCCGCCATCAGGGAAGCATCAGCATCAGCCCGCTCCACCTCCACCACGTTGATGCGCACCTGACGGCTGCGATCACGAATGGCGGCCTGGATGCCGCTGCGCAACTCCTCAATCCCGCTGCCTTGACGGCCCACAAGGACCCCGGGGCGCGCTGTCCTCAACTCCACCTCCAGTTGATCCGCCTTGCGCTGAATGCGCACGTCACTAATGCCGGCAGAGGCATATTTCCTGGTGATGTGACGGCGAATCGTGTCATCCTCCTGGAGGAGGAGCGGGTAGGTCTTCCTGTCTGCAAACCAACTGGAGAGGTGGGGCTGGATGACCCCCAGCCGCAGACCTGTTGGGTGAATTTTGTTGCCCATGGCTCGGATCGCAATCAGGTGTCTTGTGGAGCCACAGCAATGCTGATGTGGCAGGTTTGTTTTTTGATCTGATAGGCCCGACCTTGGGCGCGGGGGCGATACCGCCGCATGGATGGGCCCATGTCCGCCGTGGCCTGGGTGATCATCAAGGTGCTGGGATCCAGGCTCAGGTTGTGCTCGGCATTGGCCACGGCAGAGCGGAGCACCTTGGTGACCATGTGGGTGGATCGGTAGGGCATGAACTCAAGCATGATCAGGGCGTCCCGATAGCTGCGACCGCGGATCTGGGTGAGCACGCGCCGCACCTTGCTGGCGGATCCCCGCACAAACCTGGCCGTGGCCCGGGCTGAAGTACTGGTGGAGTTGACCATGATCTTTGCGTCCTAGCGTGAACCTTTCCTGTCTTTGCCATGGCCTCGGTAGGTGCGAGTCAAGGCAAATTCACCCAGCTTGTGGCCCACCATCTGCTCCGTGATGTAGACAGGGATGTGGGTCTTGCCGTTGTGAACAGCGATGGTGTGGCCAATCATGTCGGGAAGAATGGTTGAGGCCCGTGACCATGTCCTGATCACGGACTTGTCATCGGAAGCATTTTGCTTCTCCACCTTCTTCATCAGGCTTTCAGCCACAAAGGGGCCTTTTTTGAGGGAGCGTCCCATGGGAGATCAGGCAGAGGGAAAAGACATCAGGCGTCGCGACCACCGCGGCTGCGCTTGGACACACGACGGCGACGTCGCAGCACGTATTGGTTGCTGGGCTTGTTACGCTTACGGGTTTTGAGGCCCAGGGCCGGCTTGCCCCACGGTGTCACGGGTCCTGAGCGACCGATGGGCGCCCGGCCCTCGCCACCCCCATGGGGATGGTCGCAAGGATTCATGACACTGCCACGCACCTGGGGGCGTCGCCCCAGCCAACGGCGCCGACCAGCTTTGCCCAGGCTGGTGTTGCGGGCCTCCGCGTAGGCCACTTCCCCAATGGTGGCGTAGCACTCCTTGCGCACAAGCCGCACTTCGGTAGAGGGCAGCTTGATGGCCACATAGTCCCGATCCTTGGCCACCACCTGGGCACTGGCGCCCGCAGTGCGCACCATTTGTCCACCTCGCCCGGCATAGAGCTCCACGTTGTGGACCGTTGTGCCCAGGGGTAAGGCAAACAAGGGCAGGGCATTGCCCACGGCAATGGGGGCATCGGCTCCGGCCATCACCTCACTGTCCACGGCAATGCCCTGGGGTTGGAGAATGTAGCGCTTTTCACCGTCTTCATAGAAGAGGAGCGCGAGGCGGGCATTGCGGTTGGGGTCGTACTGGATGGCGGCCACCCGCGCCTTGACGCCATGCTTATCCCGGCGGAAATCCACCAGGCGATAGCGGCGCTTGTGGCCGCCGCCCCGATGGCGACAGGTGATCACGCCGCGGTTGTTACGTCCCTTGGGACGGTGCTTGGCTCCCACCAGGGAACGCTCCGGCTCCCGGCGGGTGATCTCGCTGTAGTCCCCAGCCACCCGGGTGCGGGTGCCGGGGCTATAGGGCTTGAGCTTACGAACAGCCATGGAACAGCACCTCAGGAAGATTCGGGGAAGAGCTGGATGGTGTCGCCTTCGGCAAGGCGCACCACAGCTTTCTTGATTTGGGAGCGCTCACCGGCAAAGCGTCCCACCCGCCGCTTGCGGCGCGGTGGATTCATGGTGCTGACGCCAATCACCTTCACATCAAACATCTGCTCAATGGCAGCTTTGATGTCCGGCTTGGCAGCCCGTGGATCCACTGCGAAGGTGTACTGGTTCCGATCCTCCATGTCACGGGTGGCTTTCTCGGTGATCACAGGCTCCCGCACCACGTCCGCAAGGCGCCCGGCAAAGGATTTAGCCATCGCTGTAGACCTCCTGGATAGTAGTGATGGCGTCTTCACTGAGCACAAGCTTGTCCGCATGGAGCAGATCGAAGACATTCAACTGATCCGCCCGGATCAGATGGACCCGGGGCAGGTTACGGGCCGACTTGCCCACGGCCTCACTGGGGGCCTTGAGCACAAGAAGCACCCGGGCATCAGGGGCAATGCCCCAACGCTCCAGGGCCCCAAGCAGATCCTTGGTCTTGGGGGTGGTAACGGAAGTATTGAACTCCTGCACCACCACCCAATCCTCCGCCCGACTCATCAGGGCCGTACGCAGGGCCAGGCGCCGCTCCTTGCGGTTCATGGCCTTCGTGTAGGAGCGGGGTTTGGGGCCAAAGATGATCCCGCCACCGGGGCGCAGGGGGGTGCGAATTGACCCCTGTCGGGCCCGACCTGTCCCCTTTTGCTTGAAGGGCTTGCGTCCACCGCCACGCACTTCGGAGCGAGTTCTGGTGCTGGCGGTTCCTTGGCGCTGGTTGGCCTGCTGCCGCACCAGGGCGGCATGGAGCAGGTGAACCGCTGTGGCCTCACGGGCAGCCTTCAGTTCAAGGTGGGCTTGGCCCACCTGCTGACCCTCCCAGTTGTGAACAACGCAATCAACCATGATTCTCCAGTGTGAACATCAGGCAGATCATTGGCCGCCCACCTTTTGGCTGGGACGGATGCTCAGCAGGGATCCAGGCTTGCCCGGAACCGAGCCCTTCACCACCAGCAGATGCTGGTCAGGATCCACCTTCACCACCAGCAATTTGCGCATGGTGGTGGCTTTGCCCCCATAACGACCGGCCATGCGCTTGCCCGGATAAATCCGGCCTGGCGTGGTGCCGGCGCCAGTGGACCCTGGCTGGCGGTGGTTCTTGGAGCCATGGCTCATGGGACCACGGCGGAACCCGTGGCGCTTCTGATACCCGGCAAATCCACGCCCCACCGTATCCCCACTCACATCAACCGCTTGGCCCGGTTCAAACTGGGCCACCGTGAGGATGGCGCCCGTCTCCACAACCTCAGCGGCGGGAACACGGTATTCACGAAGATGGCGGAGCAGGGTGTCGCCGCTTTTGGCCAGGTGGCCTTTGGCAGGCTGACTGACCAGTTTCTCGCGAATCTCCCCATAGCCGATCTGGACGGCGCTGTAGCCATCCCGAGCCATGCTCTTGCGTTGGGTGATCCGGCAAGGGCCGGCCTGGATGAGGGTCACCGGTACGGCCTTGCCGTCCGGGCTGAAAAACTGGGACATGCCCAGCTTGGTGCCGAGGATGCCAATGGACATGGGAGAAGAGCTGTACTTCAGCAGGGTCATGCCGGACCATGGGGCCCAGGGCAAGGCTGAACCGTTTCGAAAGACCGTTGCCGGTGTGGGCAGGGCTAGTCCGAGGACAGATTGACCACCTTGATGGGGGGTCAACCCGGCGATGCAGCAAGAAGAGGGCTAGGACTTGATCACCGCAGCAGAGACCTGCCGCAAGATGTCAGTTTCCTTATGATCAACCACGACCCAGGCCGGATGGATCAACCCGAAGGCCCATCCCCGCGGATGAACCTGTGCATCGGGAGCTGGAGGCCTGGCTAGCGCTCAGGCGCAGTCCTGAAATGCACAAGCAAAAATCCTAACACATGGGGCTTGGTAACGCAAGTATCGGGTGAGTGGGGCTCTTGATTAGGCTCAGAGTGTCGCTGGGATCGTGTTATGGCAGACCGACGTGCCGGGGAAGGCATCCCGCCTGTCCCTAGTAAGGGAGGAGTGCAGCCTCGTGGACACACTCGCGGACGCAATAAGGATGGTCGTTGGCGCAAAAAACGCTCTGATGTTGAGCAGGGGTCAGGGGCACCACGAGAAATCAACGCTTCCCCGTCTGAAAAAGCCTACTGGTCCATGCAAAACTCCTTCACGACTGACTCTACCGTGACGGGACAGGGGCTCATGGCAAAGATTGTCCAACTCCTCGATGTGCCCTTGGCTAGGTCAAGGCAAGTATTTCGGGATACTTCCAGAGAACAGGTTCGGCCCATGAAGCAGGAGGAGGACCCAGCCCTGGCCCCCTTCCTTCAGGTACTGGATAACCACATCTCTGCGCACCCCGAGCAGTTGCAGCCCATGACCATGGATCTGGTGGCTCGCCTGGACGACCTTGTGGGGGCTGTTGATGTGGATCTGAATGCTCCCCTTGAGGCTGGGGATAAAGACGAAGATCACGCAACCTTGTGAGTCACTCCCTGATTATCAATGGCTGGAGCATTCACGCCCATCCCCTGTTTCTTGGTCAACTGGATGAGTTGAGCAAAGAGGTGAAGCACCTGAAGGCAACGTCTGGCAAGCAGGGAAATCCTGATGGTTATCGCAAGAAAAGCTCCACCAAGCGCCTGGCAGCCATCAGAAAGCTCATGCTGGAGGTGATCCCAGCCACCCCGACTTTCGGCAAGGCTTAACCTTGGGTCCAGAACACCGGCACTGGCGACGCGCCAAGTTTTGCCAACAGTACAGACTATTTTTCCGCTTTCATCAGGCCAGCAGAGTGATTGTTCTGGCTTGGGTTAATGACGAGACCACTAAGAGAGCCTATGACACCAAATCCGATGCCTATCACGTCTTTAAGGGCATGCTGAGCCAGGGACATCCTCCCAATGACTGGGATATTCTTGTTGCCGAAGCAAAGCGTCAGTGGTGGCCCGAATCAAGAGATGGGGCAACATATCGGTAATTCCAAGCCAGGGTCAGGACTCATCAATACGAGGAATGATCCTCTCATCAGAGAGGGGCGCCAAAGAGAGCAGCAGGAAGATGGGCGATGACCCAGTTGTTTGGGTCCAGTGCGGAGCAGGTTGATCGCATCCGCCCCTTGTTCCCCAAGGAACGTGGTGTGAAGCGGGTGGATGACAGGAAGGTGTTGAGCGGCATTATCCCTGTCCTGCAGAAGGGGCTGCGCTGGGTGGATGCCGGCCCGCCTATGGTCCCCACAAAACCCTCTACAACCGTTTCTGCCGCTGGTCAGGCAAGGGTGTTGTTGATCTGATCTTTTCTGAGTTGTCAGCATCCGATGCTGCAGAGCCAGAGGTCTTGATGATTGACGCCACTGATCTCAAAGCCCATCCCACGGCATCCAGCCTCAACAAGGGGGTCTGAGTCGCTGCCGCAGGCTGGATCGCAGGCGTCACAAAGTCGAGACTCTCCTTTTTCCCGATTGAAAGGCTGGCGGCCCATTGCAAACCGCTGCGCCCACGTCTTCCGTTCTGCCATCCTCCTGGCCGCCACCGTCCTCCTCTGGTTATGAGTCCTGACCCTAGCTGCAAGGGAGCAAGGGCTTTGGGATCGGTTTGTTACCCCGCCTCCGTGCAGTGGGATGCTAAAATTAGTTCACTCTTTAGGATAATGCTATGGCTGACCGACGGGCCGGGAAAGGAATCCCCCATGTCCCCAGCAACGGGGGCGCACAGCCCCGCGCACGTAGCAAGAACGGTCGCTGGCGCAAAAAACGCTCCGACGCTGGAAAGCCCAGAAGCTACTCCTCTTGAGATGCCCAAAGGGGGAACACCTGCTGCGCTGCGACTGGGGCCGGAATGGGTTTTGTCCTGATGGCACCCGCTCAACAACCGCTGCCCAGAAGCTTCATCGCGGCCGCACCACTGACAGGAGATACCCGGTTTCGTGCTGATGGGTGCGCCATGTGGCGATTTCGGCTTCATTTTCGTCCAATACCCTCGCCAGCCGGTCATCTGCCCCAGGCCGAAGCTGGGCAATGCGCGCTTCAAGGGGACGATAGTAGTTTTCCCAGGCAAGATCACTGAGGCGCCGTTGGCCCAGGGTTTCATAGCCCGCTGCTTCGATCTGATCAGTGACCCCGGCTTCAGTCACCACGGTGACCCCCTCCTCCTGCCATAGGGCGCGTGCCCCATCCGAGGGGTTTTCGATGAAATAGCAGGGTTCAGAAAAGGCGATGCTGCCGCCGGGCGCCAAACGGGGGTGCCAGCCTGGGAGCGCAACGCCAATGCTGAGGAAGTAGACCGCACCGGCGCACCAGATCAAGTCAAACGGCCCCTGGGGCGCCAACATGTGGCCAGTCATCAGGGTGACCCGGTCATCCTGCCCCCACTGGGCGCGGGCGGCATCAATGAACGGCCCGTGGAGATCCACGGCGGTGACATGCCCCTTTGGCGCAACGCGCAAAAGGGCGCCAATATCGCCCCCAGGGCCACTGGCGGCATCAAGCACCCGGGCTTCAGGGTTCAGGCCCGTAAGCGCTGCTGCCCAGACAACATCCGCCGCTTCCCCTGGCCCTTCCCGCGGCAGGTCGGCATGAAGTTGAAAGAAGGCATCCGGATCAAACTCACCCATGGTGCAAGTACTTTGTCATGTACGGGTTTCCATATCTTCGGTGCCCATGGTCACACGGGGCGCAGCCTCGGTTCCCTCTTGGGTGATAGGCTGTTAAAGATGCACAGTAATGGACAACGACGGCCAGAGCAGCATCCCCCATGAAGAGCAAGGTGGTCTCTGCCAAACTGGGCGGATAATCACCGCCACTGCCCCCCTATGCCACTGCTGCTTGGTATCCGCCGCTTTCGCAAGGATCTGGAGCGCCATGGCGCCATGGCCGTCATGGCCCCCCCCGAGGGGGGCTTTGAGACCCGTCTGTTGCGCCGCCTCCGGGCAGCAGGCTATGCCGCCCACATGTGCTCGGCCCGGGGCCTGGGGGATCCGGAGACGTTTCTCCTGGGTCTCCATGGGGTCCGTCCACCCCATTTGGGGCATCAAAGTATTGGTGGTGGGGCTGCCGTTGGCGCCGTGTCCATGGCCCTGCCCCAACTCATGCCCCAGCTTCAAACGGGCAGGCCGGTGCTGTTGTGGCTCCTGGAAGCCCAGGTGCTCAGCCGGGCAGAGTTGGAAGCCTTTGTGAAACTACCCCAGCGTTACCCTGGCTTCCATGTTGCCTGTGAGCTGGGGGGCAGCCGGACCCTGCGCTGGCAACCCCTGGCTGCGGCATTGGTAGCGACCTGAAGCCGTGTTGGGACATGCCCCTGAGGCGGCTCTGCGTCATGGCTGTTGGCGCAAGTTGATTTGCGGGGCCAGCAACCAGGACCTGGCCGCCATTACGGATTTGGCCTGGGTCTATACCCGCGCCGGCATCCATTGCATTGATGTGGCACCTGATCCAGCAGCGGTGGTCGCCGCCCGCCAGGGCATTGCCGCCGCCCTCAAGCCGGGGCAACCTCCCCCGTGGCTCATGGTCAGCCTCAATGACGATACGGATCCCCATTTCCGTAAGGCCCATTTTGATCCCCGCTGTTGCCCTGCAGACTGTCCCCGCCCCTGTGAGGCCGCCTGCCCGGTGGCGGCCATTTCAGCGACGGGGGTGGCCATGGCCCGCTGTTATGGCTGTGGGCGTTGCCTATCGGTGTGTCCCCTGGGTCTCATTGCGGAGCGACCGTGGCGTCTGGAGCGCTCCCAACTGCTGGAGATCCTGGAGACCTGTCAACCGGACGCCCTGGAAATCCACACCCGACCTGGAGCGGTCTCTCCGTTTACCCAACTCTTGGCCTCGCTGCAGCCCCTGCTGCCCCGGTTGCGGCTGTTGGCGGTGAGTGTTGGTGGCCCCTTGCACCAACTGATTCCCTATTTGTGGCAACTTCACAGGTTACTTCTGAATCAGCCGGTTCCCCATCTTTGGCAACTGGATGGTCGCCCCATGAGTGGAGACCTGGGCCGCGGCACGGCCCACGCGGCTGTGGCGTTGGCCCTTGGCGTCTCTCGCCATGGCCCCCCCGGACTGCTACAGGTGGCTGGGGGCGTCAACAAGCATACCCAGACGCTTCTGGATCGCCATGGCTTGACTGGCCTTGGGGAGAGGCCCCCGGCAGTGGTGGGCATGGCCTTTGGCGGCGCCGCCCGTCAACTGCTGAGCCCCTGGCTGGCGGCTGCCCAGGCGCGGGGCAAACCCCTCCACCAAGATCCCGACCTGGCGGACATTGCCGTGGGGCAGGCCCAGGCGCTCTTGAACCTGCTGGCTGGGTCGAGGGCTTGACTGAGAAACTTCTGCAGTCACCCATGGGTGCGCCCACTCACGCCCCTAGCAGGAGCAGGGAAGCAAGCCTGGCTGCCTCAGCGTCAACACCTAAAAGCTACCGGTCTACTTTTCAAGGATGCACTACTCCACAATTCCAACTACTGCGGCTCCAAGCCCGAAAATCAGCCCACTGGCCACAGCCACAGGAACTGTGCCTGGAATGCCCCACCCTGCAGAAGCAATCCCTATCCCAGAACCCACTTTTGCACCTACAGCTGCTCCGGCTGCTCCAAGCCCCGTTCCTGCTGCTGCCCCTGCCAATGCTCCCGCAATCATTCGTCTTGCCCCGTACTGTCAAGGGTACTACAGATGGAATAGACCTAACCTGTCCCTGTCAAGTTGTCAAGTCGCTTCTCACACCCCTTCAAATGGATTCTCGGCCGTTACTCCTACGGCCCTTGGGAGCGAAGGGATACTTTATGCAGTAGCCCGTGCAGTGTCCCGGTCTCTCCTAAACGTCAACTTGCCCCTTGAGCCAGGGGCTTGACTTAAAGTCAGAGTCCCCACTTCCCGGCCATGGCCGTGCCAGTTCATTGCGCTCCTGGCCAGCCCGGACTCCAGCCCATCACCATCCGCGAGCAGCGGGTCACCGATGATCTGGATCGCCTGCTGGCGGTGTTGCCGGAGTCCCTCCAGCAGCAACTGGCTTCAGCAGAGCGACGCCAGGATTTGTTGGAGGTGGTGCTGGATTTGGGGCGTCCTCCAGAGGCCCGTTATCCAGGCCGGCGGCTGGATTTGGAGGATGCTCCCCTCAGTCGGGAGGCGTTGGACGGGGTCATTGCCCGGGTGGGTCGCTTTGGCGGGGATAACCGGGCGGGAATTGCGCGGACCCTGCACCGCATCAGCGCCATGCGCAACCGCTCGGGGGAGGTGATTGGTCTCACCTGTCGTGTGGGGCGTGCTGTGTACGGCACCGTGGCCGTCGTCAGCGACCTGGTGGAATCCAACCAATCCATCCTGATCATGGGGTATCCTGGCGTGGGCAAGACCACTGTGCTGCGGGAAATCTCCCGGGTGCTGGCGGATGAGATGGGCCAGCGGGTGGTGGTCATTGACACCAGCAACGAAATTGCTGGGGATGGAGACATTCCCCACCCAGCCATTGGCCGTGCGCGACGGATGCAGGTGCCAGAGCCACAGCATCAGCACCGGGTCATGATTGAAGCGGTGGAAAACCACATGCCCGAGGTGATTGTCATTGATGAGATCGGGAGTGAGCAGGAGGCCTGGGCAGCCCGCACCATTGCTGAGCGGGGCGTGCAACTGGTGGGCACAGCCCATGGCCATCAACTGGCCAACCTGATCAAGAACCCTGCCCTCCGTGACCTGATTGGCGGCCTCCAGGCGGTCACCCTGGGGGACGAGGAGGCCCGCCGCCGCGGCTCGCAAAAAACAGTGCAGGAGCGCTGTGCATCGCCCACCTTCCCCCTGGCTGTGGAAATGCACAGCCGTGACTGTTGGCATGTGCATTGGAATGTGGCCCGTACCGTGGATGCCCTGCTACGGGATCGTCCTGTCCAACCGCAGGTGCGGCGCCTGGATGAACGGGGTGTTCTCCATGTACATGATCCCTCCCCCTGCCCCCCTGGGGTGGGCAAACCCGGAAAACCTGCCGGGGCGCAGACTGAGCTCCCCGCTGCCCAGGACACTCCCCTCCGCATCTATCCCTCCGGTGTGACCCCCCACCAGTTGGACGTGCTGATCCATGATCGGCAGTTGCCGGTACGGGTGGTGCGCACAGTGGATCGGGCTGATGCGGTGCTCTCCCTGCGCAACAGCCTCAGCCATGATCCAGGAGCACGGCGGACCGCCAAAGGCTTGGGGGTTCCCATCCATGTGATCAAGTCCGCCAGCCCCACCCAACTGCAAAAAGCCCTGGAGCGTTTGCTGTTGCGCTTTCACACCAAGGGCCACGTGGTGTAAAGTAGAGGGGTTGAATTCCCCACAGTGGGCCGTCGCCAAGTGGTAAGGCAGCGGGTTTTGGTCCCGCCATTCCTAGGTTCGAATCCTAGCGGCCCAGTTGACATCCATATTCCTCCTTACCTGGCAGCCTCCACCCTGGCCCAACCCAAGGTGGGACATGGGACCACTTGCCGGGTGCGTGTCAGTGGTCATCGCTGTGGCCACGGGTCCTGGTGGTCTGCTGATGGGCTTTGCGCACCATCCAGTATCCCGCTGAGAGAAAGACAATGGCGGCCCCCAGTGCCACAATCATGGGTGCCGGATCCTCAATATCCGGCTTGAGAACAATCACCTTGCGGGCCAGGGCCGTCAGGGCTGTGGCCAGAACCAGTTCCAACTGGATGATGTGGTGCCGTAGATAGGCGGTAATGTTCTCCAGGACCTCAATGGCAATGAGGAGGGTGAGCAACTCTCCCAGAAGGGAAACCAGTCCACCCCCCATCAGGTTGGCGTCTGTGCGGTAGACGGCCTGGGCCATGTGGGTCAGCAGATGGGCTGTGGCCACAACAATGACCACCCCCAGCGCCACCGCCAGGACACGGGCCAGCACCCGTTCAAAGCGGCCCAGCAGCTCAAGGAAGTGGTCGTCGTTCACGATGGAGGAGACGAGGCGACGCATGGCGGTCATGGCTGGGGATCAGAAGAAGGAGGAGCCTTTGCCGCAATTGCAGTCAGGAAGGGTTCCGCGAAATCCTTCAGTTTTACGGCCCCGACCCCATTCACCTGGGCAAACTCCTCCACCGTGTGGGGGCAGCGGCGGGCCATATCAATGAGGGTGCGATCAGGAAAGATGATGTAGGCTGGCACGCCCCGCTGCCGGGCCAAGTGCAATCGTAACGCCTTGAGGGCGGCGAGAAGATCGCCTTGTTCGTCACTCAAGGATCCATCGGCTTGGCTGGCCTTTGCTTTGCGGGCCTTGGTGGATGATTCAGGGGACTGCTGTGGGGGGGCAACGGTATCTTCCCGGTAGAGAAAGGTTCCCTCCCCCACCCGAAGTTCATGACCCTTGGGGGTGACCATCAGGCTGCCATAGCCGGCAATATCCAGCTTGAGGAGGCCACTGGCCACCATCTGGCGAATGAGGGAACGCCATTGTTTTTTACTGCACCCTTTCCCCACGCCAAAGCTCTTCAGTCTTTCGTGCCCAGCCCGGCGCACTTTCTCCGTCAGGGAGCCATAAACAATATTGATCACATGGGCAGCGCCATAGTATTGCCCGGATTGGTGGACAGCCGCCAGCACCTGCCGCGCCATCTCCGTGCCATCCACGCAGGATACCGGATGGTGGCAAATGTCGCAGTTGCCGCAGGGTTCGCTCCCCTCCCCGAAATACGCCAGCAATGGAATCCGGCGACAGGAGGGGGATTCGCAGTAGCCCAGCAGGGCATCCAGCCGCTTGTGCTCCCGTCGTTTGCGCTCCGGGCTGGAGTCTTCATCTTCAATGAACTGGCGCCGCACCCGCACATCCCCCAGGCCATAGAGCATATGGGCCTCCGCGGCGGCTCCGTCCCGCCCGGCCCGGCCAATCTCCTGGTAGTAGGCCTCCATGGTGCCGGGCAGGTCCGTATGCACCACAAAGCGCACATCAGCTTTGTCGATGCCCATACCAAAGGCAATGGTGGCCACCATCACCACCGCTTGATCCGTGATGAAGGCATTCTGGTTGGCCTCGCGGGCAGCTTGATCCATGGCTGCGTGGTAGGGGAGGGCATGGAAGCCTTCCTGCTGCAGCAGCTCAGCTACCGCTTCCGTTTTCTTCCGGGAGAGGCAATACACAATGCCGCTCTCGTTCTGGTGACCGGCCAGGATGTTGAGTAGCTGCTGTTTCCAGTTCCGCTTCATCTGCACCGAGAGGTGGATATTGGGCCGGTCAAACCCCTGCACCACCTGCTCCATCTGTCCCCGCAGCAATTGTTGGGCAATGTCGTCCCGGGTGACGGCATCTGCGGTAGCTGTCAGGGCCAGGATGGGCACATGGGGGAAGAGATCATTGAGGCGGCAGAGATCGGCATATTCTGGCCGGAAGCCATGGCCCCACTGGGAAATGCAGTGGGCCTCGTCAATGGCCAGCAGGGTGAGGGGCAATTTGGCCAGGGCGGCCAGCATGGGTTCCGTCATGAGCCGCTCCGGCGCCATGTAGAGCAGTCGGGTTACACCGGCAGCTACGCGACGCCATGTGGCCACGTTCTCTGCTCGTCTTCTGCCGGAATTGATGCTTTCCGCCGCCACGCCACAGAGGCGCAAGGCCGCCACCTGGTCTTGCATCAAGGCCACCAGGGGAGAGACCACCACCGTCAGCCCACCCCGCACCAGGGCCGGCACTTGAAAACAGAGGGATTTGCCAGCGCCTGTGGGCATCACCGCCAGCACATGGCGGTTGTCCAGGATGGCTCCGATCACCTCCGCCTGGCCAGGACGAAACCCTGGGTGACCAAAAACATCCTGGAGGATGGCCAGTGGGGAAGGCGTCATAACGGATCAAGGGCCACCAGGGGACGCAACAGATCAGGCGGTTCGGTGATGGGACTGCGCAGGCGGGGGAAGATCCAATAGGAAACGAGATGCAGGGTGAGGGTATAGACAATGTTCTGGAGCAGGATCAACACCACGGCCATGGTTTGCACCTGGCCCATGGTGGGTGCCAGACCAATCCCCAGCAGGGGTTCCAGGATGCCCAGGAGCCAGCCCAGCATCCGGACCGCGGCATTGGTGATCACCACCCAAAGATTGCTTCCCAACAACAGGGAGAGCACTGCAACCCGCACCACAAAGCCGAGGCTGCCCACCAGGGCCCCCACACTCCAGCTGACGCCCCATCCCAGCCTCCGGTTCCAGCACCAGCCCAGCCAGAGCCCCAGGAGGCCATAGGGGAACAACACCAGCGGGCCACGGATGGGTCCCATCAGGGCACTCAGCAGCAGGGTGGCTACGGCGGCGCCCATCAAGCCGCTACGGCGGCCATGGCGCAACTGGAGCATGGCCAGGGGCAAGGGTAAGGCCACCCGAAACAGGGGGCCGCCAATGGGGATGTAGTAGAGGGCGATGAACAGGAGGCCCGTGGCGGCCGCCAGATAGGCGGTATCGGTGATGCGGCGTGCCTCGGGCCACCTGAGGCGTTGGCTCGACCAGGTCATGGGGATGGGGCCAGGGGGTTGGGCGCCTTGGGCAGCCGCTCAATGGTTTCCACCTCAAATACAATTCCCGCCGCCCGCAGAGCCTGGGTTACTGCCTCCGCAGGGGCAGCCGGATCCGCCGCAGGCAGGCGCAGGAGCAGACGGTAGGGGGTTGGATTCAGGGGTGGCAGGGGGCTAGGGGGGGAATTGGGTGGTGGAGAGGCGGCAACGTCAGAGGTGGGGGTATCAGCCGTTGCCATGGTGTTGACTGCTGGTTGCGGGGGGGATATCTTCTCCACGGGATCACCAGACTCGGACGGCTGCTCCGTCAATTGTTCCCCCGTTGGGGTATCGATTGCCGCCGCACTGGGAACGGCAGTCTCCTCAACCGGATCATCCGGCTCGGACAGGCGCTCCGCCAACTGTTCTCCCCAGGGGGTTCCAGAGCAACCGGCACACCACAATCCCACAAGCCAGACAACGAGCCCAATACGCCCAGGGGACTTGTGGTTGATCATGGGGCAGAGGGGTTGGCGCTGCGCCGTGTGCGGGTGGCCTGGCTTGCCTTGGTGGTGGTTGCAGCGGTTTTGGTCGCCGCCGTTGTCGTCTTGGTGGTTGTCTTGGTGGCTTTGGTCTTCTTGGCAGTGGTTGCAGCAGTTTTGGTGCCTGCCGTGGTTTTCTTCGTGACTTTCCTTGTGGTCTTGGCCGCCAGTTTTCCGGTGGCTTTCCTGGTGGTTGTCCTGGCAGCCTTCTTGCCCACGCCTTGGGCTTCAGCCTTGGCCGCCAGTAGTTCCATGGCCTCCTCCATGGTCACCTCTTCAGGGGTCTTGCCCTCCGGCAGAGAGCAGTTGAGCTTGCCGTGCTTGATGTACTTCCCGTAAGGTCCGGCAAAGACAGCCACCTGTTCTCCATTCTCAGGGTGGGGCCCTAACTCCCGCAACGGGGCCCGCTTGCCCCGCCCTGGCTTGGGAATGGCCAGCAACTCCAGAGCCCGCTCCACAGTAATGGTCAACAACTGATCATCCCCTTTGATGGAGCGGTACTCCCGTTCCCCTTTCCCCTTGTTCCAGACCACATAGGGGCCAAAGCGTCCCAGGCCGGCCTCCACCCGTCCCCCTTGAGGGTGGTCCCCCAGCAGGCGGGGCAGACGCAACAGGTCCAGGGCATCCCCAATGGTGACGTTCTCGGGCTGAATGCCGGGGGGTAGGGAGGACCGCTTGGGTTTGGGCTGGTCATCGGTGACTTCTCCCCGTTGCACATAGGGGCCATATTGACCGTTCAGAAGGTAAATGGACTCACCGGTCTCAGGGTCTACACCCAAGGCTTCCGGGCCGGCCAGCTTGTTTTGACAGAGCTCCTGAACCCGCTCGGGACTCAGGTCCGCGGGCATCATGTCAGGGGGCAGGTTGGCCTTGACGCTCTGGCCGTCATGGTCGGCCTCCAGATAGGCGCCAAACTTGCCGATGCGCACCACGCAGGGCAACTGCTCAAGCGCCACGGTGCGGAAGGTGGCGGAATCAATGGATTGCTCCTGATGGGCCACTTCCGCTTCCAGCCCCTTCTCACCCCGGTAGAATTGCTCCAGGTAGGGGAGCCATTGCACCTGGCCCTGGGAGATCTCGTCCAGGGCACCCTCCATGCGGGAGGTGAATCCCGTATCCACCAGTTCCGGGAAGTGTTCCTCCAACAGGGCCGTCACCGCGAAGGCGGTGAACGTGGGGGTGAGGGCATTGGCCACCAGTTGGGCGTAGCCCCGATCACAGACGGTGCCGATGATGGACGCATAGGTGCTGGGACGGCCAATGCCTTCCGCCTCCAGCCGTTGCACCAGGGCGGCTTCAGAGAAGCGGGCCGGCGGCTGGGTTTGATGATCTACGGCTTCCACACCCCGGCAGGCGGGCCGGTCCCCCTCCTTCAAGGGGGGGAGCAGCACCTCCTTGCTTTCCAGGGCGGCGCCCGGGTCATCGCTACCCTCCACATAGGCGCGGAAGAACCCGGCAAAATCAATGCGTTTCCCCGACGCCCGGAAGCGGGCTTCCCCCACCTCTAACTGCACCGTCAGCATGGTGAGCCTGGCATCCGCCATCTGGCAGGCCACGGTGCGCATCCAGATCAATTCATAGAGGGACCGCTCCACCCCACTGAGGCCTGTCTCCTGAGGCGTGCGGAACTGCTCCCCGGCAGGGCGGATGGCCTCGTGGGCCTCCTGGGCATTGCGGCTTTTGGTGGTGTATTGGCGTGGCTTGGGGGACAGGTAGTCGGCGCCGAATTTGTCCTCCACACAACGGCGGGCCGCAGCAATGGCCTGCTCCGAGAGGTGAACCGAGTCCGTGCGCATGTAGGTGATGAAGCCGTTCTCGTAAAGGCTTTGAGCGGTGCGCATGGTCTGGCGGGCCGGGAGCCGCAGCTTGCGATTGGCCTCCTGTTGCAGGGTGCTGGTGGTGAAGGGGGCCACCGGGCGACGGGTGGCGGGCCTGGCCTGCACCTGGGCCACCCGCCAGGGCCGACTTGCTGTGGCCCCCTTGAGGGCCTGGGCATCTTTCTCCTCCAGAAGCCGCACCGCCAGCCCTGCTTTGATGCCGCCGGTGTTCTGGTCAAAATCCGCCCCCGTGGCGATGCGTTCACCGGCCACATGGGTGAGCCGCGCTTCAAACCCCTGTTGATGGTGCTCAAGCCGGGCCTTCAAGTCCCAGTAGGAGCCGGAACGGAAGGCCAGGCGGGAGCGCTCCCGCTGCACCAGAAGCCGCACCGCCACGGACTGCACCCGCCCGGCGGAGAGGCCCCAGGCCACCTTTTTCCACAGCAGGGGGGAGAGGGTATAGCCCACCAGACGATCCAGCACACGGCGCACCTCCTGGGCCTGCACCAGGTTCTGGTCAAGATCACGGGGTTGCGCCAGGGCCCGGCCAATGGCCTCCTGGGTGATCTCGTGGAACACCAGGCGCTTCACCGGCACCTTGGGCTGGAGCAGCTCCAGCAGGTGCCAACTGATGGATTCCCCTTCCCGGTCTTCATCGGTGGCCAGAAGTAGACGGTCAGCGGTTTTGAGGGCGTCTTTCAGCTCCTTCACCACTTTCTTTTTCTCTTTGGGCACCACGTAAAGGCGCTGGAACTTGTCCGCCGTATTGACCCCCAGCTTGGCCCAGGGAGCCCCCTTGTGGCTTGCGGGGATCTCACTGGCGCTATTGGGCAGGTCACGCACATGGCCCATGGAGGCCTTCACCTGGAAGTCACGGGGCAGAAAGTCCCGGATGGTTTTGGCCTTGGTGGGGCTCTCAACAATGACGAGGGTCTTGGACACAGAAGGGGACAGCAGTGGACAGGAAAAAGGAAGCGTCTTTGGATTTAGCGCAAGAATGCCGGAAGTGGGAGCCCAAGAAGGAGATGTTGAGTGGATAGAGTCTGACCATCATCCATCCAGCCGTCACTCCATGCAGGGAATCGCCAGCGGCCTTGAACTCCATGCCGCCGCGGTGTTGCCGGAAGGGGCAGTGCTGTTGACCATGGTGCTGTGCCTTTTGGTGGATCTAGCCGGTGAGCGCCCAGCCGCCCGCTGGGTGCCACCCCTGACCAGTGGGGGTCTCATCACCACCCTGGCCCTGTTGGCCTACCAATGGAACGGCCCTGCGGAGCCGGCGTTTCTCGGCGCCTTTGTGGCCGATAACCTCTCCATTGCCCTCCGCGCCATTGTGGTGGGCTCCACCATGCTCTCCCTATGGATGTCCTGGCGCTATGTGGAGCGCAGTGGCACCCCCCTGGGGGAATACGCCACCATCCTCCTGGCTGCCACCATCGGAGCCATGCTCCTCTGCGGCGCCACGGACCTGATTACGGTATTCGTGGCCCTGGAAACCCTCTCCATCGCCAGCTACATCCTCTCCGGCTACATGAAGCGGGATGCCCGCTCCGGAGAGGCGGCCCTCAAGTACCTCCTGGTGGGCTCGGCGGCGGCGGCGGTGTTCCTCTATGGCGCCTCCCTGCTCTATGGCCTCACCGGCGGGGACACCAGCCTGGCGGCGGTGGGCTTGGCGGTGCAAGCTAGCCAGACGCCGGTGGCGGTGTTGTCGCTGATCTTTGTGCTGGCCACGGTGGGGTTCAAAATTGCGGCGGTGCCGTTCCACCAGTGGACGCCAGACGTCTATGAAGGCAGCCCCACGCCCGTGGTGGCCTTCCTCTCGGTGGGCTCCAAAACCGCTGGCTTCGCCCTGGCGTTGCGGTTGCTGGTGAGTTGTTTCAGCAGTCTGAACGCTCAATGGGAACTGCTGTTCACCGTGCTGGCAATTCTGAGCATGGTTCTGGGCAACGTGGTGGCCCTGGCCCAGACCTCCATGAAGCGGATGCTGGCCTACAGCTCCATTGCCCAGGCGGGTTTTGTGATGATCGGCCTGGTGTGCGGCACAGCCGAGGGCTATTCGGCGGCAGTGCTCTATCTGGTCACCTACCTCTTCATGAATCTGGGGGCCTTTGCCTGTGTGATCCTCTTCTCCCTGCGCACAGGCAGTGACCGCATCAGCGATTACGCCGGCCTGTACCAGAAGGATCCCCTCATCACCCTGGGGCTGAGCCTCTGCCTGTTGTCCCTGGGGGGGATTCCCCCCATGCTGGGATTTTTCGGGAAGATCTATCTGTTTGTGGCGGGGTGGGGGAGCGGCCAATACGCCCTGGTGATTGTGGGCCTGGTGACATCGGTGATCTCCATTTACTACTACATCGGCGTCATCAAAAACATGGTGGTGAAGGAGCCCCAGGACGCTTCCCCTGTGGTGAAAAGTTATCCCGCCATTCGCTGGAACCTGGCTGGTCTCCCTCCCCTGCGCCTGGCCCTGGTGTTCTGTGTAGCCGTGACGGCGGTGGGAGGGATCCTATCCCGTCCCCTCTTCAGCCTGGCGGATCAAACCGTGGCCGGCACCCCCATGTTGCAACAGATCCTGGCCGTCGCCCTGCAAAACACCCCATGACTTGTACCGTGGCCCAACTGAAGGAGGTGAGCAAGTCCTATGGGGCAGGCCATAACCGGGTGTTGGCGGTGGATCGTCTCTCCCTCAAGGTGGCCCAGGGGGACTATCTGGCGGTAATGGGGGCCAGCGGCAGTGGCAAATCCACCGCCATGAATATTCTGGGTTGTCTGGACCGGCCCACCAGTGGGGAGTATTGGCTGGACAATTGCCCCACCGGTGGCCTCAATGACGATCAACTGGCGGAGCTGCGCAACCGGAAGCTGGGCTTTGTCTTCCAGCAGTTCTACCTCTTGCGGGAGCTGACCGCCCTGGAAAACGTCATGTTGCCCATGGCCTATGCCGGTGTGGCCCGCCCCCTGCAGCGACAGCGGGCTGAGGCGGCCCTGGTGCGGGTGGGTCTGGGCCAGCGGCTCCACAACCGCCCCAACCAGTTGAGTGGGGGTCAGCAACAACGGGTGGCCATTGCCCGGGCCATCATCAACCGCCCGGCCCTGCTCCTGGCGGACGAACCCACCGGCGCCCTGGATTCCACCACCAGCAACGAGGTGATGGATCTGTTTGGCGAACTGCACCAGGAGGGGATGACCATCATCCTGGTGACCCATGAGCAGGAGGTGGCGGCCCGGGCCAAGACCATCATCCGCTTTGCCGACGGCCACATTCAGCACCCCCCTCTGCCCCCATCCCCGCCACAACCGCCCCCGTTGCGCCATGATGGGGGTACACCCATGGCCAGCGTCTCCGTGCCTTCCCCTTCTCCCAGCCCAGATCAAGCGGCACCCATCCTGCCGGGCTCTTCGGTGACGGTCCAGGATCCCCGCTCCATCTACCAGGGCTACACCGGCATTGTGCAACGCATCAGTGATCGCCGCGCTGCCGTGCTGTTTGAAGGCGGCAACTGGGACAAGCTGGTGACCCTGCAACTCAGCCAATTGCAGGGTCGGTAAGGTGGCTTCTATCTCCTGTCTCCGCTGCACGACCCTTTACCGCCAGCACTTCACAAGCCCTGGAAGGGGACCATTGGCCTCCTGTCAGGGCTAGTTAAGGCTGGTTAGGGCTGGCCATGGTCAGTTGATCAGGCTCAAGCTGCTGCAAACGCTTTGTGATCACCCTTGCTCTGGCCAAAGGCGCGCTGTTGCAGAGCAGAACAGCATCACATCTCTACAAAAGCGGCGGGACTGGATTTCACCGCCCTGACAACACCCGGCAACCAGCAATTGATGGTGGACAGTTCCTGTGGCCGGGCATGCGCTTTGCTGGTGCGCAATGCTGATGTGCCGGTGTACATGGCCTACGGGCAGGCCCAGTTGGGCATGGTGGGGGATGACGTGCTGCGGGAGCATCCCATGGCTGTTGCCGTGAAACGCAGCAGCCCCTACCGTCGTGCGGCTGATCTGCCTGCCCATTGCCTCGTGGCCAGCAAGTTCATCCACTGCGCCCGGACATTTTTGACAGCCTGGATCTCCCTGTAAGCCTGATCCAACTGCAGGGCTCGATGGAGCTGGGTCCACTGACCGGCATGTCGGAAGCCATTGTGGACTTGGTGGCCACAGGCCGGACCTTACAAGAGAATGAGCTGGTGCCCATTGAAGATCTGTTCTTCAGTACGGCCCGGCTGGTGGGAAATCCCCTGGCACTCCGCATGGATCGTGGTCACCTCCAGGAGCTGGTGGAGGCGGTGCGCCAGGGGACTCAGGCCCGGTCTCAACCATAACCATGCCCTCCCTTCCGGAACAACAGTGGCGTGGCGATCCCGATAGTCCCATGGGCTGATGGCGGATGGCGCCCTACTTCTGGAGTGAACGCAAGCCCATTGCCTTGGCGCTGGGGTTGCTGGTGCCCGTGGCCTTCGGTGACGCCCTGCAACCGTTGTTGCTGGGTTAGGCAGTGTCCCTTCTGCGCCAGGAGCCCATCCTTCCCTGGCTGCAGCAACTGGGCGCCACCAGCTCCCTCAAAGCTGCTCATCAGACTACTGGGCCTCACCATGGTCACGGGTTTGGTGTTGCAAGGGCTGCTCAGCTATACGGTGCAAAGTGCGGGTCAGTTGATGACGGCCCGCATCCGCAGTGATCTCTTTGACCATGCCCTTGGGTTGGACTTACGCTTTCATCTGCGCACCCCTGTAGGCCTTCTGTTGACCCGGCTCACTAGTGATGTGGGAGGCAAGTGGCCGAAATGTTTGGCAACGGCGCCAGCGGCGTGTTGGCGGAGCTGGTGGCGCTGCTGGTGATTAGGGTCAGGACTCATAACATGAGGAATGGCCCTCTCACCAGAGAGGGAGGCCCAAGAGAGCACCAGGAGGAGATGGGTGATGGCCCAGTTGTTGGGGCTCAGCGCAGAGCAGGTTGATGGCATCCGCCCTTTGTTTCCCAAGGAACGGGGTGGGAAGCGGGTGGAGGACAGGAAGGTGTTAAGCGGCATCA